>JBLMWU010000321.1:0-23873 GCA_050257395.1 Gemmatimonadota bacterium | reverse complement strand
GGTCGACGAGGCGATCGAAACGCTCAACATCAAGGACAGCCCCACCCGCCGGCGGCTGCTGGCCGGGACCGGCCTCTTCAGCGCGTCAGCGGCGGCATCGGCGCTGCTGGCCGCCTGCGGCTCCTCGACGACCAGCTCCGCGGGGGGCGTGGGCAACTTCCCGAGCACCCCGAAGTGGAAGTTCGTCTTCGTCAACCACGTGACCACCAACCCGTTCTTCGTGCCCACCCAGTACGGGGCGGCCGACGCCTGTGCGCTGCTGGGCTGCAGCTACTCCTGGACCGGCTCCCAGACGTCCAGCGTGCCCGAGATGGTGAGCGCTACCAACGCCGCGATCTCGTCGAAGGCGAACGGGATCGCCGTGGCGGTCATCAGTTCCACGGCGTTCACCACCCCGGTGTCCAACGCCATGAGCGCCGGCATCCCGGTGGTCTCCTACAACGCTGACGGCGAGACCGGCAACCCCGGCACCAACCGTCTCGCCTACATCGGCCAGGACCTGTTCGTGTCCGGGCAGGAACTGGGCAAGCGCATCGTGGCGGCGATGCCGAGCGGCGGCAACGCGGTCGGCTTCATCGCCACCCCCGGCACGGCCAACATCCAGCCGCGCATCGACGGCGCCAAGGCGGCCATCCAGTCCTCCGGCAAGAACATCAAGTTCACGTCGGTGGCCTCGGGCGCGTCGCTGTCGCAGGAGAACACCACGATCAACGCCTACGTGCTGGCCCACAAGTCCAGCCTCAAGGGCATTTTCGCGGTGGACGCCGGATCGACCCAGACGGTCGGCGCGATGGTCCAGAAGTACAACCTGCAGAACCAGGTCGTCTCGGGCGGGTTCGACCTGACCCCGCAGACGCTGGCGTCCATCAAGGGCGGCAGTCTCACGTTCACCATCGACCAGCAGCCCTACCTGCAGGGCTTCCTGCCGGTGCTGGCGCTGTACCTGTTCAACCTGTCCGGTGGCCTGGTCCACCCGCCGGAGACCAACACCGGCCTGACCTTCGTCACCAAGTCCAACGTCGGCCCGTACCTCAACACGACCTCGCGGTACGAGGGCTCGACCACCGCGCAGAAGTACATCAAGCGGTCCGGGGCCATCACGGCCTGATCAGACCAGCCGATTTACGCTGAGGTCAGGGATATCCACGTCGGCAGCGGGAACCGCGAGCATGCAGCCGCAGGCGGTCCCGCTGCCGGCGTGGTCCGCCATGAGCATGAACGGATAGCCACGTGAGCAACATTGCCGAGCGCAACCAGGTCACCGGCGCCCCCGGAGGACCTCCGGGCACGGGCAGCGGAACTGGGGCAGTTGCGCGGCGTAGCGCCAATGCCTTCCTGCAATTCCTCATCCAGCAGCGGGAAATCACCGTCTTCGTGATCGCGATCGCGCTGGGCGTGTACTTCCGGGCGGCCGCGCCCGACTTCCTCACCAGGGACAACCTCGTCAACGTCTCCCAGATCATGTCTCCCTGGGCGATCATCGGGATCGGCGAGGTGCTGCTGCTGGTCTGCGGCGAGATGGACCTGTCGGTCGGGTTCATCCTCGGCTTCTCCCCGTTCCTCATGCACTACCTGATCGACTTCTGGGCAGTGCCGGCCCTGCTGGCGATCCTGATCTGCCTGCTCATGGGCATGGCCGCGGGGGCGGCCAACGGGTTCATCACGGTCTACCTGGGGGTGCCGTCGTTCATCACCACCCTCGGCACCGGCTTCATTCTCCAGGGCATCATGCTCACCACCTCGCACGCCTACCCGGCGAACATCCCGGCCAGCGCGCTGGGGATCGGGCACTGGTTCGGCAGCTACGCCTGGGCGGAGATCACCTGGGCGATCGTGCTGGTGGCCATCTTCCACCTGGTGCTGACCAGGATGCGCTGGGGTCTGCACACCATCGCGGTCGGCGGGAACATCATCGGGGCCAGTGAGGCCGGCATCAGCGTCGCCAAGATCAAGATGGGCAACTTCATGATCACCGGCACCCTGGGAGCGCTGGTCGGGCTGCAGGAGGCATTCCGCACCAACTCGATCGACCCGAGCAACGGCAGCTACACGCCGATGTTCTACGCGATCGCGGCAGCGGTCATCGGCGGCACGGCCATGGCCGGCGGCTCGGGCACCATCATCGGCGCCTTCCTGGGGGCGCTGGTGCTGGCGGAACTCTTCGACGGCTTCAACCTGATCGGCATCAGCGCCAACCCGCTGCCGATCATCTTCGGCAGCGCGATCCTGGTAGCGATGGTCGCGAACGTACAGCTCGCACGGCTGCGAAGGGCAGGGCGGACATCATGACGACCCCAGAGACCGGGCCGGAGACGCCGGTCCAGGCACCGGCGGCGGACGGCGATGTTCTGGTGGTCGAGCACGTCGCCAAGCGGTTCGGCGCGGTAAAGGCACTCGAGGACATCAACATGCACCTGGCCCGGGGCGAGGTGCTGGGCCTGATCGGTGACAACGGCGCGGGCAAGTCCACCCTGCTCAAGATCCTGTGCGGCTACCACCCGCCGGACAGGGGGCGCATCCTGCTCAATGGCCAGGAAGTCAGCTTCAGGTCGGTGGACCAGGCGCGCGCGCACGGCATCGACGTGGTCTACCAGGACCTGGCGCTGATCGACGAGCTCACCGTCTACCACAACATGTTCCTCAAGCGGGAGACAGTCCGGTGGCCGCTGCTGAACAACCGGGCCATGCGGAAGATCGCCCGGGAACGGCTGGACGAGATCGGCATCGGCCTCAAGTCGGTGGAGTCCCCGGTCGCCCGGTTGTCCGGCGGCCAGCGGCAGGCCATCGCGGTGGCCCGGGCGGTGTACTCGGACGCCAAGATCCTGCTGCTGGACGAGCCGCTGGCCGCCATGGGCGCCAAGGAGGCCGCGCTGATCCTGGACCTGGTCCGGGACCTCAAGCGCCGGGGTGACGTGTCGATCATCGTGATCGCCCACAACTACGGCCAGGTGCTGGAGATCTGCGACCGGGTCAACCTGCTCCAGCACGGCATGATCACGCTGGACAAGCTCAGCAAGGACACGTCCGTCCAGGAGCTGAACGACATCGTGATCGAGGAGTACCGGCGGGCGCTGCAGGAGCGGCAGCGCTCGGCGTGAGCGTGGCCTGACGGCCTGACCGGCACCCGGCGGGGATGCACCCGGCCGGGTGCCGGCGGGCCCGGGCACCTGTCCCCATGCGGAAAGATGGCTGCATGCGCATGCCCTTCCGGCCGAACGGGGCGCCGCCACGGCGCCGGACCCTGGCCGCCGCCGCTCTGCCCGCCGCGGCCGCCCTGCTGCTGGCCGCCTGCACCAGCGGCGGCACCACCAGCCCGGCGGGTATCAAGGACACGAGCGGCGCGCAGGCCGGCGGGTCCACGGCCGCCGGCGGCACGCTGCACTGGCGCCCGTGCACGCTGAGCCAGACCCCCATGAAGTGCGCCAGCCTGCAGGTCCCGCTCGACTACAGCAAGCCGCACGGCCGCCAGATCAGCCTGGCGCTGTCCATGGTGCCCGCCACCGCGCCGGCCGGCTCCCGGCTCGGCGACCTGCTGGTCAACCCCGGCGGGCCGGGCGCCAGCGGGCTCTCGCTCGCGGGCGACGTGGCGGCCGGCCTTGACCCGTCGGTGGCCGCCCGGTACAACATCATCGGCTTCGACCCCCGCGGCGTCGGCCACAGCGTCCCGGCCCTGACCTGCCAGCCCAGCTTCTTCTCCGGGGTACGGCCCAACTACATCCCGGCTAGCAAGGCCGCGGAGGCCGCCCTGGTGAACCGCGCGAAGCAGTACGCGGCGGGCTGCCAGCAGCGGTACGGCTGGCTGCTGCCATACCTGACCTCGCTGAACTCCGCCCGGGACATGGACTCCATCCGGGCCGCCCTGGGCCAGCAGCAGATCAGCTACTTCGGCATGTCCTACGGCACCTACCTGGGCCAGCTGTACGGCACCGTGTTCCCGCACCGCATCAAGCGGATGATCCTGGACAGCACGGTGGACCCGCACGGCATCTGGTACGCGGACAACATCGCCCAGGACTACGCGTTCCAGGCCCGGCTGGAGGCCTTCTTCGGGTGGGTGGCCTCCCACAACGCCGTGTTCCGGCTCGGCAGCACCCGGGCCGCCGTGCAGCAGGCCTGGCTGACGGCCCGGGCCCGGCTGCTGGCGCACCCGATCAGCGGGCCGAAGGGGCCCATGATCGGGCCGGACGAGTTTGACGACACCTTCCTGGTGGGCGGCTACACCACGTCGGTGTGGCCCGGCCTGGCCGCGGCGCTGTCCGCGTACGTGCGCGGCGGCGCGACCGGGCCGATGGTCGGCCAGTACCAGGGGATCGACCTGCCCAACCAGAGCGAGAACCAGTTCGCCGTCTACAACGCCGTGCAGTGCGCCGACGTCAACTGGCCGCGGAACTGGGCCAAGTGGAACACCGACACCCGAAGGGTGTACCGCACCGCGCCCTACCAGGCCTGGGACAACGCCTGGTACAACGCGGCCTGCGCGTTCTGGCCGGTCAAAGGCCCCGCCCAGCCGCCGCAGATCCACGGCGCCGGGCTCCCCGGCATCCTGATGATCCAGGGCACCCTGGACCCGGCCACGCCCTACCAGGGCGCGCTGGCCGCCCGCAGGCTGCTCCCCAGCGCCCGGATGGTCGTGGTGCCGGGCGGCGGCAACCACGTGCAGTTCTTCGCGCAGCTGCCGGGCGGCTGCGTGACCGGCTACGTGAACAGGTACCTGGCCACCGGCGCGCTGCCACCGGGATCCGGCCTGGTGAACGCGACCTGCCCGGCGGGCCCCCCGCCGTCCCCCGGCGGGTAGCGGTGGCTGCGGCGTCCCCCGGCTGGGACGAGGGCGGCCTGCCGCCCGGAGCCCGGCGGCCGGGCCGTTACGCTTGGAGGGTGCTGCGCACCAAGCCGTCGCGGTCATCGCCCCTGCGCCTGCTCAGCGATCGCGATCGCGGCCAGGTGATCGAGTTGTGCGACCGCGACCCGGTGGTCAACGTGTTCGTGGGCGCCCGGGTACGCGAAGCGGGCCTCGATCCGATCCGCCTGGGCGGCCAGATGTGGGGCTACCAGCCCGGCGACCAGCTGACGTCCCTGTGCTACGTGGGGGCGAACCTGGTGCCGGTGTCGGCCACCCCAGAGGCGATCGCGGCGTTCGGCGCCCGGGCCCGGGCGCTGGGCCGGCGCTGCTCGTCGATCGTGGGCCTGGCCGCCGACGTGCACGACCTGTGGGGACTGCTGGCGCCGTACTGGGGACGGCCGCGGGAGATCAGGGCAGCGCAGCCGGTGATGGCGATCTCCGGGCCGCCAGCGGTTGCCCCGGACCCGCTGGTGCGCCGGGTCCGCCCGGACGAGCTGGGCATCCTGCTGCCCGCCTCGATCGCCATGTTCACCGAAGAGGTGGGCGTCTCGCCGCTGGGCGCCGACGGCGGCCGGGCCTACCGGGCCCGGGTCAGCGAGCTCATCGCGGCGGGCCGGGCGTTCGCCCGGATCGAGAACGGCCAGGTCGTGTTCAAGGCCGAGATCGGCTCGGTGACCCCGCGCGCCTGCCAGGTGCAGGGCGTGTGGGTCCGCCCGGAGCTGCGCGGCCGGGGCCTGGCCGAAGCCGGCATGGCGGCCCTGGTCACCGAGGCGCTGCGGACCGTGGCCCCGGTGGTGTCGCTGTATGTCAACGACTTCAATCTGCCCGCCCGGGCCGCCTACCGCCGGGTGGGCTTCACCGAGGTCGCGACGTTCGCCTCCGTCCTGTTCTGAGGGACGGATAACCAAGGAGAACGGGCACCGCCCCATGCCCTAGGCTCGCAAGCATGTCCGACGTTGCGAAGGCGGTGACCACCTGCGGCGAGGCAGCAGCCGCCGGGGTGCCGAGCCTGGCCGCCGCGCCCGATGAGGTGATCAACGACGCCCTGCGCCGGATGGCCGCCCGGCTGGCCGGGTGCGCCGAGCCGGTCCTCGCCGCCAACGCCGCCGACGTGGCAGCGGGCGAGGAGGCCGGGCTGGGCCGGGGCCTGCTGGACCGGCTGCGGCTGGACAGCACCCGGATCACGGAGATGTCCCGCCAGATCGGCCTGCTGGCGCAGGCGCCGTTCCCGCCCGCCGAGGCGGGAGTCCGCGAGCTGCCCGGCGGGCTGCGGCTGGCCGAGCGGCGGGTCCCGGTCGGGGTGGTCGGCGCCAACTACGAGGCCCGCCCGAACGTGACCGTGGACGTGGCGTCCCAGCTCCTCAAGTCGAGGAACGCCGGGGTGCTGCGGACCGGCGGCGCGGCGCTGCGCAGCGCGGAGGCCCTGTTCGACCACGTGATCGTGCCCGCGGTGGCCGGGGCCGGGCTGGCGGAGGGCGCGCTCCAGCTGGTCCGGTCGGCCGACCGGGATGCCGCGCTGGAGCTGGTCAGCCGCCCGGGCCTGATCCCGCTGGTGATCCTGCGCGGCAGCGGCGACACCACCCGCACCCTGGCCGCCGAGGCCGCCCGGCACGGGGTCAGGACCCTGGCCCACGCGGACGGCGGCGGCGTGCTGTACCTGGACGCGGCGGCAGACCCGGCGCTGGCCGCGGACCTGATCACCGCGAGCCTGGACCGGCTCGGGGTGTGCAACCGGCTGAACCTGCTGCTGGTGCACGAGGGCTCGTGGGACGCGCTGCTGCCGGGGGCGCTGGCGGCGGTGCAGGCCGCCGGGGTCACCCCGTCGCTGCCGCCGCACCCGCATCCGCTCGGGCACGAGTGGGCGCTGGACACCGGGCACGAGGCCACGGTGACGGTGGCCCCGGCCGCTGGCCCGGCCCACGCCGCGCAGGTCGCGAACGCGGAGACCTCCGGGCTGGCCGCCGCCATCGTGACCGCCGACCCGGCGGCGGCCCGGGAGTTCCTGGCCGCCTACCGGGGCACCGGCGCGTTCTGGAACGCGACCACCCGGCTGCTGGACGGGTTCAAGCTCCGCGGCGTGCCGGAGACCGGCATCAACGTGGACCACGTGCCCGGCCCGCGCGGCCCGGTCACCTTCCAGGACCTCTGCCTCCGCCAGTACGTGGTGGTACCGGCCTGAAGACGGCTCCGGCCCGGCGCGTCCGCGCCGGGCCGGAACGTCAGGGCCCCGGGCCTACCGGGCGGCGGAGCCGCGGCGGGCCAGGGAGTCCACCGTGACGGCGGCCAGCAGCACCACGGCCGTCCAGATGTTCTGGGCGGCGGCGCCGAGGCCGAGCAGGGTGAGCCCGTTGTAGATCACGCCCACCACCAGGCCGCCCAGCACCGCGCCGATCATCTTGCCGCGGCCGCCGAACAGGCTGGTGCCGCCGATCACCGCCGCGGCCACGGCGAACAGCACCAGCTGGCCGCCGTTGACGTTGTTGGAGATCGAGCCCAGGTTCGAGGCGTAGATGATGCCGGTGATGCCGGCGGTCAGCCCGGCCAGGGTGAAGGCCGCCACCCGGATCCGGCGCAGGTTGATGCCGGCCCGGCGGGCGGCTTCCGCGTTGCCGCCCATGGCGTAGACGTACCGGCCGAACCGGGTCCGGCCCAGCAGGACCGTCCAGGCGATCAGCAGCACCAGCAGCAGCAGCACCACCCAGGGCACGCCTTCGACCACGGTCAGCCCGACGCCGCGGTTCTGGTCGCCGATCAGCACCACGACCACCCCGGCCACCGCCACCAGGGCCACCTTGAACAGGGACACGCTGGCGGGCGGGGCGGCCAGGTTGGCCCGGCGGCGCCGGCTGTCCCGGGTCCACATGACCAGCCCGGTGACCACGACGGCCGCCGCCATCACGATCCAGCTCGCCTGCGGGTTGAGGCTGCCGCCTTCGATGTTGAGGAGGATGTTGTTGTCCAGCCGGATCGTCCCGCCGGAGCCGGGGGCGGCCATGTCGATGAGGGCGAGCAGCAGCCCGAAGCCGCCCAGGTAGCCGGCCAGCGTCACCACGAACGACGGCAGGTTCAGCCGGGTGATGATGACCGCCTGCAGGGCCGCGAAGGCGGCGCTGAACGCCAGCCCGGCCAGCACCGCCAGCCACCACGGCCAGGAGTCCGTCAGCATCCAGGCCATGACCACCGCGCCGAGCGCTGCGTTGTATCCGCTGGACAGGTCGATGTCGCCCAGCAGCAGCACGAAGACCTCGGCCATGCCGAGCGTGATGATGAACGACGCCTGGGTCATCAGGTTGACCAGGTTGCCCGCAGACAGGAACAGCGGGCTGCGGACCTGGAAATAGATCACGATCGCGACCAGGCCGATCACGACTGGCAGGGCGCCGCTCTCGCCGCTGCGGACCCGCCGCAGCCACAGCCGGGTGTACTCGCCCAGCGAGTTCGCGAGCACTTCCGGGGGTGCGCTCAGGTCCGCGTCCGGGCCGCTGGCGGCAGCACTTTCCACGCCGTCGGCGACGGTCACGGCGGCCTCGCCGTCCTGGCCGGGGACAGTGCCGGAGGCAGCGCCGCCTTCGCTGTTTGTCATGGTCAGGCCTCCCCGCCGGTGGCGTTCCCGGGCGCCGCCCGGCCGCTGGTGCCGTTGACGTCGCGGCTGGTCGTGCCGGTGGTCATCAGGTCGACGACCGACTGCCGGTCGAACTCGGCGGCGGGGCCGACGGCGACCAGCCGGCCGAGGTAGAGCACCGCGAACCGGTCCGCCACCCGGAAGACGTCGTTCAGGTTATGTGAGATCACGATGACCGCGTGGCCGCGCTGGGCGAGCCGGGTGATCAGGGACAGCACGAGCTCGGTCTGGCTCACGCCCAGGGCGGCCGTGGGCTCGTCCATGATCACCAGCTTGGCTTCCTGCATGACGGCCTTGGCCACCGCGACCGACTGCCGCTGGCCGCCGGACAGGGAGCCCACCGGCTGCCGGACCGACCGGACCGTGGTCACGGCCAGGTCGGTGAGGGTCTGGCGGGCTGTCTGCTCCATCCAGATCTCGTCCAGCATCCCGTGGCGCATCCGCTCGCGGCCCAGCATCATGTTCTCCACGATGTCCAGGTTGTCGCACAGCGCCAGGTCCTGATAGACGGTGGCGATGCCGAGCCTGGCCGCGTCCTTGGGGGAGTGGATGTGCACCGGCTGGCCGTTCCAGTAGATCTGGCCGGTGCTCGGCGGCCAGATGCCCGCGACGCATTTGATCAGCGTGGTCTTGCCCGCGCCGTTGTCCCCGACCAGCGCGGTCACCTGGCCGGCCGGGATGTCCAGGTCGACGCCGGTCAGCGCCTCCACCGGGCCGAAGTGCTTGCCGACGCCCTCGAGCCGCAGCACCGGCTCGCCGTTGAGGGCGGGCGAGGCGGCGCCGGCGGTGCCTGGCGTCACGGCGGGTTCCGCGGCCGGCGCCCGGCCCGCCGAAGCGGGCCGGGCGCCTTCCCCCGCGTCACCCTGACTGGGTGTTACCACTGCGGGAAATCCCCTCTGCCTTGTGAGCTGAGCCTCATCCGGTGATGCCAGCGGCGGTGCACGCTGCCTTGTAGGCGCTGGTGCACAGTTGCTTGGCGGGGACGAAGCCGTCGGCGACGACCGTCGAGTTCATGTTCGAGGTTGTCACCCACTGGGGGGTCAGCAGAACCGAGGCCACCTGGGTCTTGCTGACGGTGTCGGCGGTCTGGCCGTTGACCAGCGTGGCCGGCGGGGTCGAGCCCGCCCGCAGGTACATGGCCAGTGCGGCCGCGGCCTGGGCCTCGAGGTAGATCGGCTTGTACACGGTGCCGCACTGGTAGCCGGCCAGGATGTTCTGCAGGCCGATCAGGGTGGCGTCCTGGCCGGTGACCGGGAAGGTCTTGGCCTTGACGCCCTTGCGCTGCAGGTAAGTGATGATCGGCGCCGCGTTCTCGTCGTTCGGCGAGAGCAGGGCGTTGATGTTGGAGTGCGCGGTGAACTGCTGCTGGAACTCGGTCAGCGCGGTCGGCGGGTCCCAGGTCCCGGCCGCCTTGCCCACCTGCGCCCACTTGCCGGAGCTGAAGAACGGCTTCATCACCGCGTTGTAACCCTGGCCGAACAGGGTTGCGTTGTTGTCAGTGGAGGCGCCGTACATAACCAGCACGTTCGGCTTGCTGACCTTCCAGTCGGTGATGCACGAGGCCAGGCCCTGCCCGAGCAGCGTGCCCACCTTCACGTTGTTGAAGCTGACGTAGTACTTGCGGCTGCCGCCGAGGGTGAGCCGGTCGTAGTCGATGACCGCCGCCCCGTGCGCGGCAGCGTACTTCTCGATCTGCGCGCCGACACCGGAGTCGAGCGGGTCCATGATGAGGACGCTGGCGCCCTTGGTGATGGCGGTCTGCGCCATGCTCAGTTCGGTGGCGTCACTGCCCTGCGCGTTCTGGACGGTGAACTGAGAGGACGTAAGGCCAGCCGCGTTCAGTGCTTTCGTCAGGTAAGGAGCGTCGAATTCGACGTAGCGGGCCGAGGTGACGGTGTCCGGCAGGATGACCGCGACATTGCCCTTGCCCTTGCTGGCCAGCGGCTTGAGTGCCGACATCGCCGAGAAGTCCCGGGTGAAGGACGTCGCGGAAACGCTGGGCACGCTGGCACCGCCGCTGGCGCTGGCGCTGCCACCGGAGGACGGCGTGCCACTGCTGCCGCACGCCGCCGCGGCGAGGCTGAGTGCAGCAGCCCCGGCCGTGATGACAAATCTGGTTGCGATTTGCTTCAACGAAACCACCTTGTTCAGTTGAAAAACCCGCTGCGTCAAGTCGGCCGCGCCGCCGGTCGGGCGGCCAGCGGCCATTCGCAGCGCACCGGCTCATTTACCAACGACCCTAGGGGCGGCCCCGTAAACGGATCATGAACATCAGCGGCGGCTCATTAACATTCCATTAACACGGTTTTGGCCTGCATGAACGCGATTTCCGGGACAGGGGCGGGGGTCCCGGGAAGCCGGGCCCGCGGTCCCCGGCGGGACGGACGAGCGGCCCTGCGGCCCGGGCCGGCTGCCCCCGTGCCGGTGCCGCGGCCGGTGCGGTGCCCGGCTCACTCGGGCGCCATCCGGTAGCCGGCCCGGGGGTGGGTGAGGATGAGCGGGGCCGCGCCCTCGTCCTCAAGCTTGGCCCGCAGCCGCCGGACGTAGACCCGCACGTACTCGGTCTGGGTCGCGTAACCCTGCCCCCACACCCGGCGCAGCAGGTGCGCGTGCGTGAGCAGCTTGCCGCGGTTGGTGGCGAGCTCGCGCAGCAGCGCGAACTCGGTCGGGGTCAGGTGCACCGGCCGGCCGTCCCGGGTGACCTGCTGGCCCGCCAGGTCGATCACCAGCCCGCCCGCCTCGATGACCGGCGGGCCCGGCTCGCGCGGCTGGGCCGGCCGGGTCCGGCGCAGCGTGGCCACGATCCGCGCCAGCAGCTCCTCGATGCTGAACGGCTTGGTCAGGTAGTCGTCCGCGCCCGCGTACAGGGCGGTGACCTTGTCCCGCTCGCCGCCGCGCGCCGACACCACGATGATCCCGACCGGTGAGCGTTCCCGCATCTGCCGGCACAGCTCGAACCCGTCCGCCTCGGGCAGCATCAGGTCCAGCAGCACGATGTCGGGGCCCTCGGTGTCCAGCAGCTGCAGCGCCCGCGCCCCGTCCGCCGACACCACCGTGTCGAAGCCGCGCACGGCGAGGTTGGAGCGGATCAGGTCGACGATGTTGGGGTCGTCCTCGACCAGCAGCACCCGGGTGCTCGGGCCGGCCTCAGGCATCCGGGTTACTCCCTCCGGCCGCGCCGTCGGTGGCGGCCTGCCGGGGCGGCCGTTCACTCGGCAGGCGGATGTGAAAGCTGGTGCCGCTCCCGGACCATTCCTGGCTCAGCTCCCCGCCGTGCGCCTCCACGATCCCCTTGGCGATGGACAGGCCGAGCCCCGCGCCTGCGGCGGGCGAGTGCTGGCGGCGCCGGTCGAACGGCGCCCCGGCCAGGTCCGGCGGCATGCCCTGGCCGTCGTCGCGGACGCTGACGACCACCCCGCCCGGCCCGTCGGCGCTAGCCCGGATGGTGGCGCGGGTCCCGGGCGGGTTGTGCCGGAACGCGTTGTCGAGCAGGTTCACGAAGACCTGCTCCAGCCGGTCGTGGTCGGCCCACACCACGGGCAGGCCCGGGTCGCAGCTGACCTCCACCCGGCCGGCCTCGGGGGGCGGCAGGCAGGCCGCGGCCGCCTCGATCACCAGCGGCAGCTCGCACCAGTCGGACTGCAGCCGCAGGATCTGCGACTCGATCGCCGAGAAGTCGAGCAGGTCGCCGACCAGCCGCCCGAGCCGGGCCGACTCGGCCGCGATCCGGCTCAGGAACCGCTGCTGGGATTCGCTGTCCCAGGTCACGTCGGTCTGCAGCAGGCTGGAGGCGTAGCCGCGGATGGCGGTCAGCGGGGTGCGCAGCTCGTGGCTGAGCCGGGACAGGAAAGTCCGCTGCAGCTGCTGCGAGCGCCGCAGGGCGGCGGCCTCCTCGTGTGCCTTGCCGGCCTCCTCGCGCTCCAGCGCGAGCTGCAGCGAGTGCGCGGCGTCCTCCAGCAGCGCGACCGCGTCCGGGGACGCCTGCGTCCCGTCCCACCCCGCGGCCAGGGCGGCGGCCCCGCCGGGGGCGCGGAAGGTCACCGCCAGCCGCTGCCCGCCGGGCCCGGGCAGCGGCCGGACCTGCCCGTCCTGCCTGGCCGCGGCCAGCGCCCCGGCCGCGCCGGCCAGCAGGGACCGGGACGGCCGGGTGCGGGTGCCGGCGCCCGCGAACGCCCGGCAGCGGGCGGTTCCCCCGGGCTGGCCGTTGCCGTTCCCGCCCGCCGCGGGGTCCGCCGCCGCGCCGCTGCCGGTGTCCGGCTCCCCCTGGGTGTCGCTGACCAGGGCCACCTCGTCGGCCTGCAGGCCGCGGCACAGCGAGCGCAGCGCGATCACCAGGCTCTCGGCCACCGGCACCGGCCCGGCCAGCGCCTCCAGCATCTCCCGGATGGTCTCCAGCACCCGGTTGCGCGCGGTGACCTGCTCCAGCAGCCGGTCCCGCTCGACCGCGCTGGCCGCGTACCCCGCGTACAGGGTGACCAGGTCGAGCTCGTCGCGCTGGGGCCGGCCCGCCTGCGGCCGGAACACGGTGATGACCCCGATCAGCCCGCTGGGCCCCAGCACCGGGACCGACCAGGAACTGCCGACCCGGGCCGCCACCGCCAGCTCGCGGAAGGACTGCCAGCTCCCGCGGGGGGTGTCCTCGTCGACCACGGTTTCCGCGGCGGCGGCGGCCCGGCCCACCGGGCCGCCGCCCGGCCCGCGCGGCAGCCGCGACCAGGCCGCCAGCAGGGCGGGCGGCAGGCCGATGGAGGCGGCGCAGATCAGGTCCTGGTCTTCCAGCAGGTGGATGCACAGCCGCTCGGCGGACAGCGCGGCGCCGAGCGCCGACAGGATCAGCGACAGGCTGGAGGAGGGGTCGGCCGAGGCCAGCCGGTCCACCAGCCCGTGCAGCCGGGTGAGCTGGTGGCGGGCGGAGGAGTCCACCCGCTGGCCGGAGATCAGCGCGACCAGGTCGTCGGGGTGGGTGGTGCGCACGTCCACATCCCCGGCCACGGTGCCGTGCCGCAGCACCACGATCCGGTCCGCCAGCCGGAACATCTGCTCCACGTCGTGCGAGACCAGCAGGATGCTGGTGCCCTGCCCGCGCAGCGCCGTGATGAGCTGCTCGACCTGGGCGGACTCGGTGACGCCGAGCGCGGCGGTCGGCTCGTCGAGGATCAGCAGGTGGGGCTTGCGGCTCATCGCGCGGGCGACCGCCAGCAGCTGCCGCTGCCCGCCGGACAGGGTCCGGACCCCCTTGGTGGTGTCGTCGAGCGGGATGCCCAGCTCCGCCAGCAGTGCCGTGGCCCGGGCGTGCTGGCGGGCCTCGGAGAACATGAACCGGCCGTCCTCCTGGCCGAGCAGCATGTTGGCGGCGATGTCGAGGTTGTCGCACAGCGCCAGGTCCTGCCAGACCACCGCCACCCCGCGGCGGGCGACCGTGGCCGGGTCGGTCGGCACCGGCCGGCCCGACAGCTGCACCTGCCCGGCCGCGGGTGCGATGTCCCCGGCGATGGCGCGCACCAGGGTGGTCTTGCCCGCCCCGTTCTCGCCGGCCAGCGCGACCGTCTCCCCGGCGCCGATGGTGAGGTCCACCCGGTCCAGCGCGCGCAGCGGCCCGAACCGCACGGCGAGCCCGCGCACGGACAGCAGCGGCACCGCCGCGGCCTGCTGGAGGGTGAGGGTCACCCGGACATTGTGCTCGCTACGTCCCGAGTTGTGCCAGGTGAACCGCTCTGACCCCGGCTGGGCGGCGCGAGTGGGGGTGCGCCCGGGCCGGCGGCCAGGCAGCAGGTGCCGCGCCACTACGGCGCTGGCGCGGGCGCGGGCGGCCAGACCTCGCGGAGCACGAGCCGCCCGGCCCGCGGGCGCAGCAGGCCGATGGCGGCCGGCTCGCCCTGGATCGTGACGGTCACGCCGTCGCCGCTCAGGTGCACCAGGCCGGCCAGGGCGGTGCGGCCCCGGAGGGTCGCCGCGGCCAGGTCGATCAGCACGCCGGTGCCCTGGGGCAGCTGGTCCAGGGCGAGCCGCAGCTGGCTGATGGCGAGCGAGTCGAGGTCGCCCTCGGCGCGCAGATCGCCCGCGTCCGCGTAGAGCCGGAACTGCGGGACCGGGCTGTCGGCTGACGACAGCGGGTGCAGCGTGGCCAGGTGGCGCAGCCGGTCCACGTCAACCTGGTCCCGGTCGAACGCGCAGAGGCCGGTGACCTGGTGCCCGGCCATGAACCGGTCGGCCACCACCTCCCACCGGACCCACGCCGCCAGCCGGTCCTCGCTGGTGACCAGCGCGGTGTTGTCGGCGGCCACCCGGATCCCGCGGTAGCCCGCGGCCAGCGCGCTGGCCAGCGCCGCCGCGAACGTGGCCCGCTGGGCGGCCGCGTCCACGATCCCGGACGGCCCGTAGACCTCCGCGATGCTCGCGACCGTGACCGCTTCCGGGCCGCCCAGGCCCGCCACGGCGGCCGGGTCGGGGTCGGCGGCCACGTACATGAGCCGCTCGCCCCGCGCCGCGCCCTCGGCCAGGAACGGCCTGGCCAGCGCCGCGAACCCGGCCGGGCCCGCGAAGGTCCAGCCGATGTGGTCATGCGGCCGCATCAGCAGGCACTCGAAGCGCGCGCCGTGACTACGCACCGGGCCCCGCCACCCAGATCTGCACCCGCAGGTGCGAAATCGCCACGTTTCCAGCGTAATGCCTGCCCAGCTCGTCCGCGGGCGGGCCCGGGCGGGGACCGGTGGCGGCCTCCGGTTAGGCTGCGAGCTGATATGTCTGCTCCGCCCCGGTCCGCGGTGACCGCCCCGGCCCGCCCCACCCACCGCACCCCCGTCCTCATCGCCCTGATGGTCACCATGGCGCTGTCGGCCATGGACAACACGATCGTGGCGACCGCCATCCCCCAGGTGGTCCGGGACCTGGGCGGGTTCAGCCTGTTCAGCTGGGTTTTCTCGGCCTACCTGCTGACCCAGACCGTGACCATCCCGGTCTACGGGAAGCTGGCCGACCTGTGGGGCCGCAAGCCGATCCTGATCGCGGGCATGCTGATCTTCCTGGCGGGTTCCGCGCTCAGCGCGGTGGCCTGGAGCATGGTCAGCCTGATCGCCTTCCGGGCGGTGCAGGGGCTGGGCGCCGGGTCGATCATGGCGACCGTCAACACGCTGGCCGGGGATCTGTACGACCTGGAGGAGCGGGGCCGCGTCCAGGGCTGGCTGTCCAGCGTCTGGGGGGTGTCCGCGGTGGTCGGCCCGGCGCTGGGCGGATCGCTCGCCCAGTACGTGTCCTGGCGCTGGATCTTCGTGATCAACCTGCCGCTCGGCGCGGCCGCCATCGCGCTCATCGCCCGCTTCCTGCACGAGAAGGTGGCCCGCAGGCGGCACCGGATCGACGTGGCCGGCGCGGTCCTCATCCTGGTGGCCGCGGGGTCGCTGATCTTCGGCCTGGTGCAGGGCGGGGTGGCCTGGCCCTGGCTGTCCGCGCCCAGCCTGGCGGTGTTCGCGGTGGCGGCGGCGGGCACGGCCGGTGCGGTGGCGGCCGAGCGCCGGGCGGCCGAGCCGATCGTGCCGCCGTGGTTCTGGACCCGCCGGGTGCTGGCCGGGTCCGGGCTGGCCTCGCTGGGGCTGGGCCTGCTGGTGATCGGCCCGTTCACCTTCCTGGCCACCTACGGGCAGTCGGTGCTGGGCCTGGGGGCGATCGCCGCCGGCGCCGTGCTGGCCACCATGTCGATCGGCTGGCCGCTCGCCTCGGCCGTGTCCGCCCGGTTCTTCCTGGGCATGGGCTTCCGGAACACCGAGATCACCGGCGCGCTGATCTGCCTGGCGGCCGTCGGGGTGTTCCTGCTGCAGGGCGGCTCGCGCGCGGTGTGGCTGCCCGTGGTGAGCACCTTCGTGCTCGGCTTCGGGCTGGGCCTGATCTCCGTGTGCAGCGTGGTGGCGCCGCAGTCCACGGTGCCGTGGGAGCAGCGCGGGGTGGTCACCGGCACGGTCATGTTCGGCCGCTACCTCGGCCAGAGCGTGGGCGCGGCCGTCTTCGGGGCGATCTTCAACGCCGCGCTCGGCAGCCGGCTGCGGGCCGCGCCCGCGGCCGTTCACGCGAAACTGCCGCATCAGGTGAACGAGGCTGGCGCCGCGCTCACCCACCCCGGCTCGCTTGGCCAAACGGCAGCGGAGTACCTGCGCCGGGCGATCACCGCCGGGACCCGCGATGTCTACCTGGGGATGGCCGTGTTCGCGGTGCTCACGCTGCTGGTGGTGCTGGTGGTGGTGCCCCGCCGGTTCAGCACCGAGGCCGGCGCCGCCGCAGACGGCTGAGCCCCGGCCCCGCGCGGCGGCCACCGGCGGAAACCAGGCTGACACCTGGTTCTTCGTTCACTAGGCTATTGGCTCTTGTGCCTCTCCCCACGAGCCATCGAGGTGATCGCGCATGCCCGCGGCAGGCGGGGCCGGCGGAACCCAGACCGCCGGTGCCCAGGACCGTTCCGGCAATGACAAACCACTGACACAAGAGGCCAGCACCGGTGAGGTGCTGGCAGCCGAGCGGGCGCACCTGGCCGCGTCCCGCGAGTACCTGCGCCTGATGCGTGAGCACGTGCTGTCGCTGCCGGCCATGGCCGGCGACCGGGTCTCCGAGGAGTTCCTCAAGGCGGACCTGTACCGGCGGTCCGAGGCGCTGCGCGACATGCCGGACACGCCGCTGTTCTTCGGCCGGCTCGACTACGCCGGGGCGGTGCCCGGGGAGGACACCGGCCTGGGGGTGGCGGGAGAGCGGCTGCACATCGGCCGCAGGCACGTCCACGACCCGCAGGGCCGGCCCGCGGTCATCGACTGGCGGGCCCCGGTGTCCCGGCCGTTCTACCGGGCCAGCCCGGCCGACCCGATGGGCGTGGACCTGCGGCGCCGGTTCGGCTTCGCCGGCGGCGAGCTGACCGCGTTCGAGGACGAGCGGCTGGCAGCCGGCGCCGCCCCGGCCGGTGTCAGCCGGATTCTCATCGAGGAGATCGAGCGGCCCCGGTCCGGGCCGATGCGCGACATCGTGGCCACCATCCAGCCCGAGCAGGACGACATCGTGCGCGCCGACTCGGCGCAGACCATCTGCGTGCAGGGTGCGCCCGGCACCGGCAAGACCGCCGTCGGGCTGCACCGGGTCGCCTACCTGCTGTACGCGCACGCCGAGCGGATGCTGCGGGGCGGGGTGCTGGTGGTCGGGCCCAACCGGGCGTTCCTGTCCTACATCCGCGGCGTCCTGCCCGCGCTGGGCGAGCTCGACGTCAAGCAGGTGACCGTGCCGGAGCTGATCGCCACCGTGCCGGTCCGGGCCACCGACCCGGTGACCGCCGCCCGGGTCAAGGGCGACGCGCGGATGGCCGGGGTGCTGCGGCGCGCGCTGTGGTCGCAGCTGGCCGAGCCCGGCGAGGCGCTGGTGCTGGTGCGCGGGTCGCGGCGGTGGCGGGTGCCCGCGTACCAGCTCGCCGAGCTGATCGCCGGGCTGCGTGAGCGCGGCGTGCGGTACGGCGCGGGCCGCGACCTGCTCGCGCACCGGATCGCGCACGCGGTGCTGGTCCAGCTGGAGGCGGCCGGGGAGACCTGCGACGACCGCACCCACGACGCGGTCCGGCGGACCCGGCAGGTGCGGGCGGTGGTGGACCAGGTATGGCCGAAGGCGGACCCGGTCCGGCTGGTGCTGCGGCTGCTGTCGGACCGCGGCCTGCTGGCGCGCTCGGCGGATGGGCTGCTGACCGCGGCGGAGCAGGACGCGATCGCGTGGGCGGCGCCGCCGCGCAGCCCGGCGTCGGCGCGGTGGACGCGGGGCGACGCGGTGCTGATCGACGAGGCCGCCGACCTGATCGAGCGGATGCCGAGCCTGGCGCACGTGGTCGTGGACGAGGCGCAGGACCTGTCGCCGATGGAGTGCCGGGCGATCGGGCGGCGGTGCGCCACCGGCGCGGCCACGGTGCTGGGTGACATCGCGCAGGGCACGACGCCGTGGGCGGTGTCCAGCTGGCCGGAGCTGCTCGGCCACCTGAGCAAGCCGGACGCCGGGCTGCGGGTGCTGGAGACCGGCTACCGGGTGCCCCGGCAGATCCTCGACTTCGCCAGCAGGCTGCTGCCGCAGCTGGCGGACGGGCTGGCGCCCGCCCGGTCGCTGCGGCAGGACCCGGCGTCGCTGCGCATCGTCCCGTTCGCGGCCGGGTCGCTGCTGGCGGCGCTGGCGCAGGCCGGCGCGGCGGCGCTGGCGCAGCCGGGGTCGGCGGCGGTGATCGTGGCGGACGAGCAGGTGCCGGAGGTGGAGGCGGCGCTGCACCGGGCGGGGCTGCCGCACGGGGTGCTGGACGCGGGCGACCCCGCCGACGGCCTGACCATCGTGCCGGTCACTCTCGCCAAGGGCCTGGAGTACGACGACGTGATCGTGGTGGAGCCGGCCCGCATCGCCGCCGCCGAAGCGCGCGGCCTGCACCGGCTGTACGTGGCGCTGACCCGGGCGGTGTCCCGGCTCACCGTGCTGCACGCCGAGCCGCTGCCAGACCCGCTGCGCTGACCGGGGGTGAGGCGGGGGCTGGCGGGAATGGCCTGCTGGAATGGGGTTTAAGCGGCGGCTGGTCCGGTAGGTAAGGATTTTTTATGGCCGGAGATGACGCCCCCGGTGCGGAGTTCCGGTCACGGGTGACATGGCAGGCCGTATCATTACTCAACGAGAGCAGCTAGTAACTGGACGTTACGAGGGCGGTTAGTAGCTGCCGGTGACGAAAAGACCGAGTCGCTAGAGGTGACTTTATGGCAACGCTCACGCGGCTGGAGCCGGACGCTCCTCCGCTGCGGACGGCCAATCTGGAACGGCTGGAAAGCCTGGCCGGCGCCCTGAGCTCGCGCGGCCTGCACGCCGACGTGATGGCCCCGCCCGGGCGGATACCGAGGCTGCAGGTGGCCGGGGGTGCCGCCGCTCAGGCCGAGGACGTCTACGCCTGGCGCGGGCAGGACGGCACCTGGTGGTACTGGTGGCCCTGGGCTGAGCGGATCGCCGCCACCGAGGACCTGGCCGCCGCGGTGGACCGCATCGAGCACGCGCTCGCCGTCACCAGTTTCTGAACCACGGCCGGCTACGGAGCGGCGGCCGGGCGGGGGGAACCGGTCCCGGCCGCCCGGCCGGACGGGGAGAGGCCGGGGAAGGCGACCGTCTGGCGGCGCCAGGCCGTGGCCCGCAGGGCTGCCGCCTGCACCGCCCGCGCCCCGAACGAGCGCAGCGCCGGGTCGGTCAGCCCGACCAGGCCCAGGTAGGCGGTGGTGACCCGGTCTTCCAGCAGGGCGGCCAGCGACACCGCGGCCCGGGCCGACCGGACGCCGAACGGCAGCCGGTAGGAGCTGGCCGCGGCCACCGGCGCGGCCCCCCGCGCCTGCAGCAGCGAGACCAGCGCGTCCCGCGCCTGCTGGTGCTCGTTCCAGTCCCGCTGCGCCGCCGCCTGCCGCTTGCCGGTCATGTGCGCCCCGGCCACCCCGTAGCCGTAGACGGCGGCGTGCTCCGCCGCCAGCGCCGCCTGCAGCGCGGTCACCACCGGCCCGCCGCTCATCCGGCTGCCCTGCCGGGGGCGCCCAGCACCGCCGCGTGGGTCGCCTCGGAGGCCGCGATGCTGGCCAGCAGCTGGGCCAGGGACGGCGACACGGCGGCCAGCTGCCGCAGGAACGCCGCGGCGGCGGAGCTCTCGGCCGCGGCCAGGTACGCGACGGCCGGGGCCGCCCCGGCCGGCACGGTCACCCGCGGGCTGGCGGACGGCGAGGGGGCAGGCCGGGCGGCGCCGGGCAGCAGCCGGGCGGTCAGCGCGGCCAGGTGGGCGCGGTGCTCGGCCAGCAGCGGATCCAGGGTCGCGGCCAGCGCCGGGGAGCGGGCCAGCGCCGCCTCGTAGCGGGCGATCATGAGCTGCTCGGCCTTCATGGCACCGGTGAGCACGGCGACCTCGGGTGCGGGCGAGGGCGGGGTGCCGAGGGCGCCGAACCCCTTGCTGCACCCGGCCGCGAGCAGGGGCGCGGCCAGGGCGGCGGCCAGCAGGCCGCGCCGCTCCAGCGCGGGCCCCGCGCCTCGTCGCACCACCGGTCACTCCCTCTCCTGCCGGCTCTCCCCGCCCGGCCGGCCCGGGCGTGGAGAGGGCGGCGTCACGCTTCCCCGCACGGCCCCCACAGCATGCCACGGCCCGCCCGGCCCCGGCCGCGGGCCGGCCAACTCAGGCCGCGCGCCGGGGCGGGCCGCCCGGGCCGCGGGCCGGCCGTCCCGGCCGCTGGCGGGCGGCCGCACCCCGCCGCGGCGGGGCACGCCGGCCACGGCACGGAGCGGCCATCCCGGCCGTCCAGCCCGGTTAGGCTAGACGCAGACAACAGCACAGGTCGCGGACGAGGAGGTCGTGATGCGCGGTGACTCCCGTCACGGACCGCCACGTCCGGAGCGAGCGGGCGGGCGGGCGGCCCGGCCGCGCCCCGAGGGCGGGCCCCAGGGCGGCGGCACCGCCGCCCGCGACCGCGGCGAGGCGGGCCGGCCGCAGACGGGCCGGTCCCAGGGCGGCCGGTCCCGGGACGGCCGGCCGCAGGGCGGGCGGCCGCAGACCGGCAGGCCGCAGTCCGGCCGGCCAGCGGGCGGCGCCGCCGCCGTGGACGTGGACCGGCTCATCAGGCTGCTGGAACCGGTCGTGCATGCGGCCGGGATGGACCTGGAAACCGTCCGCGTCAGCGCGGCGGGCCGGCGGCTGCTGCTGCGGGTGGTGGTGGACGCCGACGGCGGCGTCGGCCTTGACGACATCGCGCTCATCAGCCGTGAGGTCTCCCTCGTCCTGGACGCCGACGACGAGATGGGCGAGGCCCCCTACACGCTGGAGGTGTCCTCCCCGGGTGTGGACCGCCCGCTGACCCTGCCCAAGCACTGGCGCCGCGCCACGGGCCGGCTCGTCAGCGTCACCCTGGCCGGCGACGGGCGGAGCCGCGGCCGCGACGGCCGCGACCGGGCCGCCAGCGTCCAGGGCCGGGTGACCGCGGTCAGTGCCGAGGGCGTGACGCTCGAGATCGACGGGACCCGGCGGGAATTCGGGTACGACGATCTCGGGCCCGGCCGCGTGCAGGTGGAGTTCGGCAGACCGGCCGGCGAACCCGGCGACGACGGCGGGGATGGGGGGGAGCCCGATGGATATTGACCTGAGCGTGCTGCGCAGCCTGGAGAGCGAAAAGGACATCTCGCTCGATCTGGTCGTCAAGGCCATCGAGGACGCGCTGCTGGTCGCCTACCACCGGTCCGGAGGGTCAGCGCCGTCCGCGCGGGTGGAAGTGGACCGCGGCACCGGCCATGTGACCGTCTGGGCCGCTGAGACCGACAGCGACGGCACGGTCCTGCGCGAGTACGACGACACCCCCGACGGGTTCGGCCGGATCGCGGCCACCACCGCCCGGCAGGTGATCCTCCAGCGGCTGCGGGACGCCGAGGACGAGCTCACCTTCGGCGAGTACGCGGGCCGCGAGGGCGACATCGTGGCGGGCGTCATCCAGCAGGGCAAGGACCCCAAGGCGGTGCTGGTGGACCTGGGCAAGCTGGAAGCCATCCTGCCGCCCACCGAGCAGGTGCCGGGCGAGCGCTACGTGCACGGGGAACGGCTGCGCTGCTATGTCCTGCACGTCCGCAAGGGCTACCGGGGCCCGTCGGTCACGCTGTCGCGAACCCACCCGAACCTGGTCAAGAAGCTCTTCGCGCTGGAGGTGCCCGAGATCGCCTCCGGCGTGGTGGAGATCGTCGCGATCGCCCGGGAGGCGGGCCACCGGACCAAGATCGCGGTGGCCTCCCGGCAGCCCGGCGTCAACGCCAAGGGCGCCTGCATCGGCCCGATGGGCAGCCGGGTCCGCAACGTCATGGCCGAGCTGCACGGCGAGAAGATCGACATCGTCGACCACGCCGAGGACCCGGCCGAGTTCGTGGCGAACGCGCTGTCCCCGGCCCGGGTCTCGCGGGTCAACGTGCTGGACGCGCAGGCCAGGGTGGCCCAGGTGATCGTGCCCGACTACCAGCTGTCGCTGGCGATCGGCAAGGAGGGCCAGAACGCCCGGCTCGCCCACCGCCTGACCGGCTGGAAGATCGACATCCGGCCGGACACGGCCGGTGACGCGCCCGGGGGCGACGCACCGGGCCCGCCGCCGCCCGGCCGGGGGAACACCCGCGCGGCGGACGGTGTTCCAGAATCAGGGCGCGGCGCCATGGATGCGCCGGCGCGGTAAGCTACGTCCAGAATGGCCAGACGTTCCGTGCGGCCGGTCCGGTCCGCAATTGCGGTCCGAACGTGTATAGGCTGCAGGGTACGTGCGGCTAAGTCCGACTTGCTGCGGCTGGTGGTGTCGGGAGACGAGATCGTCCCCGATCCCCGGGCGCGGCTACCTGGCCGGGGTGCGTATCTGCATCCCAGCCGGACATGCCTCGAGCAAGCGCAGCGGCGGCGGGTTCTCCCGCGGGCGCTGCGGGTGCCGGCCCGGCGGGGGACCGGCAGGGTGGGGGACTACCGCGCCGGGCGGCCCGAGCCGGGCAGCCCGGGCCTGCCGGAGCCGGCTGGCAACGGCAGGAACGAGAACGGCACTACAGCCGGGGAAGCGGGAATCGATTGCGATGAGCGCCCGATGAGAACGCGGCGATGAAGAGAGTCTGACGCCGGCCGGAGCACGCGCTGCCCGGGCCGGCCACGAGGGTCCGGGGGAGACCGGACCGAGTAGAGGGAGCGCAGTGGCGAAGGTCCGGGTTTATGAACTCGCGAAGGAGTTCGGCGTAGAGAGCAAGGCCGTGATGGCCAAGCTCAATGAGATGGGCGAGTTCGTGCGGTCGGCGTCCTCCACGATCGAGGCGCCGGTCGTCCGCAGGCTCAAGGAAGCGTTCTCGGCGCAGGCGCCGAAACAGGGCCAGGGCAGGAAGCCCCAGGCCCCACAGCCACGGCCGCAGGCACCCGCCGCGGCCGCGGCGGACGGGCAGGACAGGCGCAAGGCGCCGGTTCCCGGCCCGGCCCCCCGGCCCGCGGCCCCGGCCGCGCCGGAACCTCAGGCACCCAGGCCCGCGGCGGCCGCGGCGTCAGCTCCGGCTGCGCCGGAGGCCCCTGCCCCGGCCCGGCCCGCACCCAGCGCACCCGCGCAGCCGCAGGTGCCGTTCTCCGAGGCTCCGCCGGCCCGCCCGGCCCCTGCCCCGGCGCCCGGCCCCCGGCCCGGCCCGCGGCCAGGCCCGCGGCCCGCTCCCGGCGGCGACCGGGGCGGCGCGCCCCGGCCCGGTGGCGGTGCCCCCCGCCCGGGTGGCCAGGGTGGGCCGCGGCCAGGCCCGCGGCCCGGTCCCCGGCCGGGTAACAACCCGTTCAGCTCCTCCGCCACCGGCATGGGTGTCACCCGCCCGCCGCGGCCTGCCCCGCCCTCCGGGCCGGGCGGCGACCGCGGCCCGGGCGGTCCCCGGCCG
>JBLMWU010000320.1:0-8837 GCA_050257395.1 Gemmatimonadota bacterium | reverse complement strand
CGGCTCGCAGGGACAGGGCATGGGGCACGGGCTGGGTGACGGCGCCGCGGTCGCGTTCCCGCTCCGCGGCTTCGACGGCAGCGCCGGCGGCGTCGTGACGCTGACGCAGCTCGCGGCGGTGCCGCCGGCCAGCCGCGGCAGCGTCCGGCTGGCCGACATCGCCACCCCGGTGGGCGACCTCGTCACCACCACCCCCGATGAGCAGCTGAGCCGCCTGCTGTCCCGGCTGGCGGTCGCCCCCCGCACGCCGGCCGCCCTGCACACCGCGGGGCACGCGCTGGTCCTGGACGAGGACGGGCACCCCAGCGGCGTGCTGACCCCGGCCGACTTCTCCCGGGCCAGTCAGCTCGGCAGCCTGCACCCGCACCGGCCGCCGCCCTGATGGACACTGGCAGGCAATGACCGTCCTGCACGTTCCCGCCTGGGCCTGGGCCGCGACCATCGCGGCCCTTGGCGTGCTGCTGGCGGCCGATTTCGTGCTGAGTGCCCGCCGGCGCAGGCCGGCCAGGCTGGCCGAGTCCGCGCTGTGGACCCTGGCCACCATCGTGGCCGCGGCCGGCTTCGGCGCCCTGCTCGCCTTCACGGTCAGCCGGACGGCGGCCGGGCAGTTCTACGCGGGCTGGCTGACCGAGTACAGCCTGTCCCTGGACAACCTCTTCGTGTTCGCGGTGCTGATCGGGGGGTCGGCGGTGCCGCGCCGCCTGCACGGCCGGGTGCTGCTGGTGGGCATCCTGCTCGCGCTGGCGCTGCGGGGGGTGGTCATCGGCCTGGGGGCCGCCGCGCTCAGCCGGTTCGGCTGGGTGGAGTACCTGTTCGGAGCCTTCCTGCTGTACACGGCCTACCGGCTGGTGCGCTCGCGCGGCGATGACGAGCCTGACGCCCGGGCCGGCGGGCCGCTGCGGGCGGCGCGCCGGCTGCTGCCGGTGACCACCGAGGCCGAGGGCGGCCGGCTGGTCACCCGGACGGGCGGGCGGTGGCGGGCCACCCCGGTACTGGTGCTGATCATCGCGCTCGGGGCGACCGACGTGCTGTTCGCCCTGGACTCCATCCCGGCCATCTTCGGCCTCACCCGGGACCCGTTCCTGGTCTTCACGGCGAACCTGTTCGCGCTGCTGGGGCTGCGCCACCTCTACTTCATCGTGGGCGGGCTGCTGGGCCGCCTCGCCTACCTGTCGGCCGGGCTGGCCGGGGTGCTCGCGTTCATCGGGATCAAGATCATGTCCGAGGCGCTGCGGCATTCCGGCGTGCACCGGCTCGGCCCGGTGCCGGTGCCGGAGATCGGCGCCGGGCTGTCGCTCGCGATCATCGCCGCCCTGATCACCATCACCGCGGTGGTCAGCCTGGCCACCCAGCGGCGGCAGGCGGCCAGCCAGCCGCCGCAGCCGATCAGCCGGCGCTGAGCGCTTCCCGCACCCGCGGCAGGATCTCGCCGAGGGGGGCCTTGACGGTCTCGCCGGTGGCCCGCCGGGTGACCTCGGCCACGCCCTCGGCCAGGCCCCGCTTGCCGACCGTGACCCGCAGCGGGATGCCGGTGAGCTCGGCGTCGCGGAACTTGACCCCGGCCCGTTCCGCCCGGTCGTCGATGACCACCTCGATGCCGGCTTCGCTGAGCTGCTCGTAGACCGACTCGCCTGCCTTGGCGGTCTCCGGGTCCTCGGACTGGGCCACCACCACCACCACGCTGAACGGCGCGACCGCCAGCGGCCAGACGATGCCCCGGTCGTCGTG
Source organism: Gemmatimonadota bacterium (assembly GCA_050257395.1). GTDB lineage: Bacteria > Actinomycetota > Actinomycetes > Streptosporangiales > Streptosporangiaceae > JAIRTY01. The sequence continues at coordinate 7,109 of JBLMWU010000320.1, read as the reverse complement.
GTGGCACTCGACGATGGCGGCCATCGCCCGCTCCACCCCGATGCCGTAGCTGCCCATGATCGGGTGCACCCGCTCGCCGGCCGCGTTGAGCACGGTGACGTCGAACGCCTTGGTGTACTTGTAGCCGAGCTTGAAGATGTGCCCGATCTCGATCGCGGCCAGCAGCTCCAGCGGCTCCCCGCACCGGGCGCATGGCTCCCCCGCCTGGACCTCGCGCAGGTCGGCCCAGGCGCCCACGGTGATGTCGCGGTCGATGTCCACCCCGCGCAGGTGCTTGTCGTCGATGTTGGCGCCGGTCACCATGCCGCGGCGGCCGCGCAGCGCCTCGTCCGCGAGCACCGGCAGGCTGGCCACCCCGACCGCGCCGAGGCTGCCCGGCAGCGCGCCCAGTGCCTCGCGGATCTCCTCGGCCTGGGCAGGCCGGATCGCCGCGGCCCCGGTGGCGTCGGTGAGCTTCTGCTCGTTGAGCGGGTGGTCGCCGCGCATCAGCACCAGGGTGAGCTTGCCGTCCACCACGTACACGAGCGTCTTGATCTGCCGGTCCGCGGGCGCGTCGTAGCCCGTGGCCAGATCCTCGATGGTGCGCACGCCGGGGGTGTCGAACCGCTCCGGCGCGGGCAGGCCCTCGCCGTCGGCGACCGGCGCCAGCGCCGAGGTCGCCTTTTCCACGTTGGCCGCGTAGTGGCAGTGGCGGCAGTAGGCCACCAGGTCCTCGCCCGCTTCCGACGGGCACATGAACTCGGTCGAGTCGCTGCCGCCCATGGTGCCGCTGGAGGCTTCCACCGGGATGGCGGGGATGCCGAGGCGGCCGAAGATCCGCAGGTAAGCCTCGTGGTGACGGTCGAAGGCGGCGTCCAGCCCGGCCGGGTCGAGGTCGAACGTGTAGGAGTCCTTCATGGTGAACTCCCGCACCCGCAGCAGGCCGGCCCGCGGCCGCGGCTCGTCCCGCAGCTTGGTCTGGAACTGGTACCAGGCCTGCGGCAGCTGCCGGTGCGAGTTCAGCTCCTGGGCGACGATCGCGAAGATCTCCTCGTGGGTCATGCCGAGCGCCAGCTCGGCCCCCTTGCGGTCCCTGAGCCGGAACATCTCCTCGCCCATGACCTCCCAGCGGCCGCTGCGCCGCCAGATCTCCGCCGGGTGCATGGTCGGCAGCAGCACTTCCTGGGCGCCGATCCGGTTCATCTCCTGCCGGATGATCTCGATGACCTTGGCGCGGACCCGCACCGCGAGCGGCAGCAGGTTGTAGTGGCCCGCCATCAGCTGCCGGACGTACCCCGCGCGCAGCAGCAGCCGGTGGCTCGGCGCCCCGGCGTCCGCCGGGTCCTCGCGCAGGGTCGGGATGAACATCTGTGACCAGCGCATGAGTGCGAGCTTTCTCGTCGGCAGCGGTTGGCAGCGGCCCCGGCCGGCGCGGCAGGACCGGAAACACCGAGCTTAGTGGTCCTGCGGCGCGGCATGGCCCGGCAGCGCTGCCCGGAGGTGCTCGCACGGTTCCAGCGGCGGCGCGCCGACCGGGCAGCAGGTGCGGCACTCCGGCACCGGCACCGCGCGGGTGGCGGTCGGCCGCAGCACCCGGTTGTCGATGGTGACCGCGGACAGCAGGCCGCCCGCCACCAGCAGCCCGGCGCAGATGACCATGGCGGGCCGGAACCCGGCCTCGAATGCCGTGGCGGACTGGTAGGACGCGCCGGTCAGTCCCACCGCCAGCGGCAGTGCCGCCACCGCGAGCAGGCCCGCGGCCCGCGCCACCGCGTTGTTGACCCCGCTCGCCACCCCGGCGTGCCGGACCTCGGCGCTGGCCAGCACGGTCGCGGTCAGCGGCGCCACGGTGGCCGACAGGCCCAGCCCGAACAGCAGCGCCACCGGGAGCACGTCCGCCCAGTAGGACACGTGCTGGCCGATCCGGGTGGCCAGCAGCAGGCCGGCGGCGGCCACCAGCGGCCCGGCCGTCATCAGCCAGCGCGGCCCGACCCGCTGTGCCAGCGCGCCCGCGCGCGAGGAGAGCAGCAGCATCAGCACCGTGGACGGCAGCAGCGACAGGCCCGCCGCGATCGGCGAGTAGCCGGAGACCACCTGCAGCTCAAGCACCAGCAGGAAGATCATGCCGCTGAGCGCGGCGTACACCAGGAAGGTGACCGCGTTGACCGCGCTGAACTGCCGGGAGGCGAACACGTCCAGCGGCAGCATCGGCGGCACCGGGTCGCCAGGGCGGCCGCGGCGCCGCTCCAGCAGCAGGAACGCCGCGCCGGCCAGGCAGCCCACCGCGGCGCTGATGCCGGCCCGGACCAGGCCGTGGGCGGGCGCCTCGATCAGCGCATCGGTGATCCCGGTCAGGGCCAGCGCCGCCAGCACCGCGCCCGCGACGTCGAACTTTCCGTGCGCGGACGGGTCGCGGGTCTCCGGGACGTGCCGGGTGCTGACCGCCACCACCACCGCTGCCAGCGGCAGGTTGAGCAGGAAGATCCAGCGCCAGCCGAAGGCCCCGACGATCCAGCCGCCCAGGAACGGCCCGGCCGCGCCGGCGATCCCGCCAAAGCCCGACCAGGCGCCGATCGCCCGCGGCCGGTCCTCGGCGGTGAATCCCGCCTGGATGATGGCCAGCGAACCGGGGGTGAGCAGGGCGCCGCCGATGCCCTGCAGCGCCCGCGCGGCGATCAGCATGCCGATGTTCAGGGCCAGCCCGCACAGGGTGGAGGCGAGTGCGAACCAGATCACCCCGATGAGGAAGACCCGGCGCCGCCCGAGCCGGTCCCCGAGTGACCCGCCGAGCAGGATCAGCCCGGCGAGGGTGAGGGTGTAGGCGGTGATCGTCCACTGCAGGCCCGCCAGGGATGTGTGCAGTTCCCGGCCGATGGTGGGCAGGGCCACGTTGACGACGGTGGCGTCCAGCATGGCCATGCTGGATCCGAGCACGGTCGCCGCGACCACCCAGCGGCCCCGGCCTTCGGCCAGCCGGATGCCGCCGGTCTGGACTGCTGTGTCCCCGGCCACCGTCCGATGGTCTCACTCCCGGGCGCCCACGGCGAGCCGGGCATTTGTCTTGTACCGTGCCATCACAGCGGCGTCGCGGGCCCGGGCCGGGACGCCCCGGCCCGAGGGGATGCGCGGTGCGCTACGTGGTCCGGCAGAAGATGTTCTCCATCGGCGACGACTTCTGGGTCACCGATGCCCAGGGAAACCGGGTCTTCCTGGTGGACGGCAAGGCGATGCGGCTGCGGGAGACCCTGGAGCTCAAGGACGCCTCCGGGGCGGTGGTCGCGACCGTGCGCAAGAAGCTGCTGGCGATGCGGGACACCATGGAGATCGAACGGGGCGGCGCGGTGATGGCCACCGTCCGCAAGGCGATGTTCTCGCCGCTGCGGCACCGCTCCACCATCGACCTGGCCGATGGCACCCAGCTGGGGGCGGTCGGCAACCTCTTCGACATGGAGTTCGAGATCCGGGCCGGCCACCAGCCGCTGGCCCAGGTCTCGCGGGCCTGGTTCCGGCTGCGGGACACCTACGGTGTGGACGTGGCGCCCGGCCAGGACGACGCCCTGTTCATCGCGATCGCGGTCTGCCTGGACCGGATCCACCACGACGAGCAGCAGGAGCACGACGGCTGACCCCGGAGCGCGGCTGACCCCGGAACGCTGACGGCGCGCCGGGCGTCAGCGGAAGTAGCGCCGGTAGCCCTGGGCAGCCGGGGCGAACCCGCAGGCCTCGTAGAAGGCGTGCGCGCCCGTGCGGTCGGCGCGGGACAGCAGCTGGGCCTTGTAGCAGCCGGCTGGCCGGGCCAGCGCCGCCGCGGCGTCCAGCAGGGCCGTGCCCACGCCGGCGCGCCGGTGGGCCCGCGCCACCACGACGTTCTCGATCAGCATGAACGGGCGGCCGCCGTGGGTGAGGTTCGCCAGCACCGTGCAGTCGGCGGTGCCCGCCGCCTTGCCGTCCTGCTCGGCGAGCAGCACCACCCGGCCACGCTGCGACTGGATCTCCGTCCAGACCGGCAGCGCGGCGGCGGCGGGCAGCGGCGTATCCCCCGGGTGCAGCTCGGCGTAGAGCGCCAGCAGGGCCGGCAGGTCCGCCTCCGCGGCTGGCCGCACGCTGATCGTCATCCAGGCAGCTTACGGACGGGACCGTTCGCGGGCGGCCGGGGCCGTTCGGCCGCCGGCAGACAGGCGGGCGTACGGGTACAAAAAGGAGAGAGGCGGCACGCCCGCCCCGGCCTCCCGCCGCGCGTGCCGTCCGGATGGTGGTGCGTCATGGTGTGGACACGCCGGCGGACCGCGATCGCGATCGCGGCCGCCGCGGTAGTGGCAGTGGCAGGCCTGATAGGCGGGCTGCTGGCCGCCTGCGGCGGCGCCGCCGCGCCCCCGCGGGCGGTGGCCTCCCCGTCGCCGTCCCAGACCGGGCCGCTGACCTCCCCGTTCACCGGCGAGCGGGTGAACTCGCTCGGCCGGGTGCTGGCCCTGAAGATCGACAACATCGTCTACGCCCGGCCGCAGACCGGCCTGGGCAAGGCGGACATCGTCTACGCCCTGCCGGTCGAGGGCGGCCTGGGCCGGCTGCTGGCGATCTACTCCTCGCACATCCCGGCGGTGGTGGGCCCGGTGCGCAGCGCCCGCGAGGACGACATCGCGCTGCTGCGCCAGTTCGGCCGCCCCGCGTTCGGCTACTCCGGCGCGACGCCGGCGCTGCTGCCCTTCATCCACCGGCATGCGCGGATCGTGGACCTCTACGCCGGCCGGGTCAGCGGGTATTACCGCAACTACAGCCGGATCGCGCCCTACAACCTCTACGCGCACCCCCGGCAGCTGCTGGCCGAAGCCAGGAAGGCGAGCCGGGCGCGGGACATCGGCTTCCGGTTCGGGCCGGCGCCGGCGGGCGGGCGCCCGGTCCATTCTCAGTCCGTGCGCTACCCGGCGGCCTCGTTCACCTTCACCTGGTCGCCCGCGAAGGGGCAGTGGCTGATCTCCATGGACGGCACGCCCGCCCGCGCCACCGACACCGGCCGGCTGTCGGCCGCCACCGTGGTGATCGAGCACACGACCGTCCGCACCTCCCGGTTCAGGGAGTACGGCAGCCGCCCGCCCTACGCCGTGAGCACCGGCAACGGCGCCGCCACAGTGCTGCGCGACGGCAAGGCGTACCAGGCCCACTGGTCCAGGAGGAACGCGGACGGCGGCACCACCTTCACCACCCTGTCCGGTCAGCCGATGACCTTCGCCCGCGGCCCGGTCTGGATCATCCTGGCCTACCGCTGAGCCGGCCCGCGGGCGTCAGCCGGCGGGCTGGGTGGCGTCGATGTCGATCGCGACCACGTACAGGTGCTGACCCTGCGCGGTGACCTTCTCCACCTCGTACGCCCGGACTGGGAACTGCGGGTTCGAGTGGAGGATCGGCCGGTCGATGCCGATGCCGATGGTCACGACCCCCTCGAAGTCACCCGCCTGCGCCCAGCTCACCATCCGGCTGAGCCCGAGATGCGCGGGCGGCCGGGTGACGACCGACGGGGCGCCGCTGGCCGTGTGGGCCTGCGCGTTGCGGAAGATCACCCGCAGCGGCGCGTCGTTGCCGGCCAGCGTGACCGGCTTGCCGCTGCCGTCGGCGACGAGCTGGCTGACGAACTGGAATTCATAGCCGGGAAATGCGTGCGTGAAAGTGAACGACATCCGGTTGTAGGCGCGTTCGCCCCCGGCCGCCGGATGATGGCCGACGCGGATGGCGATCAATTCCGGCACCGGCGGGACCCGGTAGGAGTGCTGCACTTTTCCCGGCCACAGCTGGCCGTTGGGCCAGTGCCACGGATAGGCGACCCGGGAGGACACCACCGTTCCGGGCGGTACCGCGGGCGCGGAGGGGGGCACCGGGGGCGAGGTGACCGGGCCGGGCAGCGGGGTCGAGGGGGTGCCGGGCGCCACTGGCTGGCCGGGCGGGGCGGCCTGGGTCCCGCAGCCCGCCAGGGCGGCGGCGGCGAGTACGGCGGTGGCCAGGGTCAGCAGACGGGCTTTGCGGGACGCGTTCATCATCGGCCTCGATGATCATTGGCAGGCTCAGGAGACCTGCTGCCTCAGTGTCAGTGTGCGGCCCGGCCGGGATCGCCGCTAAGGCACAAAGACCATGCCATTCGTCACCAGAACGGCTGGTCACAGGCCTGAAGCGCCATTCGGTCATACACTGAAATTGGCGGAGAAGTCACCGCCGGCGGGTCGGCGATCACGCGCTTGGCTGAGCGCGGATCATTCCGGGGGAAGAGGCCAAGGGGTCACCGCGGCAGTACCGGCCCGCTTCACGTTCCGCCGTGACAGGCCCCGGTCATCGAGGGGTCTTCGCCATGCGGAGGCAATTCACACACGCGCTCGCCGCGGCTGTGGCCGCGGGCGGCGCGATCCTGCTCACAGCTGGCCTCGCCATGCCGGCTGTGGCCAGCACCCGGACGGCGAGCACCCCCGCCGCCCGGACCGCGACCGTCAGCACATCGCACATGGCCGGATACGTCACAGGCGGCGGCCGGCACTTCCGCTACGTTGAAACCACCGTCCGGGTGTCGGCAGCCCGCACCGCCGCTCAGCACGCCGAGGTCACCCTCGGCGGCTCCGGTGCCACTCCGGTGTTCCTGGGCGTGAAGGCGGGCGGTGGCGCCAACTCCGTCGGCTGGGCCATCGGCGTTCAGCCGTTCGGCATGGGCGGCGGCGCGCTGACCAGGCTCGCCCCCGCCCCGGGCGATCTGGTGCGGCTCAGCATCTACTACGACCAGAAGGGTCACGTCTTCTTCACCGCGGTCGACACCGCCAAGGGTGTCACCCAGACCTTCCGGGCAACGGTCGGCTCCAGCACGCTCTTCATGGCGGCTGAGGCGGCGGTGTACGAGACCGGTTACACCGCCACGGTGGCGTCGGACTTCAAGCTGTGGGCGTTCACCGGCACCAGGGTGACCACCTACAGCGGTGTCAAGGGGACGCTGCGCGGCCCGTGGACCACCAGCCAGGTGGTCGCCGTGGCGGGCGGCTCCGTGGTGATGAGCCCGTCGGTGCTGCTGCGCAACGGCGCGGACTTCAACATCTGGCGCCGGTAACCGGCTGATACGGAAATGGGGAACCTGGGCCCGGGCCGCCGGATGGCGGCCCGGG
>JBLMWU010000319.1:0-6933 GCA_050257395.1 Gemmatimonadota bacterium | reverse complement strand
GAGCGGGCGACGGCCGTGCTGAACTCACCCCGCCTGGTGGTGGTGCTGGGCTGCACCGTGGGGGCCGGCCAGACCGTCACCACCCTCATGCTGGCGGACCTGCTGGCAAGCCTGCGGGCGGAGCCGGTCGCGGCCGTCGACCTCAATCCCGGCCCGGCCTCACTCGCGGAGCAGGCGAAAATACCGCCGGCGGCCACGGTCAGCGCGCTGCTCGCCGGGCAGGAGCGGGCCCGGCCGGCGGCCCACTTCAGCCGCGGCCGCGGCCGCCTCGACGTGATCGCGCAGGACGCGCCCGCCGACGGCTCCCGCCCGGTCGGCGAGGCCGGGTACCGGCGGCTGTATGACATCGTCGCCAGCCGCTACCAGATCGCTGTGAGCGACCCGGGCGCCGTTGCCGTGGCCCGCGCGCTCGCCGTGGCCGACCAGCTCATCCTGGTCGCCCCCGCGAGCCCGGACGCGGCCCAGGCGACCGCGATGACCCAGGAGTGGCTGGACACCAACGGCTATGGCGCACTCACGAACGGCTCAATCGCCGTGCTGAACGGGGTCAGCAAGCGCAGCATGACCCATGCGGAGCAGGCCGCGGCGGTGATGAGGGGCCGCTGCCGGGCGATCGTCCGCATCCCCTGGGACGACCACCTCGGCGGGCCGGTGGCAGAGCGGGCGCTGCGGGACGCCTCCGGGTCCCGGCTGGACCAGCTCCGCCCGCCGGTGCTGGACGCTTACACGGCCCTGGCCGGGGTGCTGGTCAGTGCGCTCGCCGCCGCCCCGGCCCGGCGGAAGGCGGTGCGATGAGCACGCGGACGAAGGCCCGCAGCCGGCTGCCGGTCCGGTACTTCGACGACCGGATCCTGCTGACCGAGACACACGCCTGGGCCTACTACCGGCTGCCCACCGTCACCTACGAGTTCATCACCGCGGAGGAACGGGAAGCCCTCGCGATCAACGTCACGATCGCGCTGGCCGCCATCCGGATGCCCGACGCCGAGGTGCACCTGCGGATCGCGCACCGCTCCTACCCGGCGGCCGCCTGGGCGTCCCGGCTGGACGCCACCTCCGACGGCGGCCCTGGCTGGCGTGACTACCTGGAAGAAACCTACCGGCACGTGTGGTCCAAGGACTTCTGGACCAAGGAGGTCTACCTCGGGGTGCGGCTGGGCCAGCGCGGCATGCGCGCCCAGCTGTCGGGCGGCCTGCTCAGCCACTTCCTGTCCGCCTACCGGACCAGCGAGCAGGCCATGGGCCTGACCGACGAGGCGATCAGCGGATCGGAGATCGGCCGCTGGACCGAGCAGGCCGAGCGGCTCGGCCGGGCCCTGGCCGGCAGCGCCCTGGGCGCCCGGCACGCCACCTCGGAGGAGATCTCCTGGCTGTTCCGGCACGCCCTGTCCGGCGCGGCGGGGGACCCGCCCGCGTCGGCGGCCCGGCGCCGCACCTGGGGCGCGGGCGAGATCGAAGGGCTGCTCGAGGGCCAGGTGCACAACGGGCGCACCCTGCTGCACCTGCAAGGCGCCACCGGCGACTCCTACGCGGCTTTCCTGTCGTTCTCCCGGTTCCCGGACGTGATGTCCTTCCCCGACGGGGAGCCGTGGCTGCACTACGCCGACTCGCTGCCGTTCCCGGTCGAGATCAGCTCCCGGATGAAGCTGATCCCCCCGGCCAAGGCCAGCAAGGACGTGGGCCGCAAGCTCGCCCACGCGCGCGACATGGACGCCCACATCCGCGAGGCCGGCGCGGACGCCCCGCTGGCCCTGGCCGAGCAGATCGAGGCCGCCCGGATGCTGGAGCACGGCATCACCAAGGACCGGCTGCCGTTCGTGTACGGGTGGCACCGGCTGCTGGTCACCGCGCACACCCGGGAATTGTGCCAGCGCCGGGTGGAGGCACTGGCCGAGCACTACCGCGACATCGGCATCGACGTGGTCAACTCCACCGGTGACCAGTTCTCGCTGCTGCGCGAGAGCCTGCCGGGGGACCGGGTGCGGCTGAACTCCTACGTGCAGCGGCAGCCCCTGTACACGATCGCCGGCGGGATGCCGACCGCCACCGTGGACCTGGGCGACCGCAGCCCCGAAGACGACGGCGACGAGCGCTGGATCGGGCCCTACATCGGCGAGACCATGGGCCGGGCCCGCTCGATCGTGCACTTCGACCCGCTGCTGGCCGCGGTGCGCAACCGGCCCACGGCCGTGGCCATCACCGGCGAGCCCGGCGGCGGCAAGACCACCCTGGCGCTGCTGCTCATCCTGCAGCTGGCTCTGCGCGGCGTCACCGTCGCGGTCATCGACCCCAAGGGGGACGCCGAACCGCTGGTGGAACTGCTGCAGTCGCAGGGCCGCAAGGCCCGGGTGCTGCCGCTCGGCTCGGCCGCGCCCGGGCTGCTCGACCCGTTCTCGTTCGGCGACGATCTGGCCGAGAAGCGGACCATGGCGACCGAGACCCTCCGGCTGCTGCTGCCGCGCATGAGCGAGGAACGGGAAAGCGCGATGATCCAGGCGGTGGCCGCGGTCGCCGGCGGCGAGCGGCCCAGCCTGGCCAAGGTCATCCGGCACCTGGAGATGGCCGACGACCCGGCCTCGAAGAACCTCGGCGCGGTGCTGCGCTCGATGTCGGAGATGAGGCTGGCCCGGCTGTGCTTCTCCCCGTCCGGCGGGCAGCGGATCGACGCCGCCGGCTGGACCACGGTGTTCACCCTGGCCGGGCTCACCCTGCCGGACGTGGCGGTGAGCCGGGACGACTTCTCCTATGAGCAGCGGCTGTCCGTCGCCCTGCTGTACCTGGTCTCCCAGTTCGCGCGCAGGCTGCTGAACGGCATGGACCGGCGGCTGCCGAAGGCGATCTTCCTGGACGAGGCGTGGGCGATCACGTCCACCCCCGAGGGAGCCAAGCTGGTCCCCGAGGTCTCGCGGATGGGCCGTTCCCGCAACACCGCCCTGATCCTGGTGTCGCAGAATGCCGGGGACCTGCTCAGTGAACAGGTGACGAACTGCATCTCGGGTGTGTTCGCGTTCCGTTCCAGCGAGCGGGTGGAAGTGGGGAACGTGATGGCGCTGCTCGGGGTGGAGGCGTCGGACGAGAACAAGGCGGCCCTGCGCAGCCTGGGGAACGGCGAGTGTATCTTCCGGGACCTGGAGGGCCGGGCGGGACGCATTGCCATCGACCTGATCTCCGATGAATGGCGGCAGCGGCTGGACACCAACCCGACGCGCGCCAGAGCAGACCGGGCCATCGAACGCAACACCACGACCGAAGCCGCCGCTGAAGACGATGTCAGCAGCGGTGGCGCAGCCGATGACGCCGCCAGCGACGGGGACCCGGGAGCCGGGGCCCAGGAATCCCCGTCCCCCACCCAGTCGCCCGCGAGCTGAGCAGGGGAAACCATCCATGCCCCTTTTAGGCCGCACATTGCCTGCCCCGGGCCGAATTGCCGCAAGTGCCGGGCAGCGAAGCGCATGGTCCGGCACGATGAGCGGATTCCGGACCAGTCCCCCCGTAACCCACCGATGGCTGCAGGAGCCCCCGATGGCCAGACTGCTTTCCCGGATACGCGCGCACGCTTCCGGAGGTGCACGCGAATGGCGGCAGCCGCGGCCAGCCGGGCGCCGGTACCGGACCGCGCTGGCTGCCATCCTGCTGGCCGGGCTGGCCACCATCGGCTGGGGGATCACCACCATCGGCTGGGGCGCCGCGGACCAGGTCGGCGGCGGCAGCACGGCCGTGACGACAGCGGCCGCGGACCCGGCCGGGGCGGGCACGGGCGGCAGCACCATCGGCTGGGGCGCCGCCAGCGGAACCGACGGCACCATCGGCTGGGGCGCGCCCAGCAATGGCTCCGCGGCGGCACCCGCCAGCCCGGCGCCGGCCATCCAGCTCACCGCCGCCGTGGCACCGGCGCGGCCAGCCGGTGCCGGCGGCGCGGCGCTGGCGGCGGGGCACACGGTCTCGCTGGCCATCCCCGCCCACGCCGCGGCCCCCGCGGGCGGCGTCTGCTCGGTGCCCGGCATCGGTGACCTCGGCGGCCTGCTCGGCTTCTGCTCGGCGGGCTCCAGCGGCCTGGTCGGCGACGTCAACAACGTCTGCCAGCCGTCGGTGCCCACCCCCGAGCCGGCGACCGGCGGCATCGACGCCCTGATCAAGCCCGCTGCCGCCGCCCCGGCCCAGCAGGCCACGCTGTACGACAGCTACGGGGTGGCCGGCCAGTCGTGGGCCGCCTATGACATGCAGTGCTCGGACATGGCGTCGATGATCGGCAACAACGTGGCCGGGGTGGTCTTCGACGCGGCCAAGGCACTGGACCGGGTCACCATCACCGTCTACCAGTCGGCCGCGGGGGAGGGCATCCTCAGCTGGCTGACCGGCTCGGTGGACCGGCTCATCACCAGCCTCGGCAACGCCATCTACTTCCCCTTCCTGGCCCCGGTGGTCATCCTCGGCGCCATCGCGCTGGCGTGGCACGGGCTGATCCGCAAGCGGGCCACCCGCACCATCGAGGGCACCCTGTGGATGGTGCTGGCCTGCGCGTTCGCGATCTGGCTGATCGGCCGGCCCGCCGACTTCACCGGCTTCGGCAAGACCGTGTCGGACGGCATCACCCAGACCCTCAACATCGCGTTCGCCAAGCTGCCCGCGCCGCAGCAGAGCAGCTGCGTCCCGGTGGGCAGGGCCGACCCGCAGGTGCCCACGGTCGCGAGCTACAGCTACACCGCGGGCAACGGGGTGGTGGACCAGAACGCGAACGAGCTGTGGACCGTGCTGGTGTGCAAGCCCTGGCTGGACGGCGAGTTCGGCAGCACCGCGTACGCGGCCGGCAAGGGCGCCAAACCCACCGTGGTCAACCGCTACGGCAGGCAGCTGCTGTGGGCACAGGCCATCGCCGCCAACGAGAAAGCCACGCCGTCGCTGATCCAGGCCAAGCAGGACGCCTTCGCGGGCATCGCCGCCTCGATCAAGCAGAACTACCCGGGGGAGTATCCGCTCTTCCAGGGCAAGCAGTGGACCACCCGGCTGGAGATCGCATTCGCGGCGCTGTTCGCCGCGGTCATCGCCGGCGTGCTGGTGCTGCTGATCGCCATCACCCTGATCCTCCTCAAACTCGGCTTCCTGCTGCTCCTGGTGGCGGGCCCGTTCTTCCTGATCATCGGCACCCACCCGGGCTTCGGCCGGGTCATCGCCATCCGGTGGGGCGAGATGCTCATCGGCGTGCTGCTCAAGCAGGGCGCCGTGGCACTGGTCCTGAGCGTGCTGCTGTACGCGTATTCACTGATCATGGGCACCAGCGACGCGGCACTGCCATGGGCGCTGAAGATTCTCATGATCGCGCTGGTCACGGTGGCGGTGTTCATCTACCGCAAGCCGTTCGCGCACCTGTTCTCAGCGGTCGGCTACGGCATGATCGGGTCCCGCGAGCGGGCCGAGGCCGGGCTGAGCCAGGCCGCCCGGACGGCCGGCCGCAACACGCTCGACGCCGCCACGGTCGCCGTCCCCGGTTTCAGCGCGTACCGGGTGGCCCGGTGGGCGCGGCGTAACCCGGAGCAGGCCGCGGGCATCGCCGCCGCGGCCGCCACCGGCGGTGCCGCCGCCGCCGCGGCCGCGGCCGCCAATGGCAATGGCCACGGCGGCGCTGCCACGGCAGCCGACGGTGCCGACGCCGGCCCGGCGGAAGGCGGATACCAGGGATCGGCCGCCCGGCCAGCGGGTTCCGCCCGGGCCCGGACCCGGGAAGGCGGCACCGGGACGGGTTCCGGCTCCGGCTCCGGCCGGACCCCGCCGCCGCTCGACCTGCCGCCCCGCCAGAGCGGTTCCGGCCCTGCGCCGTCGTCCTCCGGATGGGCGCGCGGCGGCCCGGCACCGGGTGGTGCCCGGCCTGCCCCGCCGCCGCGGGAAGCACCGCCGGCAACGGCCCGGCGCAGCAACTGGCCCGGTGGCTCCGGCCCCGTGTCGCGGTCCGTGGTCACCGGCTCGCGGCCTGCGGACGGCGGCGCCGCCCCGGCCAGCAAGCCCGCTGCCGGTTCCGGCTCCGCGGCGAACCGCAGCCCGGCGCCGGCCGCGTTCGGCAGGCAGGGCAGCGCCCAGAGCGGGCCGTTCTGGCTGCGGCCGTTCCGCCGGAACAAGTAGTGGCGACAGGTCATGGAGCTGTCGCCCGGCCAGCGCAAGGCCGCCTTTGCCGCGATCGTCATCGTCCTCGTCGCCCTGGGCGGGTTCCTGCTCGCCGCCCGGACGGCCAGCAGCCCGCCGGCCAGGCCAGCGGCCGGGCAGGGGAATGCCCACGCAACCCGGCCCGCCACTGCGGCCCCGGCCGGCCCGGCCTCCGCCGCCCCGGTCACCCCGCCGTCCGCGGCCGGGGTGAACATCTACCGGCTGCTGCCGTTCTCCCAGGCCGACCTGGCCCAGGCCATCGGCGTGGCCGAGCGGTTCGGCTCGCAGTACGGGACGTACTCCTACCAGGAGTCCGCCAGCAGTTACGTGGCCGGCCTGCGGGGGCTGGCCACCCCGCAGCTCGCCGCGACGCTGGCACGCAGCTACGCCACCCCGGGCGTCGCGCAGGTGCGGGTCAAGCAGAAGCAGGTCTCCTCGGGCCAGGGCAGGGTCACCTCGCTGCGCGCTTTCGGCCCCTCGAGCCTGACGTTCGTGGTGACCGTCGTGCAGAGGATCACCGAGAGCCAGGGCAGGAGCCAGCTCAGCACGAGGTACGCGGTCACGGTCACCGGCGGCACAGGGCATTGGCAGGTGAGTGACATCCAGCTGGCCTCGGCAGGCAACGCATGACCGGACTGCTGCGGACCGGCCTGATCCTGCTGTCGGCGTCCGCCGTCCTGCTGGTCTTCGGGCTGGCGATCGTGCCGCTGGCTGGCGGTCGCGCGCCGGCGCTGGCGCCGGCCGCCTGGCTGCCGGGGCAGGAGTTGCCGCCCGCGGTCAGCAGGAAGCTTCCGCCGG
>JBLMWU010000318.1:0-11913 GCA_050257395.1 Gemmatimonadota bacterium | reverse complement strand
CCGGGGCCGCCGGCACCGCCCCGCCAGCCCGCGGAGGCCGCTGCGTATCTGCTGGTAGTGAGCACCCCGCCGCAATCCGTTAAGGAACTTAGTGAAAATTTCCGCTCGGTAACGGAGATTTCGGTAATGATGTGGTTACTGTCGGTCTTGTGGAAACGGGTGAGTGATGGCAGGCCCCTACGACGCACGGCCATGGCTCAGGTTCTACGCGAACGGGGTGCCACCCGGCGTGCAGATCCCGGACATGCCGCTGACCAGGGTGCTCGACGATGCGGCTGCCCGGTTCCCCCGGCGCGCCGCGCTGGGGTTCTTCGGCCGGAAGATCAGCTACCGGCGGCTGGTGAACGCCGTGGACCGGTTCGCGGACGCCTTGCGTGACCTGGGGGTGCACCGCGGCGACCGGGTCGCGCTGATCCTGCCGAACTGCCCGCAGCAGGTGATCGCGTTCTACGGGACGCTGCGGCGGGGCGCGGTGGTGGTGCAGCACAACCCGCTCTACACCGCCGCGGAGCTGCGCCACCAGCTGGCCGACTCCGGCGCCAAGGTCGCCCTGGTGTACGACGGCGCCTACGAGACGCTGATGTCCGCCTGCCGCGGCACGTCGCTGGAGTACATCATCGTCACCTCGCTCGCGGAGTACCTGCCGGCCAGCAAGAAGCTCGCGCTCAAGCTGCCGGTGGCCAAGGCGCGGGAGGCGCGCGAGCAGCTGATCCACCCGGTGCCCGACGACCCGGGCACGCTGCACTTCGGGGAGCTGCTGCGGCGGGCGCGGCCACGCCACCACCAGGTGCCGGTCGAGCCGCGCGAGGACCTGGCCTGCCTGCAGTACACCGGCGGCACGACCGGCCGGCCCAAGGGGGCCATGCTCACCCACTACAACCTGGTGGCCAATGCGCACCAGACGGCCGCCTGGGACCCGGCCATCCGGCCGGGCGAGGAGACCACCCTGGCGGTGCTGCCGCTGTTCCACGTGTTCGGGCTCACGCTGTGCCTGACCACGTCGTTCATGATCGGCGCCACGGTCGTGCTGGTGCCCAAGTTCGACGTCGCGCTGTGCCTGGACGCCATCCGTCACTGGAAGCCGACCATCTTCCCCGGCGTGCCGCCCATCTACCAGCAGCTCGCCGAGTCGCCGCGGGCCCGCAAGGTCGGGATGACCTCGATCCGCACCTGCGTGTCAGGGGCGATGCGGCTGCCCCGGGAGACCGTCGAGACATTCCGGAAGGCGACCGGCGGCGCGGAGGTCTGCCAGGGATACGGGATGACCGAGACCTCGCCGGTGGCGCTGGCCAACCCGCTCGACGGCAACGCCCGCCACATCTCGGTCGGCATCCCGCTGCCCAGCACCTATGTCCGGATCGTCAGCGAGAACGACCCCACCCGGACGATGCCGGTCGGCGAGGCCGGGGAGCTGCTCGTCTACGGCCCGCAGGTCTTCGCCGGCTACTGGAACCAGCCCAAGGAGACCAGGGAGGTCCTGGTCGGCGGGTGGATGCGGACCGGCGACGTCGGGCTCATGAGCCCGGACGGGTTCTTCACCCTCATCGACCGCAAGCGGGACGTGGTCATCGTCAACGGGCTCAACGTGTACCCCTCCGAGGTGGAGGACGTGATGGTGGCGCACCCCGCGGTGAAGGACTGCGCCGTGGTCGGCGTGCCGGACGAGCGCTACGGCGAGCTGGTGAAGGCCTTCGTCATCCCCGAGCCCGGCGCGGACCCCGACCCGGCCGACCTCATCGCCTTCTGCTCCCGGCGGCTCACCGCGTACAAGGTCCCCACCCTCATCGAGTTCCGGGACGACCTGCCGCGCAACATCCTCGGCAAGGTGCTGCGCCGCCTGCTGCGGGACGGCCAGCCGCCGGAGCCCGTTCCGGCCGATACGCCGCCGCCAGCCGCCCGCCAGGAACCCCGGCCCACCGGCCGCCACCACAACGGCCAGTCCGGCCCGGGGCACGCGGACCAGCCCGGCAACGGCCGGGCTGAGCGGCAGGACGGCTGGGAGGACAGGCCGGCCGCCCGGCACGCGGGCCAGCTGGCGGACTGAGCCTGCGGCGGGTCAGGTATCGGCCCGCCGCAGCGCCAGCGTCGCGTGCGCGGGCACCGTGACCTGCCCGCTGGCGCTGACCTGCGGTGGCGCCTCCGGATCGTCGACGACCGTGCCGGCCGCGGTGTCCAGCACCAGCGTCCAGTGCTTGCCGAAGCGCGGCCCTGGCACGGTGAAGGTCACCGGCTCGGTGTGCGCGTTGAACAGGATGAGGAACGAGTCGTCGCGCACGGGCAGCCCGCGCGGGTCGGGCTCGCTGATGGCCTCGCCGTTCAGGAACACCGCCATCGCCCTGGCCTGCGGGTTGTTCCAGTCCCGCCCGGTCATATCCCGGCCTGCCGGGGTGAGCCAGGCGATGTCGGCCGGCCCGCTGTCGCCGGGCCGGCTGCCCAGGAAGAACCGGCGCCGCCGGAACACCGGGTGGCGCAGCCGGAAGCCCGCCAGCCCGCGGACGTACTCCAGCAGCCCGTCCTCCAGCTCCGCCAGCTCCCAGTCCAGCCAGGAGACCTCGCTGTCCTGGCAGTAGGCGTTGTTGTTGCCGAGCTGGGTGCGGCCCAGCTCGTCGCCGGCCAGCAGCATCGGCACGCCCTGGCTCAGCAGCAGGGTGGCCAGGAAGTTCCGCCGCTGGCGCCGGCGCAGCTCCAGGACCGCCGGGTCGTCCGTGGGGCCCTCGGCGCCGCAGTTCCAGGACCGGTTGTCGTCGCTGCCGTCCCGGTTGCCCTCCCCGTTCGCCTCGTTGTGCTTGCGGTCGTAGGACACCAGGTCCGTCAGGGTGAACCCGTCATGGCAGGTGACGAAGTTGATGGAGGCGACCGGGCGGCGCCCGCTAGTCTCGTACAGGTCGCTGGACCCGGCCAGCCGGGACGCGAACTCCGGCAGGATGCCGGCGCCGCCGCGCCAGAAGTCACGGACGGTGTCGCGGTACTTGCCGTTCCACTCGGTCCACAGCGGCGGGAAGTTGCCGACCTGATAGCCGCCCTCGCCCACGTCCCACGGCTCGGCGATGAGCTTGACCTGGGAGACCACCGGGTCCTGCTGGACCAGGTCGAAGAACGTGGACAGCCGGTCCACGTCGTGCATCTCCCGGGCCAGCGCGGCGGCCAGGTCGAACCGGAACCCGTCCACACGCATGTCCAGCACCCAGTAGCGCAGCGAGTCCATGATGAGCTGCAGCGCGTGCGGGGAGCGGACATTGAAGCTGTTGCCGCAGCCGGTGTAGTCGCGGTAATAGCGCGGATCGTCGTCGGCGAGCCGGTAGTAGGCGGCGTTGTCGATGCCGCGGAACGACAGCGTCGGCCCCCGGTGGTCGCCTTCCGCGGTGTGGTTGTAGACGACGTCGAGGATCACCTCGATGCCCGCCTCGTGCAGGGCCCGCACCAGCGCCTTGAACTCGCCCACCTGGCCGCCCCGGTGCCCGGCCGCGGAGTAGCCGTTGTGCGGCGCGAAGAACGAGATCGTGTTGTAGCCCCAGTAGTTCGCCAGCCCGCGCCCCACCAGCTCCGGCTCGGACACGAACTGGTGCACCGGCATAAGCTCCACCGCGGTCACCCCCAGCCGGGTGAGGTGCTCGATCACCGCGGGATGCGCCATGCCCGCGTACGTGCCCCGCTGCTCCGGCGGCACTTCGGGATGGCGCAGGGTGAAGCCCCGCACGTGCGTCTCGTAGAAGACCGACTCGTGGTACGGGGTGCGCGGCGGGCGGTCGTCCGCCCAGTCGAAGAACGGGTTGACGACCACGTTGACCGGCATGAACGGCGCACTGTCGGCGCCGCTGGCGACGTCAGGGTTCTCGAACCGGTACCCGAACAGCGCCTCGTCCCAGCGCGGCTCGCCGTCCACCGCCTTGCCGTAGGGGTCGAGCAGCAGCTTGGCGGGATTGCACCGGTGGCCGCGGCCCGGATCGTACGGCCCGTGCACGCGGAACCCGTACCGCTGGCCGGGCTGCACGTCCGGCACATAGGCGTGCCAGACGAAGCCGTCTACCTCGGAGAGCTCGACCCGGGTCTCGGCCAGCCGGCCGTCGCCGTCACCATCCAGGAGGCACAGCTCGACCCGCCCGGCGACCTCGGAGAACAGCGCGAAGTTGGTGCCTGCGCCGTCCCAGGTCGCACCCAGCGGGTAGGGAGTCCCCGGCCAGACACGCACCAACTGACCCTACCCGCCTCAGCTCCATCCCGGTGTGACTCTGGCCCGGTCCAGGATTGTGTCAATATCCACACCGCCCGGCAGCGAGCCGAACGGGGCGGCGGGACCGCCCGGACCGCCCTCACCGAGCCGCGAGCCGCAGAAGGCGTCCGCGACGGCGGCCGGGGCGTGCCGCACCAGCAGCGAGGCCTGCAGGGTGACCGCGGCCAGCCCGGCCAGCCCCCGGGCGCCGTACTGCGCGTCGATGGTGGTGGCGCCGGCCAGCCAGGCCAGCTTGCCGCGGAGGGCGCCGACGGCGCTGTCCAGCCTGGTGTCGCCGCCCGCGGCCAGGTCCAGCTCGGCCAGCAGCGCCTCGGCGGAGCCGGGGGAGCGGGCCAGGGCCCGCAGCACATCCAGGGAGGTGACGTTGCCGGACCCTTCCCAGATCGAGTTCAGCGGCGACTCCCGGTACAGCCGGGGCATCCCCGACTCCTCGACGTAGCCGTTGCCGCCCAGGCATTCCAGGGCTTCCGCCGCGTGCGCCGGGGCCCGTTTGCACACCCAGTACTTGGCGGCTGGCAGCGCCAGCCGCAGCAGCGCCGTCTCCGCCTGGTCGCCGCGGGCGGCCCGGTCGGCGGCCCCGGCCAGCCGGATCGCCAGCGTGGTGGCGGCCTGCGACTCCAGCGCGAGGTCGGCGAGCACCCCGGCCATCAGCGGCTGGGCGATCAGGTCCTTGCCGAAAGTCTGCCGGTGGCTGGCGTGGTGGACCGCGGTGACCGTGCCCAGCCGCATCCCGGCGGCGCTGCCGATGACGCAGTCCAGCCTGGTCGCGCTGACCATCTCGATGATCGTGGCCACCCCGCGGCCGGGCTCGCCGACCTGCCAGGCGACCGCCCGGTCGAACTCGACTTCGGCCGAGGCGTTGGACCGGTTGCCCAGCTTGTCCTTGAGCCGCTGCAGCCGCATGCCGTTCCGGGAGCCGTCCGGCAGCACCCGGGGGAGCAGGAAGCAGGTGAGCCCGTCCGGGGCCTGGGCCAGGATGAGGAACAGGTCACACATGGGCGCGGAGCAGAACCACTTGTGCCCGGTGATGAGGTGCGCGCCCGCGCCGAGCCCCGGGGCCGGCTCAGCCCGGGTGGTGTTGGCGCGCACGTCGGACCCGCCCTGCTTCTCGGTCATGGCCATGCCCGCGAGCAGGCCGGCCTTGCTCTCCGGCGGCTGCGGGCCAGGCTGGTACTCCGGGGCGGTGAGCAGCGGCTCGAACCGGCCGGCCAGCTCCGGCGAGTGCCGGAGCGCGGGCAGCGCCGCGTACGTCATCGAGATCGGGCATCCGTGCCCGGCTTCGGCCTGGCTCCAGACGTAGAACTTGGCGGCCCGGGCCACGTGCGCGCCGGGCCGCTGGTCGGCCCAGGGCGCGGCGTGCAGGCCGTGGCTGGTGGCGGTGCCCATGAGGGCGTGCCAGGCCGGGTGGAACTCCACCTCGTCGATGCGGTTGCCCCAGCGGTCATGGGTGCGGAGCACCGGCGGGTGCTCGTTCGCGAGCCTCGCCTGCTCCTGGGTCGCGGCCTGGCCGGCCAGCCGCCCCAGCTCGTGCAGGCCGGGGGCTGCCCAGTCAGCGCCCTCCCGGCCGGCCGCCTCCAGCAGCGCCGGGTCGTCCGCCACATCGTGCCCCGCGAGCAGCGGGACCTGGTTGAGCACGTCATGCGTGGCGTAGGGCCTGCTGACGGGGTTCGAGGTGGTCATATGTGGACGATAGCCCAGTCCCGTCCGGGGCCGGCCGGTCAGCCCGGACCGCGGGCAGCCCCGGCACCGGGGCTGGGCACAGACGAGGGGGCTTCGGCAGCTGCCGGGGCCCCCTCGCAAGGCCGGCTCAGGTGGTGTGCAGGCCGCATTCGCTCTTGCTGCTGCCCGCCCAGCGGCCGCTGCGCGGGTCCGCGCCGGGGGCGACCGGCAGGGTGCAGGTGGCGCAGCCGATGGAGGGGTAGCCCTCGTAGACCAGCGGGTTCACCAGCACGCCCTGCTCGGCGATGTACTGGTCGACCTGCTCCTGGGTCCAGTTCACGATCGGGTTGACCTTGACCATCTCGCGCCTGGCGTCCCACTCGACCGCGCGGGTGTCACTGCGGGCGCTGGTCTCCTCCCGGCGGACCCCGGTGATCCAGGCGTCATACGGGTCCAGGGCCCGCTCCAGCGGCACCACCTTGCGGAGGTAGCAGCACAGGTCCGGGTTGCGCCCGTAGAGCCGGGGGCCGAGTTCGGCGTCCTGCTCCTCGACGGTCCGGGACGGCGTGACGTTGATCAGGTTGATCGGGTACACCGCGGTGGCGGCGTCCCGCGTGCCCAGGGTCTCCGGGAAGTGGTACCCGGTGTCCAGGAAGATCACGTCGATGCCGGGCCGGACAGCCGAGGCCAGCTGGACGATCACGGCGTCGGTCATCGAGGACGTGATGCAGATCCTGTCCCCGAACGTGTCAACCGCCCACCGGATGATCTCCTCGGCGGGGGCGTCCGCCAGGTCGTCAGCTGCCTTGGCCGCGAGCCTCTCCATGGGGATCGGTTCCTCCAAGCGTTCAGCGAAAGGTCGTCAGTACGTTTGGCCGCCTAGCCATGGAGCCCGCGGAGCAACTCCGTTTTCCCCCAGATCGTAACCGGTCACTGCAGGCCCACCCGGTAGCACCAGCCTCGTTGCCCGGTTTTGATCACTTTGGGGCTCGTTCCCGAGGGGACGAGACTACGGCAAACAAGTGCTTCAGTAGGGATATTCCCCGTGTCCCGGGTCAGCCCTGCCGGATCCAGGCCAGCGCCGACCCCGCGGGCGGCTGGGGCGGCTGGTGCTGGCAGTCACACCAGGTGCCGCCCGGGCAGTCCTGGTGGTGCTGGTGCCGGCATGCCGCGCAGACCATGGCGCTATTCTCCGCCTTCAGCGCAAGCCAGCCAGGGACCGGGATTGCCCCTGGCTGGCTGCAGCCGATCGCCTCGGTCAGGCCGCGTTGGCCCGCCGCATCCGGCGGCGCCGCTCGGACGCGCGCTCGTCCTCGTTCAGGCCGCCCCAGGTGCCGTACTTTTCGGGCCGGGAGATCGCGTAGGCGAGGCATTCCGCGCGCACCGGGCAGGATGCGCACAGCGCCTTAGCCTGGCGCTCGCGAATATCGCGCTCCGGCTGACGCTCACCGTCGGGACCGAAGAAGAGCACCACGTCCTTGCCGCGGCACGCAGCGGCATCTTGCCATCCCCAGTTCGGCCGGGGAGGCAGGCCCACCTGCCGACGTACCTCAGACATGAATCGATCTCCTCAACCAGGTCACGTGTGTGTTTCTCCGCCCAGCAAACGTGCTCGCCGGACTTGCCGCCTCGCGCGATGCGGCATTTGCCCCGTCCTTGCATCCAACGCACTGCCCTGCCGCCATGTTCCCGAGCGCGGTACACCATCAAGGCGCCAACCAGCGCAACAAGAAAAACGGGGGCAGTCATCCGGCCGGATTGATGATGAGTGGGAGCTGCGCTCACCATCCTGACGGTGCAAGCCAGTCCAGCGAACCGACGCTCAATGATGCCATCCGGCACAGCCGTTTCGCAGGCGGCTGGAGAATCTTGAAGCACCGATTTCGCCGGCCCTGGAGGCGAAACGGGGCATCCGCGCGGTGCCGCCCCGGCTGGCCCCGGATGAGGCCGCTTCGCCTGCCGCCACGGGCTTGTTTCAAGATCGTCAACTGGACAAACCTCGTCGGCCGGGGTCACCATGGGCAGCATGTCAGCGTCGGACGCAGCTCCTCTGCCCCGGCTCGGTGAGGTGTTTTTCGACGTCAGGGGCGACTCCCGGACCATGCGGCTGAGCTGGTACGCCGACACCGGGGTAGCGGTCTTCAGCATCTGGCAGGGCGGCACGTGCACCGGCACGTTCCGGCTGCCCATTGGCGACCTCCCGCGGATGGTCACCGCGCTCCAGCGCGGCCCGGCCGGCCAGGGCGAGCGCGCCGGGCAGGACCCGGCAGGCCGCGCAGAGCCGCCGGCCGGGGACGGGGACGGGCCAGCCGGGCCGCGCAGCCTGCGCCCGGCCCGGCCTTCGGGCCCGGACGAGGACATCACCACCGGCCAGTGGGATGTTCCCGGCGGCCCGCCGCCGGCGCCGCCCGGCGCAGACAGCGGCCGGGGCGAGCGCCCGGGCGGGTACCTGCCCGGGCCGGGCACCGGTGACCACGCCACCGGCGCGTACGACTATCCCGCGGCGCGCGCCGCCGGCGACGAGAACAGCTACCTGCCGGGGCCGGACAGCGGCCCGTTCCCGGAGGACCGGCCCGGGCCCCGCCTGGGCGGTGAGCCCGATCCCGGGTATCTGCCCGGCCGGGGGAGCAGCGGCTTTCCCGCGGCGCCGCCGGAGCCCGGCCGCCGGGGCCGGGGCGAGATGGACGGCGGCTATCTGCCCGAGCCGGACGGCGGTTACCTGCCCGGCCCGGACAGCGGGGGCTTTACCGCCGGACCGCCCGAGCCCGGGCCCCGGAACCCCGGCTACCTGCCCGAGCCGGGCAGCGGCGGCTATGCCGGGCCGCCGGAGCCCGGCCACCGCGGCGGCGACCCCGGCTACCTGCCCGGGCAGGGGAGCGAGGGCCCGGGGGCGGACCTGCCCGAGCCGGGCCGGCGCAGCCGGCGGGCCCGCGGCTACGTGCCCGGCCCCGGCAGGGGCGGCTACGGCGGCGGGCTGCCCGAGCCCGGCCCGCCCGGTGCGGGGCCGGACGGCGGTTACCTGCCCGGCCCGGACAGCGGGGGTTTTCCCGCCGGCCCACCCGAGCCCGGCCACCGCGGCCACGACCCCGGGTACCTCCCCGGCCAGGGCAGCGGCGGCTTCGCCGCCGGCCCGCCGGAGCCCCGCCGGCGCGGTGACCCGGATCCCGGGTATCCGCCCGGCCGGGGGAGCGGCGGCTTTCCCGCGGCGCCGCCGGAGCCCGGCCGCCGGGGCCGGGGCGAGCCGGACGGCGGCTATCTGCCCGAACCGGACGGCGGGTATCCGCCCGAGCCGGGCAGCGGCGGCTTTGCCGGTGCGCCGGAGCCGGGGCCCGGGCATCGCGGCGGTGACCCCGGCTACCTGCCAGGGCAGGGGAGCGAGGGCCCGGGGGCGGACCTGCCCGAGCCGGGCCGGCGCAGCCGGCGGGCCCGCGGCTACGTGCCCGACCCCGGCAGCGGCGGCTTCGGCGGCGGGCTGCCCGAGCCCGGGCTGCCGCAGCCACACCTGCCAGAGCCCGGCCTGCCGCAGCCGGGCGGCTATGGTCCCGTGCCCGGCGGCGGGGAGCGGCCCGGCCGGTCCGGCCGGAGCCGCCGGCCTGCCGGGCAGGAGCCGCCCGGCTACCCACCGGAACCGGGCAGCGGTGACTTCCCCGCCGCCCCGGGCCAGGGCGGGTACCCGCAGCGGCGGCGCAGTGGGCGCCGGGCCGGCCCGGCGCCCGCGGACGAGGCCACCGGCCTGCCCGGTGCCTACGAGCCGGTCGTGCCCGGCGGCGCCAATCCGGGTGACCCGGATTATCCGGCCCCGAATTCAGCCCGCGAACCGCATTATCCAGGCAATTCGGCTATAAGCGGCCGCAGGCCGGTATCACCCGCACGGCCCTATACGCAACGGGATCCGCTCGGTGATGACGGGGAACCCGGCGCGGAATGGGATGGCCCGGTGCCGCCGCCGCCGGGCGGCTACGACGAAGACCCGCCTCCCGAATCCTTCCCCTATGGCCCCCCGGCGGGCAATGAGCGGCGCCGCCGCGGTAATCCTGGCCGTCATTGACAGATTGCCGTGACGCCCCGCTGGCGGCTGCCGCCGGCGGGGCGGTCTGTTCGCGGTGCCGCGGGACGCTCCTAATGGCGGCCGGGTAGGGTGTGAGCCACCGGCGCATGCCGCGGCTCAGTGGCGCTGCCTGCGAGAGCGGAACGGGGCGCAAATCCCGCGCATCGGCGGGAAGGCGATCGCAGGGCACCCCTGACGTGGGAGTCGTTGCGCGGGGAGTGATCACGAGAGGATATATTGGCCGCAGGGGAAGGGGGCTAGAAGTGGCGCAGAAGGTTTCCGTCACATATGCGTGTGACTTCGATTCCAAAGAGATACCCCAGGGCCAGCACCGGGTGCGGAAGTTCAGCCTCGATGGCCGGGACTATGAGATCGACCTCTGCCTGAAGCACAGCGATAAGTTCGACGAGGCCGTCGGCCGCTATGCGGATCGGGCCCGGAAGGTCTCGGGGCGGCAGCCGCGCACGAAACGGAGAACCACCGCTCATCGCCAGCGCAGCGCGCGGATCAGGCAATGGGCAAAGGACAGCGGCATTGGGGTCAGCGACCGCGGCCGCATTCCCGCGGACGTGGTTTCCCGGTACGAGGCCACGCATTCCTGACGGCTGCGCTCACGGGGGCGCGGGCGTGCCGCCGTCGGCCGGCTCTGATCGGACCGGGCCCACACCAGCGGCCAGGACCTGGGAATTGGGCAGCCGGAGCACGCCGTCGCGGGTGTCCATCCGCAGGTAGGTAATGCCGATCTCGGTCACGGTTCCCTCGATCGGCCCGCCGAGGGAACCTGACCTGAGCTGTATCGAGTCGCCGACGGTGAACGGCCTGGACAACAGCAGCACCATCCCGGCGAACACGTTGCCCAGCGCCTGCTGGGCGGCGATGCCGATGAGGATGGTGGTCACCGCGCCGCCGAGGACGAGCTGGCCGATCGGCACCTTGAGCAGGTCGAGGGTGATGGCCAGCACGGCGAGGCTGCCCAGCAGGACGATGGTGTACCGGACCACCGCGGCATGGGCGGAGCCGGTCAGCGGGCGCAGCCGGTCCCGCGCCTTGCGGGACAGGCCGAGCGTGGCGGTCATCCCGAACACGCAGAACCCGGCCGCGGTGCCGGCGGTGACCGCCTTGGCCGTGACGGCTCCCGGGTCGTGCCAATGGATGAAGCGGCCCCGGAACCAGACTGACACCACCGCGGCCGCGACCGCGAGCACGAGGGCGATGATGGACCGCCACGGCCGCGCGCGCGCCCGCACCCAGGCCACCTGGCCGGACAGCTCCAGCTGGCGCTTTTCCTGAAGATCCACCAGCACATTCTCCCGTGGCCGTCACAGCAGAGGCCCCGGGGGCGCGAGGCTCCCCGGGACCTCTGGGTGATCCGCAGGCCGGGTCAGGTGGTGGGGCCGCTCATCATCGGCTTGCCGACCGGGACGAACGGCGCGCCGCGCATGCCGTTGATGACGCCAGCGGCCGAGGTGTACCAGGCCACCAGGGCGGTCGCCACGCCGACGTACCCGCCGACTTTGACCAGGCTGGTGTTGCCGGCGAAGACCGCGATGAACAAGATCACCTCGGTCGCCTCCAGGGTCAGGAACACCAGGAACACCGCGATGTTCACGTGCGTGCTCCACAGCAGCATGTAGGTGTTGAAGATCGCGAACGCCAGCAGGATCCAGCCGACGTCCTTGCCCTGGGCGGCCGCGGGCACGAACTTGGCCCACAGGCCCAGCCCGATCCAGAACCCGCCGTAGGTGGAGAAGGCGGTGGCACCGAAGACGTTGCGGTTGCGGAACTCCCACATGCCGGCCAGCAGCTGGCACAGGCCGCCGTAGGCGAACGCGTACCCCAGCCAGGCATCCCCGCTGGCGTTCTTCATCCACCCCGCATTCGCGGCCGAGAGCAGGAAAGTGGTCAGGGCGAAGGCGGCGAGCCCCAGCGGAGCCGGGTCTGCCGCCGGCGCCGTCATGACAGGACGGTCGTCGGT
>JBLMWU010000317.1:0-13573 GCA_050257395.1 Gemmatimonadota bacterium | reverse complement strand
AGCCGCTGCATGTCCGCGAGTGGACATGCAGCGGCTGTGGGACCGCTCACGACCGGGATATCAACGCGGCCCGGAACATAGCCAAGGCCGCCGGGCTGGCGGCATCTGCCTGCGGAGGGACGGTAAGCCCAGGCCCCGGCCCGGCACGGCCCAGCGAACCAGGAACCCACCGGAACGCGGCGTAAGCCGCGTCGCCCGGAATTCCCGCCTCCAGGCCGGGAAGGAAGTCAATACTGCCGCCGCCAGCGCACCGGCGAGGACCCGCCGCCGGGCGGCTGGCTGATCGACGATCAGGACTGGCGGGTCGGGCACGGCCCGGCGCACATGGCGCTGCCCGGCACGCTGCGGGTGGAGTCCCGCCGCCACTTCACCGACTTCGCCGGGATGACCGGCCCCGAGGCTTCCTCGTTCGGCCCATTGCTGGCCCTGCTGTACCCGGCGATCCGGCAGGTCACGGGGGCCGAACGGATCCATCTGCTGGCCACCATGGACTTCCAGCCGCACTTCCACGCCTGGCTGTACCCGCGCGCGGCAGCGGAGCTGCTGCGCGGGACCGCCTTCCTGCACCGCGGCATGGAGTGCGGCCAGGCCGAAGCCGAGGCCGCCGCCGCCGGGATCGCGGCGCGGCTGGCGGCGGGCTAGCCGCTGCGGGAAGCTGTTTCTGCCGCGCCTGACCGGGGAGGCGACCATGCGGGGAGACAGCGACCACGAGGAGGAGCAGTGACAGGCACGCTGGAAACGGTCCCGTTCGGGCGCACGGACATGGCCATCACCCGGGCCGGGTTCGGCGCCTGGGCGATCGGCGGGGGAGGCTGGGCGTTCGCCTGGGGTGAGCAGGACGACGCGGACTCGGTCGCCGCCATCCGGCACGCGGTCGACTCCGGGATCAACTGGCTGGACACCGCCGCGGCCTACGGGCTTGGCCACTCCGAGGAGGTCGTCGCCCGCGCCCTGCGCGGCCTGCCCGAGGCCGACCGGCCGTACGTGTTCACCAAGGGCGGCCTGGTGTGGGACGAGCAGGACCGGACCCGGCCGCCGCGCCGGGTGGGGAATCCCGCCAGCCTGCGGCGGGAGGTGGAGGCGTCGCTGCGGCGGCTCGGCACCGAGCGGATCGACCTGTACCAGATGCACTGGCCGGCCGAGGACGGCACGCCGGTGGAGGAGTACTGGCAGACCTTCTGCGAGCTGCGGGCCGAGGGCAAGATCCGCGCGGCCGGGCTGTCCAACCACAACCCCGCCCAGCTCGACGCGGCGGAGGGCGTGGGGCACGTGGACTCGGTGCAGCCGAAGTTCAGCCTGATCCACCGGGAGGCTGCGACCGGGGTGATCCCCTGGTGCGCGGAGCACGAGACCGGGGTCATCGCGTACAGCCCGATGGCATCAGGCCTGCTGACCGGCGCGTTCACCGCGGAGCGGGCCGCGTCCCTGGGCGAGGGGGACTGGCGCAGCCGCAACCCCGATTTCACCGGCGACGGCCTGGCCCGCAACCTGGCGCTGGCAGCCGGGCTGCGCCCGGTCGCCGACCGGCACGGGGTCAGCGTCGGCGCGATCGCGGTGGCGTGGACCCTGACCTTCCCGGGCGTGCGGGCGATCGTGGGCGCGCGCTCCCCGGCCCAGGTGGACGGGTGGCTGCCCGCGGCCAGCCTCGCCCTGGACGCCAAGGACCTGACCGAGATCGCCGCCGCGGTATCCCAGAGCGGCGCGGGCAGCGGCCCGGTCCTGCCCGGCAGCGGCCCCGTCCCGGTCTAGCCGGCCGGCCCGGGCCGCCCGCCCCGGCGGCCCGGGCCTGCATAGCCGGTAGAATCGTCCGGTATCACCACGGCGGAGGGGCTCGCCGGAAGAACCGCGGTCAGCCGCCAACGGTCCCTGCCTGAGTGGTAGGAGGCCGTTTTTCATGTCTGTGCCCGTTCCCGGGTGCCGCCGTGCCTGAGCGCACCGGTACCCCGGTCCGCGCCGGCGGCCGGGCGCCGCAGGCGGCGGCGCCGCCCCGCGGCCGGGCCCGCGCCGCGCACCTGTGGCAGGGCGCCGCCAGCGAGATCGGCGCCCGCTGGGACATCCTGGCCGTGATCGCCGCGGGCGGGGCCCTGGGCAGCCTGGGCCGCTGGGGCCTGGCAGCCGCCCTGCCGCACCGGCCCGGCGCCTTCCCGTGGGCCACCTTCAGCGTCAACGTGACCGGCTGCCTGCTGATCGGCGCCCTCATGGTGCTGCTGGCCGAGGTGTGGCCGCCGTCGCGCTATCTGCGCCCGTTCCTGGGGATCGGGGTGCTCGGCGGCTACACCACGTTCTCCACCTACGTCCTCGACGCAAGGAACCTGCTGGTGACCGGGCACGCCGGCACGGCCGCCGGCTACCTGCTGGGCAGCCTGGCCGCGGGGCTGGCGGCGGTCTGGGCCGGGGTGGCGCTGATCAGGTCCGCGGTCCGGCTGGCGCGCTGGCGCGCCCGGCGCAAGGCTGACACCGGGGACCCGGGCGCCGGCCGCCCGGCGCCGGGGCCCGCCGCCCCGGCCAGCGCCCACCAGCCGCCCAGGAGCCCGTGATGACACTTTCCGGAACCGCCCTGCGGATGACCGTCTTCATCAGTGAGAACGACCAGTTCCACCATCGCCCGCTGTACACCGAGATCGTGCACCGGGCGCACGCCGCCGGGCTGGCCGGGGCGAGCGTGGTCCGCGGCTGCGAAGGTTTCGGCGCCTCCAGCCGGATCCACACCTCCCGGCTGCTCAGCCTCAACGAGAGCCTGCCGGTGCTGATCGTCATCATCGACCGGCCGGACCGGATCCGGGAGTTCCTGCCGCAGGTCTCCGAGCTGGTCACCAAGGGCCTGATCACCCTGGACGAGGTCGAGGTGGTCCGGTACGCGGGCGAGCCGCCGGCCGGCGGGGAGGGCCGTTGACGGCTGTCTTCGTCATCGTGGGCGCGGTGGTGGGCGCGCCGCTGCGCTACCTGACCGATCTGCTGGTGCAGTCCCGCCACGACTCGGTGTTCCCCTGGGGCACGCTCAGCGTGAACGCGGCGGGCTCGCTGATCCTGGGCGCGGTCGCGGGCGCGGTCAGCGGCGGGGCGCCGGGCTGGCTGCTCACCCTGCTGGGCACGGGCTTCTGCGGGGCGCTGACCACGTTCTCCACGTTCGGGCTTGAGACGGTCCGGCTGGCCGAGGACGGCTCGGTCCTGGAGGCGGTGCTCAACGCAGGCGCCAGCCTGCTCATCGGCATGGTCGCCTGCGCCGGCGGCTGGGCCCTCGCCGCCGCCGCCCTCGCCTGACGGCGCGGCCGGCCGGGGCAGCCGGGGTGACGCGTATGTTCAAGACGGCGGGCACCGGGGCGGGCAGGATAACCGGGACGGGAGTGACCGGACTGCGGGAGCAGGCGCACGCCGCGGGGAGGCGACCATGAGCGAGACGCTGGCACGGTACGGGCGGCTGGCGGACGGGTTCGCGGCCACGGTGGCCGCGGTGCCGCCGGGCCGGTGGGAGAGCCCGTCGCCCTGCGAGGGCTGGACCGCCCGGGACGTGGTGCGCCACCTGGTCGAGGTGCACGGCCGGATCCTCGGCCTGGTGGACCGGTCGCTCGGGGAGATCCCGGATGTGGCCGCGGACCCGGCCGGGGCGTTCGCCGCGGCCAGCGCGGTGGTGCGGGCAGGCCTGGCCGACCCCGCGGTGGCGTCGGCGTCCTACGAAGGGGCGTTCGGCCGCAATACCTTCGAGGGCGCGGTGAACCAGTTCCTCTGCTTCGACCTGGTGGTGCACCGCTGGGACCTGGCCCGGGCGGCCGGGGTGGCCGAGGAGATGGACCCGGGCGAGGTCAGCGCGCTGCTGGCGCAGCTGCCCGCGCTCGGCGACGCTCTTTCCCGCACCGGGGCGTGCGCCCCGCCGCTGGACCCGCCGCCCGGCTCGGACGAGCAGACCAGGCTGCTCGCGCTGCTGGGCCGCCGCGCCTGGCCCTGACCTGTGGATAACCATCGCCCGTTGAGTTCGTGGCCCGCCCGGGGGCCAGGAACTCAACGGATCAGCGCCAGCCAGCTGGTTTGCGCCAGATCAGGGAGTAGCGCCAGAGGAGGTGGCGGCGGTAGCGGACGCCGGGCAGCAGCCGCGCCGCGAGCTGGCTGATCTCGCGGTAGGTGTGCGCCGGCGGCCAGATCACCGGGGCCATGGCCTCGCCGCGGGCCCGGGCCGCCCTGGCCTGCACCCAGTCCCGGTGCCGGGCGCGCAGCAGCAGGTTCGCGGGCGCCGCCACAAGTTCACGCGGCAGGTCCGCCGGGAGGCTGCCGCGGGCCAGCCCGACGACCGCCAGCACGCCGCCGGGCCGCAGCAGGTCACGCATGCGCGCAAGGGCCGCCGCCGGGTCCATGTGGTGCAGGGCGGCGACCGACACGATCACGTCGAACGGCTCCGGGCCGAAGCCGTGGCTGAGGAAGTCGCCCTGCAGGTACTCCACGCCCGCGCCCGCGTCTTCCCGGCGGGCCCGCTCGAGCACGGGCCCGTCCCGGTCGAGGGCGGTCACCCGCGGCACGCGGCGGCTGAGTTCGCGGGCTAGCAGCCCGGCCCCGCAGCCCACGTCCAGGGCGCGCTGGCTGCCCGGCGCGACGGCCGCGAGGATCAGCGGGTGGTAGTGGATGTTGTGGTTCCAGGGTGCCGCCACCCGCCCACGGTAGCTGTCAGAGAACGCTGGCGAGCAGCAGCAGGACGGCCGAGCAGGTCAGCAGGACCGGGCAGATGCGAAACCAGATCACCGGCGTCCTGGCCCCGGTGAGGCCGGTGAGCACCGCCAGGGCGAGCAGCAGGCCGGCGGCCACCCGGTCGACCCAGGCGGCCACGCCGGTGCCGCTCCCGGCCGCCGTGACGGCGATGACCAGCGCTGCCAGGCCCCACATGGTGAACGCCTCGGCGAGCCACTCCTGCAGCAGCACCCGCCGGTTGTCCCGGGTGATGGGCGCGAAGCCGGCCAGCACCTGCCGGGTCGGCACGGCGTGGGCGACGCCCCACAGGCCGGTGATGGCGGCGGCGAGATAGGCGAGCACAGCGGTCACGACTTCAGGCTTTCCGCGCGGCCCGCCGCCCGGCCAGGGGCGTTGGTCACCGCCCCCGGCGCTGACCTTCCCGCGCGCCGGACCGCCGGGTTGCCGTGGGGCCGGGCTTCGTATCAGCATGTGGCATGACCACGGGCGGCGCGGGGGATCTCGCGGCACCGGGCGGCGCCGGCGGCGCCGCCCTGCAGGACACTCCGGCCACGTTCGGCGCGGCACAGCTGGCCTGGCCGCTGCGGCCGCACCAGGAACGGGCCCTGGCGGCCTTCGAGCGCGACCGCGCCGCCGGCGACCGCGCCACCTACCTGGTCGTCCCGCCGGGCGGCGGCAAGACCCTCATCGGCCTGGAGGTGCTGCGCCGGCTCGGGCGGCCCGCGGTGGTGCTCTGCCCCAACACGGCCATCCAGGCGCAGTGGATCCAGCAGTGGCAGGCGGCCTTCGCGCCGGTGACCGTGACCGCCACCGCCAGCCGCGAGCTGCCGAGCCCGCTGACGGTCCTCACCTACCAGGCGGTGGGCACGTTCAGCGGGAACGGGGACGGCCCGCCGGGCCGTCCCGGGCGGCAGCCCGGCGGCCGGGAACTGCTCGCGCAGCTCCACCCCAACGGGCAGGCGCTGATCGGGCGGCTGCGCCAGGGCGGCCCCTGGACGGTGGTCCTCGACGAGTGCCACCACCTGCTGGAGCTGTGGGGCCGGCTGCTCAAGACCGTGCTGGAGGAGCTCGACGACCCCTATGTCGTCGGGCTGACCGCCACCCCGCCGCACCTGATGACCACCGACCAGGCTGGCCTGCACCGGACCCTGTTCGGCCAGGTGGACCTGGAGATCTCCACCCCCGCGCTGGTCCGGGACGGGGTGCTCGCCCCGTACCAGGAACTCGCGTACTTCACCCGCCCCACGCCCACCGAGGCCGACTACATCCACGGCGAGGCCGTCCGGTTCGCCGAGCTGCGCACCGACCTGCTCGACCCGCAGTTCGCCAGCACACCGTTCCTGGCCTGGCTGCAGACCCGGGTGGTGGAGCGGCGCGGCCGCGAGGGCGCGCCAGTGTCCTGGCAGCGGTTCGAGCGCGACGAGCCCGCGCTGGCGGACGCGGCGGTCCGGCTGCACACCGCCGGGCTGCTGCCGCTCCCCGACGGCGCGCAGGTCCGCGAGCAGCACCGGCATCCCCCGGCCGCCGAGGACTGGGTCGCGCTGATCGGCGACTACTGCCGCCACTGCCTGCTGCCCAGCGAGGATCCGCGGGACGCGGCGGCCTACGAGGCGATCCGGCGGGCCCTGCCCGCCGTGGGCTACCGGCTCACCCGGGCCGGGGTGCGGGCCGCCGACTCCCCGGTGGACCGGGTGCTGGCCCGGTCCGCGAGCAAGGCACAGGCGGTCACCGACATCCTCATCGCCGAGAACGCGGACCTGGGCCCGCGGCTGCGCGCACTGGTGCTGTGCGACTTCGAGGAGGCCAGCGGGACGGTGCCGGCCCGGCTCACCGGCATCCTGGAGGCGGAGTCCGGCGGGGCCCGGCTCGCGCTGGAGACCCTGCTGGCCGACGAGCAGACCGCCGCCCTCGACCCGGTGCTGATGACCGGTCAGCGGGTGGCGTGCGGGCCGGACACGGCCGCCGCTCTGCTGGCATGGCTGCGGCAGGCCGACCCGGGCCTGGGTGCCACCGCGGCGGCCCCCGCCGGGAGTTCCGGCGCGGACGTGTCCCCGGCCGCCCTCGCCAGCGGCTCCAGCACGGCGGCGACCCCGCCGGTCCGCGGCAGCCGTTCCGCAGTGGTGGAGATCACCGGGCAGGCCGGCTGGGAGCCGCGCCGCTACGTGCCGCTGGTCACCCGCTTCTTCAGCGAGGGCGGCTCCCGGTGCCTGGTCGGCACCCGGGGGCTGCTCGGCGAGGGCTGGGACGCGCCAGCCGTCAACGTGGTAATCGACCTGACCGCCGCGACCACGCCGACCTCGGTGGTGCAGGCCCGCGGCCGGGCGCTGCGGGTGGACCGCGGCTGGCCGGGCAAGGTCGCCGACAACTGGGGCGTGATCTGCGTCGCCGATGACCACCCGAAGGGCGCTGCCGACTACGGCCGGTTCGTGCGCAAGCACGACCGCTATTTCGCGCTGTCGGCCACGGCCGACATCGTGTCCGGGGTCGTACACGTGGACCCGTCCCTGTCCCCGTACGCGCCCCCGGCCACGGACCGGTGCGGCGCGCTGAACGCGGCCATGCTGCTGCGGCCGGGCGACCGGGACCGGGTGCACGGCAACTGGGCGGTGGGCACGCCCTACCAGGACGAGCCGGTGGCCACCGTGACGGTCGCCGCGCGCCGGCAGCTCGGCCTGGCCGGCCGGGCCGTGGTCCCGTACGGCCGGCCCCGGCGGGCCCGCCCGTGGGCGGTCGCGGCGCTGGCCGTCGCGGTGACGGTGCTGGTGCTGCTGTCCGCGCAGCCGGTTGCCGCCTCGCTGGCGGCCAGCCTGGTCGTGCTGGCAGGGGGTCTGACGGTGTCCAGGGGCGCGGTCCGGCTCGGCCGCGCCACCGGTGGCGGCTGCCTGGAGGACCTGGCCGCCGCCACCGCCGACGGGCTGCACGCCGCTGGCCTGGCCAGCCGGGACGCCAGCGCGGTGCGGGTCGAATCGCTGCCCGACGGCAGCTACCGGGCGCGGCTGCAGGAGGTGCCGGCCGGGGAGTCGGTCACCTTCTCCACGGCGCTGGAGGAGGTGCTGTCCCCGCTCGCGCAGCCCCGCTACGTGGTGCCCCGGCTGATCGTGCAGCCGCCGCA
Source organism: Gemmatimonadota bacterium (assembly GCA_050257395.1). GTDB lineage: Bacteria > Actinomycetota > Actinomycetes > Streptosporangiales > Streptosporangiaceae > JAIRTY01. The sequence goes on along the minus strand of JBLMWU010000317.1, from coordinate 5,787 downwards.
CGGCCCCGCGGCCGCGCTCGGCCTGGCCGCGCGGCGGCTGGTCACCGGGCGGCTGCCCGCTACCGTCGTCTACCACGCGGTGCCCACCGTGCTGGGCGTCAACAAGGAGCGGGCGGCCGCCTTCGAGCGGGCCTGGCACGACCGGGTCAGCCCCGGCCCCATGCTGTTCACCGGCTCCCCCGAGGGCGCCGGCATCCTCGCCGCCCAGCGCGGCGACGACCCGTTCGCGGTGACCACCCAGATCCGCACGCTGTGGCGATGACCGGGAGCCTTTGACGATCGACGGGGTCAGCGGCTCCTGATCGCTTGGATAGGTTGGCGGCATGGAATATCGCGCACTGGGCTCTTCTGGCTTGCGGATCTCCGTTCTCACGATGGGCACGATGACGTTCGGCGGGAAAGGCCCGTTCGCCAATGTCGGGTCAACCGGCGTGGAGGAGGCGCGCCGCCAGGTGGACATGTGCCTGGACGCGGGCGTCAACCTCATCGACACCGCCGACGTGTACTCCGGCGGCCTGTCCGAGGAGATCGTGGGTGAGGTGCTGCGCGGCCGGCGCGGCGAGGTGCTGGTGGCGACCAAGGTGCGGATGCCGATGGGCCGCGGCCCGAACGACGCCGGGCTGTCCCGCCACCACGTGATCGCCGGCTGCGAAGCCAGCCTGCGCCGCCTCGGCACCGATCACATCGACCTCTACCAGGTGCACGAGTGGGACGGGCACACCCCGCTGGCCGAGACGCTCGAAGCCCTGGACCAGCTCGTCCAGTCCGGCAAGGTCCGGTACGTGGGCGCGTCCAACTACGCGGCCTGGCAGCTGATGAAGGCGCTGGGCATCGCGGACCGCACCGGCCTGCCGCGGTTCGCCAGCCAGCAGATCTACTACTCGCTGCAGGCCCGGGAGGCCGAGTACGAGCTGATCCCGCTGGCGGTGGACCAGGGCCTGGGCGTGCTGGTGTGGAGCCCGCTGGCGGGCGGGCTGCTGGCGGGCAGGTACCGGCGCGGCAGCCGGCCCTCGGAGGGGTCACGGCAGCTCACTGACTGGAACGAGCCGCCCGTGTACGACCAGGAGCGGCTGTACGACATCGTCGAGGTGCTGGTGTCCATCGGCGAGCAGCGCGGGGTGTCCGCCGCGCAGGTCGCGCTGGCCTACACGCTGGGCAAGCCGGCGGTCACCTCGCTGGTGATCGGCGCGCGGACCAGCGAGCAGCTCGCCGGCAACCTCGCCGCCGCCGAGCTCACGCTGAGCGCGGAAGAACGGCAGCAGCTCGACAAGGCCAGCGCGCCGCCGCTGCTGTACCCGTACTGGCACCAGGCCAAGACGGCCCGGGACCGGCTGTCCCCGGCCGACCTGACCCTGCTGGGCCCGTATCTGTGAGCCCGGCCGGGCCAGCGGTCCCGTCCTGAACCGGCCCGCCGGGACGGCCGGTTTCTAAGAGGAACCTAACTTGACGATAGAGCGGGTGGCTTCTATCGTGAAGGTCCGTTTCTCTTGGAAGCGGTGACGCCGCCCTGCGGACGGGACCGGCGAGCCGGAGGGAGAGCCGATGACCGCCGAGACCGTCGTCGATGACACCACCGCCGCGGAACTGGCCGCGCTGCGGGCCGCGCCCGCGGTCGACCTGGACCGGGCCGCCCGGGCCGTGGCCGACCTGCTGGATTCGCTCGGCTACCCGGTGGAGGGCGAGCACCGGGCCAGGACGCCCGAGCGGGTGGCGAGCGCGCTCGCCGAGATGCTGACGCCCTCGGAGTTCCTGCCCACCACCTTCCCGAACGACGAGGGGTACGACGAGCTGGTGGTCGCCCGGGACGTGCCGTTCCGGTCGCTGTGCGAGCATCATCTGCTGCCGTTCTACGGGGTCGCGCACGTGGGCTACCTGCCGGGCGCCCGGATCGTCGGCCTGTCCAAGCTGGCCCGGGTGGTGGAGCACTTCGCGGCCGGGCTGCAGGTGCAGGAGCGGCTGACCCAGCAGGTGGCCGACTGGCTGGACACCGCCCTCGACGCCCGCGGGGTGGGCGTGGTGCTGGAGGCCGAGCACCTGTGCATGACCCTGCGCGGGGTGCGGGCCAGCGGCTCGCGCACGGTCACCAGCGCCCTGCGCGGCGAGCTGCGCAACGACGCCCGCACCAGGGGTGAGTTCCTGGCGCTCGCCCGGCAGGGGAGCTGACAGGCGGCCATGGGCGAGCTGCCCGGCGGGGAGGGGACGCAGGACCTGCAGGCCGTGGGGGCGCTGTCCGAGCCCGCCCGGCGCGCCCTGTACACCTATGTGGCGGCGCAGGGCCGGCCGGTGTCGCGGGACGAGGCCGCCAGCGCCACCGGGATGAAGCGGGCCACCGCCGCCTTCCACCTGGACCGGCTGGTCGCGGACGGCCTGCTGGAGGTGGCGTTCGCCCGGCTGTCCGGCCGCACCGGGCCCGGCGCCGGGCGGCCCGCCAAGCTGTACGCCCGGGCGTGCCGCGACATCGCCGTCTCCCTGCCACCCCGCCGCTACGACCTGGCCGGCGACGTGCTGGCGTGCGCACTGGAGGAGGCCCAGCAGTCCGGCGAGCCGGTGGCGGAGGCGCTGGCCCGGGTCGCGTGGCGGGCAGGCCGCCGGATGGCGACGCCGGGCAGCAGCCTGCCCGGCGTGCTGGCCCGGGCCGGCTACGAGCCCCGGCAGGCCCCTGGCGGCGACATCAAGCTGGCCAACTGCCCCTTCCACGAACTCGTCCGCCGGCATCCGGCACTGGTCTGCCAGCTCAACCTGCATCTGCTGCGCGGCCTGCTGGCGGCGTTCGGCTGCGACGCCGGCGCCCGCCTGGAACCGTCGCCAGACCACTGCTGCGTGACGATCGCCCAGAGCTGAGGGTGGGCAGGGGCTGGCGGAGCCCAGCCCGCCGCTAATGCCCCAAGACGACCCCGTTTGCCTCAATTGTCACGGATAGTAATTATGTCAAGACTTGGTAAAGTTCGCTATATACAAGCATCTCGCGCTAAATACTCCATCTGCCCTGCTCATCCGGTGTGTCCGCGCCAGACCGTTCGTTCCTGGAGGTCGCAGGGGTTGCAGTGCCTGTGCGGCGAAAGCCAAAACGGGCCTGTGGTCCGCTCAGGGGGGCTACCGGGAAGGAGCTAGCTTGGCCGCGGCCGAACGGACACCTGGGGCGGGAGACTCCGCAGCGGGCCTGCCCTCCCTGCCTCGTGACCCAGGGCATCTCCCGCCAGCCGGAAATGGGCAGGCCTGGCTGGACGCCGTGGCCAGCGACATCGACGAGCTCACTGTGCTTGGTTCGGTTGCCCCCGTTCCCCAGCGAGTCAAGCTGTCGATCCTGATGCCTGTCTACAACGAGGAGAAGACCGTCGCTCTGGCGGTCAGCGAGCTCCTTCAAACCGAATACCCCTGTGACGTCGAGCTCATCATCATTGACGACGGCAGTACAGACCGGACAGCGGCTCTGCTCGCCGCATTCGACGATCCGCGGGTCCAGATCCACCGGCACACTGTCAACCGGGGTAAGGGGGCTGCCATCATGACCGCCGTGTCCCTCGCCACCGGCACGCACATCCTGCCCTTCGACGCGGACCTGGAGTATTCGGCCGATGACATAAACCGGATGCTGATGCCGGTGCTCAAGGGCCGCGTGGACGTCGTCTACGGCACACGGCTGTTCGGGGTCAACACCGTCTACCGGTCCTACCGGTATGCACTGGGGAACCGGCTGCTCAGCAACATGGCCAACGTGCTCTTCAACGCCTGGATCACCGACCTGCATACGTGCTTCAAGCTGATACCGGTCACCCTGATACGCGCCATGAATCTTCGCGAGAGAGGCTTCGGCCTGGACACAGAGCTGACAGCCCTGCTTCTGCGGCAGGGGACCAGGCCGTTCGAGGTTCCTGTCAGCTATTACGGCCGCTCGCACGCTCAGGGCAAGAAGATCACCTGGCGCGACGGGCTTACCTGTGCCCGTGTCCTGCTGAGCGTCAGATTGCGGACGCGCGCGCAGATGTTCGCGCCCGGGACCCAGGCTGGCGGGCGGCCGGCGGTTGAGACTGACCCGGCATCAGCGGCGCCGGCGCCAGCGGCGCCAGCTTCCCTGAACGGCCACATCAGCGATGACGGTGACGAGATCACCGCGAGCATGGGCTAAGACGTGAATGGCGCGAGCCCGCAGTGAAGCTGCTGATCGCCGTTCCCTACTATCATCCGCGCAGTGGTGGCCTCGAAAATTATGCTGCGGCGGTGGCTGATGGACTCCGCAGCCGTGGGTGGGAAGTCGTCGTGGTATGTGGGGATGCAGAAGTCAGCACCATGACCAGCGAGGCGTTCCGCGGTTATAAGGTCTGGCGGCTGCCGATCTGGAGAGTGATATCGAATACTCCGGTGCACCCCGGCTGGCCTGCGATGTTCCGGAAAATAATACGCATCGAGCAGCCAGATGTTGTGAATGCGCACACTCCCGTCCCGTACATGGCTGACGTGGCCTCCTGGATATCCGGCAAGGCTCCAGTCGTCATTACCTACCACGCGACGACACTATTCAAGCCCGGCAAACTGCATATGCGGCTTCTTACTATTGCGTACCAAGCCGTTCAGTCGGTGACGCTCCGCCGATCGCGCTGCATAATCGCTGTATCCAGTCACGTCAAGGCCTCTCTGGGAGACCGGCTGGACGGGAAGATCCATGTGATACCGAATGCCGTGGCAACGGTGTCGCCCGCCTGCGGAGCTGCCGGCAAGGGTCTCGTCTTCGTAGCGAATCTGGAACCGAGTCATGCCTGGAAAGGGCTTGATCTGATTCTCGAAAGCCTGGCCGCGGTACGGGACGCGGGGGAGCCCGCACCAACCCTCGCGGTGGTCGGCGACGGCCGCGATCGGCCTCGATATGAAAGACGGGTGCGGGACCTGGGACTCGAGGACTCCGTCGAATTCTTTGGCTTCCTGGCAGGGCCAGACCGTGACGACGTGGTACGCCGGGCCGCCGCGCAGGTCGTCTATCCGGCCACCGCCAATGATGGTATGCCCACCGCGATCCTGGAGGCATGGGCACAAGGGCTCCCGGTGGTCGCGGCAGCGATTGGGGCTAACATCGGCCTCGTCGAGAACGGCAAGACCGGGATACTCGTACCTCCGCGGGATCCTGCGGCCCTCGGATCTGCCATTCGGCGAATTCTCGCGCGACCCCGGGAAGCACGAGCCATGGGTGAGGCTGGGCGCCGATTGGTTGAGCAGGAATACATGTGGCCCAGGCAGGTCGAACGCACTGATGCACTTCTCCGGCCACTCGCCCGCTGACTTGCCGCGGGTGAGCACGGGCCAGCTACCGGGCTTGGTCCGCCACCCGAGGTATCGCCGCTATCAGGACGGATATTTGCGGACCATGCCCGTAAAACCCCATGTCATACTGCATTAATGGGGCCGAGGGATGCAGAGTACGGGGACAGCGCAGATTCCGGCCGCAGCCCCTACCCGCCAGGCCGCCCCCGCCATCCGGCGGATGACTGGGACGATTGGCCACCGGAGGAACAGCGCCGCCCGCCGCCCGGCAGCTCGCGGACCCCCGACCCCGCCGGCCCAGCGGCGGACAGCTACGACCCTTACCCGCCTCCCCGCCGCGCCGACCGGGGAAATCCCGGCCGCGGCCCCTACCCGCCAGCCCGCCCCCGCCACCCGGCGGAAGACTGGGACGATTGGCCACCGGAGGAACAGCGCCGCCCGCCGCCCGGCAGCTCACGGCCGCGGCATGGACACACCCCCCGCCCGGTCGGCCCGGCAGCGGACGACTACGGTCCTTACCCGACTCCGCGGCCC
>JBLMWU010000316.1:0-10240 GCA_050257395.1 Gemmatimonadota bacterium | reverse complement strand
TCGGCCACGGCGGCGATCGCCGCGGCGTCCTCGGCGTCGTGCTCGTCGGTGGCCTCGGGCAGCAACTGCTCGCACCACACGACCTTGCCTGACGGGGTCCGCCGCGCCCCCCAGCGGTGGCTGAGCTGGCTGACGATCTGCAGGCCCCGGCCCCGCTCGTCGTCGCGGGCCGCATGCCGCAGCCGCGGCAGCGCCGGGGAGCTGTCGAGGACTTCCACGGTGAGCGAGTTCTCCAGCACCAGCCGCAGGGTGACGTCGCCCTCGGTGTACCGGATCGCGTTGGTGACCAGCTCCGACACCAGCAGCTGGGTGACCGGCAGCAGGCTGTCCAGCTCCCACCGCTCCAGCGGATCGCGGACCAGTGCCCGGGCCCTGCCCGCGGAGGTCAGCTCGCTGGGCAGCGTCCAGGTTTCCTGGTGGCCCACGTTGATGCGGCTCAGCCGGGCCATCAGCACGGCGATGTCGTCGCGCTGGTGGTCGGCGTACGCGCCGGTGAGGATGCTCTTGCACAGGTCGTCGACCGGGCGGCTCGCCGACTCGGAGGAGAAGGCCTCCTGCAGCCGGGCCAGCCCGTCGTCGATGTCCTGGCCGCGGCTCTCCACCAGGCCGTCGGTGTAGAGCACCAGCAGGCTGCCGTCGTCGATCTCGAATGTCTCGCTGCTGACCAGGCCGTCGCCCACACCCAGCGGCGGCGCGGGGGCGATGTCCAGGTACTGGCTCTTGCCGTCCGGCTTGACCAGCAGCGGCGGCAGGTGGCCGGCGGAGGCGATCTCGCAGGTGCCCGCTACCGCGTCGTACAGGGCGTAGGCGCAGGTCGCGAAGTGCGGCTCCACGTTGCCCATGGCTTCCATGATCTCGTTGAGCTGGTGCAGCGACTCGGCGGGCGGCAGCTCCAGCATGGCCAGGGTGCGGATGGCGGTGCGCAGCCGCCCCATGGTCACGGCGGCCCGCACCCCGTGGCCGGCCACGTCGCCGACCACCAGCGCCACCCGGGCGCCGGGCAGGGCGATGGACTCGTACCAGTCGCCGCCGACCTCGATCAGCTGGCTGCCGGGCAGGTAGCGGTGGCCGACCTCGACGGAGGAAGGCGCCGACAGGCCGGTGGGCAGCAGGCTGCGCTGCAGCGTCAGCGCGGTGGCGCGCTCCCGATTGTAGCGGCGCGCGTTGTCGATGAAGATGGCCGCCCGGGCGGCGAACTCCATCCCGATCTGGGTGTCGTAGGCGTCGAACGCGCGGAACCCCGGCCGCCGGGTGCACACGAAGAACCCGAGCGTGGTGCCCCGGGCGTTGAGCGGCAGCAGCAGCTTGGACGTGCTCGACAGCAGCCGCGCCACCGGCCTGCGCAGCCAGGTGTCGGCCATTATGGCCGCGCTCGCCTCGTCGATCTTGCCCAACCGCACCGGCTTGCCGGTCTGCATGCACTGCGTGTACGGCGTGTCCGGCGGGTACAGCAGCACCTCCCCGGTGGGGAACGCAGCCTCCCAGTCCAGGTCCTGGTCGTCCACTGCCACGGCCATCCGGCGCATCAGCTGCGAGCCCTCGGGCGGCTCCTCGGAGAACTCGTCCGCGCCCACCAGGCTCTCCAGCACCAGCAGGCTGGCCGCGTTGCAGAAGTGCGGCACCACGATGTTGGCCAGGCCGCGGGCCATCTGGTCGAGGTCGAGGGTGGTCCCGATCTGCCGGAACGTGTCGTCCAGCAGCGCGTGCCGCATCAGCGCCGGGTCGAGGAACTGCTCGTCGGCTGGCGGGGGCAGCCGCACGATCACCAGGGCGGCCAGCTCGTGGCCGGCGTCCTGCATCGGCTGGACGGTCACCACGGCCTCGGCGGCGCAGCTCCGCTTGGTCCTGAGGGACAGCACCGCGGTGGCTTCCCGGTCGGAGCGGACCGCCTCCAGCAGGCTGCCGACCGTCGAGCCGGTCTCACCGGCCTCGTTGACCAGCTCGCTCAGGAACACCCCGAGCAGGGCATCGGCGTCGAAGTAGAGGATCCCGGGCGCACTGCGGTCATGCTGAACTATCCGTCCGGCCGGATCGATCCCGAGGATCAGGGTCCGCACGGAGCTGGGGGATGGCAAACCGCTGATGGCAGAGACGATACCCGAATGTCACCGGCTGCCGGGTTAATGCCGGGTGATCGCCCCGGAACCCCGTGTGCCCGGTCCTGCCCGCAGATGGCGGAACTGCCATTACTGGACGGGTTTCCGCCGGTTGGCGGGCGCGGGTGACGCTCTGGTTGCGGGTTTCCGCTGTCATGCTGTGGGCACGTCCGGAATCCGCCGGCGTCCCTGTGCCCGGTGCTGAGGAGGAGCCATGCCGGATCGTCCCCGGGTGACCGTTCTGGGCAGCCTGAACACCGACATCTCGGTGCCGGTCCCGCGGCTGCCCGGGCCGGGGGAGACGGTGCTGGGCGCCGCGGCCGTGATCGGGTCCGGGGGCAAGGGCGCCAACCAGGCGGTGGCCGCCGCCCGGCTCGGCGCATCCGTGCGGATGGCGGGCTGCGTAGGTGATGACGACTTCGGGCGCGGGCTCGCGGGCGGGCTAGCGGCGGAGGGGGTGGACACCAGCGGTATCCGGCGGGTGCCCGGGGTCACCTCCGGGCTGGCCCTCATCAGCGTGGATCCCGCCGGGGAGAACACCATCGCGGTGTCCCCGGGGGCGAACGCGCTGGCCGGCGAGCAGGAGGTCGCGGCCGCGTTCGCAGCCCCCTGCGATGTGCTGGTGCTGTCGGCCGAGATCCCGGCCGGCACGCTCGCGGCGGCGCTGGCGCGGGCCCGGGCGGACGGCGTGACCAGCGTGCTCAACCTGGCCCCGGCCCCGGCCGGCGCGCGGGACCTGGTCGCCGCCGGCGTGGACTGGCTGGTCGTCAACGCTCCCGAAGCCGCGGCCGTCCTGGGCCGGCCGGTGCCCGGCCCGGGCGGTACCGGGCCAGCCGCCGCCGGGCCAGCCGCTGGGGCCCTGGCCGCCGGGACAGAACGGGACCGCGCGCGGGCCGCCCTGGTGCCGGGCGAGGCATGGCAGGCCGCCGCCGGCCTGGCCGCCGCCGGTGCCGGCCACGCGGTGATCACGCTCGGCGCGGCCGGGGCGATCGTGGCGGCCGGCCCGGCAGGCCGGGCCCCGGCGGCGGGCCGCCCGGCGCCGGAGAGCGGTGCGCCCGGCGGCAACCGCGCGGCCGGGGAGGCCGCCCCGCCGGGCTGGGATGGCGGCCCGTCGCTCCTGCTGGGGTTCGAGGTGATGGCGGTGGACAGCGTGGGCGCGGGAGATGCGTTCGTGGGGGCGCTGGCCGTGGCGCTGGCGAGAGGCGCGGGGCCGGTTTCGGCGGTACGGGCCGCCTGCGCAGCTGGCGCCGCGGCGGTGACCCGGCGGGGCGCGCAGGCGGCGCTGCCCAGGCTGGCGGACGTGCGGGCCGCCACCGGAGAGGACGAGTGGCCGCAGTTCCCAGACCAGGAAGTGCCGATGCCGGGAGCGCCCAGACCATGAACCCGCCGCTGGCCGGACGGCCCGCCGATGACCTCGGCGCCCCGGTGGCCATCCCGCCGGTGGTCCGCCGGGTCGTGTCGCTCGTGCCCTCCCTCACCGAATCGGTCGCGGCGACCCGGCCCGGCCTGCTGGCCGGGGCGACGAACTGGTGCGTCCACCCGCGCACCCTGGACGTGGAGCGCATCGGCGGGACGAAGAACCCGGACACCCGGCGGGTGATCGACCTGCGGCCCGACCTGGTGCTCGCCAACGAGGAGGAGAACCGGCCCGCCGACCTGGCGGCGCTGCGGGACGCGGGCCTGGCTGTGTGGGTGACGCAGGTCCGCAGCCTGCCCGAGGCTCTGGTCTCGCTGAGCCGGATGCTGACGCAGGCGTGCCGGCTGGAGCGGCCCGCCTGGCTGGACGCGGCCGCGGCCGCCTGGCAGGAGCCGGCCGGGATCCCGGCCGGCCAGCAGGTCAGGGCGGTGGTGCCGATCTGGCGGCGGCCGTGGATGGTGCTGGGCCGCGACACCTTCGCCGGTGACCTGCTCGCCCGGCTGGGCGTCCGCAACGTGTTCGGCGGCCACGCCGAGCGCTACCCCCGGATCCCGCTGCCGGAGCTGCGCGCCGCCGGGGCGGATGTGGTGGTGCTGCCCGACGAGCCGTACCCGTTCAGCGCGGAGGACGGCCCGGAGGCGTTCCCTGGGCTCCCGGCGGCGCTGCTCAGCGGGCGTCACCTGACCTGGTACGGGCCGTCGCTGGCGGAAGCGCCCGCGCTGCTGCTCCGCCAGCTGCGCGCGGCGGGCGGCCGGGCCGAGCCCGGGGGCGGCCCGGCATGACGACACCCCCGCAGGCGGGGGGTCCCGCGGGGGTGTCGTCAAAGGGCGCTGGTGTGCGGTCGCCTCCTCGGCGAGTGGCACGAACGCGGCTCCAGCCGGACGGTATTCCGCGACGGCAATAGTGGTTGCGGCCCGGGGGACACATACACACCAGCGATCGTTGACAACACGGCCGCCCCGGCCGGTATTCCGTCCGTGGCAGCCGGTGTCCTCACCGGCCTGGGCCGGCGCCGGGGGCGGGAAGGTCGCTGACGTTCGCCAGGCCGGCGAGGATGGCCTGCTCGACCGGGGAGACCGGCTCGCCGGGCGCGCCCAGCGGGAACTCGGTGTGCAGGGCCACGCCGGGCTGGGCGATCATCCGCGGGCGGGCGCCCCGGTGCGGCCAGGACGCCGCGTGCACCAGGAACGGGTGGCACAGGAACACGTCCCCGGCCTGCCCGGTGACCAGCTCGGTGCGGCGGTGTGCGCTGGCCTGCGCGGCCTGCTGGGCGGCGGGCAGCCAGGCCAGGCCAGCGTCGCTGGCTGGAGCCAGGATCGGCGGGACGTCCAGATGCGAGCCCGGGCGCACCCGGGTCGGTGCGCTGGCCGCGTCCACGTCGGTGAACAGGTACAGCGCGAGCAGGCCGCGGGCACGGGAACGGAGATTCACCCGCCACTCGCCGCCTGCCTCGTAACTGCTCTCGATGTGCCAGCCAGCGTCCCCCGGGTCGGCCTCGCCGGGAAACCGGACCGGGATGGTGCCGCCGACGCCCGCCCGCCGCCACCAGCGCCCGGCACCTATCAGCTGGTCGCAGGCCTCCCACACCGCCGGCGAGGTCCCGGCCTCGGCGAACGGGCCGCCCTCGGGGCAGTCGATCCGGACCACCGGGGCGGTCCAGGTGCCGGGATCACCGCGGCGTACGCCGCGCTGCTCCAGCACTGCCCAGACGGCGTCCTGGCACGCGCCGGCGACGCCCGCGGGCACCGCGCCGCGCAGCGCGATATAGCCGTCGGCCAGGAAAGCGGCGATCTCGCCAGGGGCCAGCACCGTGCCAGATTTTCACGGCCGCCAGCAGGCGGCTAGCGATTAAATACCGGGCGGTTTGTCACCAGCGAGAAAGCCCCCGCGCGGCGTTGGCGGCGCTACTGTGTGAGGGCACAATTCGGGGTGCAGAGGGAGAAAGCTTCGGTGGCTGGGGACCCGTCCCTGATCGGCTCCATCGGCGTTATCACCGTTGCCACCCGCGGCGAGGCCGGGCCCGGTGAGGTGCTGCTCAAGGTCCGCGGCGGCCGCGAGGCCTATCTGGCCTGGTCCATCGACCCGATCCCGCGGGGCGCGACCGTGCTCGTGATCGAAACGCGCGGTTCGCGGGCGGTCGACGTCAGCGAGTGGGCAGACCCGCTCGCCTCATTTCCTGACAACGCAGTCTGAGGAGCTTTCATGTTCGGCTACCGCGTTCCCGCCCCAGACCAGGCGATGCTGATCTCGGGTGGCCGGCGCTGGCGGGGCGGCGCGCCGTTCCGCGTCGTCGTGGGGCACGGCGCATTCGTGCTCCCGTTCTTCCGCAAAGCCCGCTATCTGACGCTGGCCATGTGCGAATCCGAAGTCGCCGAGACCTGCGTCACCAAGCAGGGCATCTCGCTCCAGGTCCGCTCGGTGATCGCCTTCAAGGTCGGCAACGACGACGAGAGCATCGTCAACGCGGGCCAGCGGTTCCTGTCCGACCAGGACCAGATGTCCACCCTCACCGGCCGCATCTTCGCGGGTCACCTGCGGTCGATCATCGGGTCGATGACAGTCGAGGAGATCGTCACCGAGCGGCAGAAGCTGGCCACCGAGGTCCTCGACGGATCCAAAGCAGAGATGGCCAAGATCGGCCTCACCGTGGACTCGCTGCAGATCCAGTCGATCGACGACATGAACTCCGGCTACATCGACGCCATGGCCGCCCCGCACAACGCGGCGATCCAGCGGCAGGCGCAGATCGCGCAGGCACAGGCCAACCAGCAGGCCGCTGAGGCTCAGCAGGAAGCCCAGCGTAAGCAGGCCGAATACGCCCGGCAGACGGCGATCGTGCAGGCCCAGTACAAGGCCGAGATCGACCAGGCCCAGGCCAAGGCGGCGCAGGTGGGTCCGCTCACGCAGGCCCAGGCGCAGATGGAGGTCATCGCAGCCCAGGCCGAGCTGGCCCGGCAGCAGGCCGAGCTGCGGGAGCGCCAGCTGGTCGCCGAGGTGGTCAAGCCCGCCGAGGCCGAGGCAGAGAAGGTCCGCATCCTGGCCAAGGCCGAGGCGGAGCGGATGCAGATCCAGGCCGAGGCCGCGGCGTCCAACGACCGGGTGGCGCTGGACCGGATGCTGATCGACCAGCTGCCGCAGATCGTCCGCGAGGCCGCGGGCGGCCTGGCCGGTGCGAACGTCAACATCCTGAACGGGGCCGACGGCCTCGGGGAGCTCGCTGCCAGCCTGGTCGGCCAGGGGCTGACCATCCTGGAGTCCGTCAAGAAGAACCTGAGCGGCAACGGCGGCCCGGAGCAGGGTGCCGCGAAGGAGACGCTGTCCCTGCCGGAAGGCACCGGCAACGGCCAGGCCGGCGCCAGCTGATGCCGGGCCGCTGTAATCCGCCCGCGGATCTCATACCCGGCGGGCGGTAGAGGCGGCGGCGGCTGGGCAGTCACAGGGCATGGCGGACACAGCGTGAGCGCGGGACCGGCCGGAGCAGCGGGCGCCGGGCGCGGCGTGCTGTACGTGATCGCCTGCGCGGCGCCGCCCGCGCGGGACCTCGGGGAGCTGGCGCGGCTGGCGCAGGCCGGCGGCTGGGACGTGTGCATCCTGCTGACGCCGTCGGCCCGCCGGTTCACCGACGCGGTCGCGCTGGAGCGGATCACCGGGCACCCGGTGCGCAGCGAGTACAAGAACCCGGGCGAGCCCGACGTGCTGCCGCCGCCGGACGCGATCCTCGTCGCCCCCGCGTCGGTCAACACGGTGAACAAGTGGGCGGCCGGGATCTGCGACACCCTGGCGCTGGGCATCCTGGTGGAGGCGATCGGCAAGCGGCTGCCCATCGTGGCGGTGCCGTCGAGCAACAGCGCCCACGCCGCCCATCCCGCCTTCACCGAGAACGTGGCCAGGCTGCGCTCGTGGGGTGTCACCGTGCTGCTCGCTGACGACCTGTCCGCGCTGCCCGGGCCGGACACCGACGCCGGCGCCACGCCCCCGTTCCCCTGGCGCGCCATTGCCGAGGCCCTGGACAGCCGGGCGTCGCAGGCCCGGTGACGGCCGCCCGCGGCGCGGGCGGCATGCGGTGACTGGCACCGGTATGCGAGGCTGCGGGGATGCCGGTTCTCGTCGCCGCCTGCGTGCTCGCGGCGCTGGCGTGGGTCTACCTGCTGGCGGGGCACGGCGGTTACTGGCGGACCGGCTGCCGGCTGCCGGCCGCGGCGCAGTCCGGCCCGGCCCGCTGGCCCAGCGTGGTCGCGGTGGTGCCGGCCCGCGACGAGGCGGCGATCCTCCCGGAGACCCTGCCCACCCTGCTGTGCCAGGACTACCCGGGTGACTTCTCGGTGGTGCTGGTGGACGACGCCAGCACCGACGGCACCGGCGCCGTGGCGGCCGGGCTCGGTGCCGGTCATCCGCTGCGGGTGGTCGCGGGCGGGCCGCCGCCGGCCGGCTGGGCCGGCAAGGTCTGGGCGATGGCCCAGGGCGCCGGGGCGGCGGGGGCGTGCGACTACCTGCTGTTCACCGACGCCGACATCGCTTTCGCGCCCGGGGTGCTGGCCAGCCTGGTGCGGGCGGCCGTGGCCGGCGACCGGGCGCTGGTCTCCCAGATGGCGCTGCTGCGGGCGGAGGCCGGCTGGGAACGCTGGATCGTCCCGGCGTTCGTCTACTTCTTCGCCATGCTCTACCCGTTCCGCCGGGTCGGCCGCCCCCGTTCGCGGACGGCCGCGGCCGCGGGCGGCTGCATGCTGGTGCACCGCCAGACGCTGGCGGCTGCTGGCGGCCTGGAGCGGATCTCCGGCGCCCGCATCGACGACGTCGCCCTGGGGCAGCTGCTCAAGCGCGGCCCCGTCCGGGCCCGCTGCTGGCTGGGCTGGACCACCCGGGTGCAGAGCCGCCGGCCGTACCCCGGGCTGGCCGAGCTGTGGGACATGGTCGCCCGCAGCGCCTACACCCAGCTCCGCTACTCGCCCGGCCTGCTCGCCGGCACGGTCGCCGGCCTGGCCTGGCTGTACCTGCTGCCGCCGCTGGCGGGGCTCGGGGGCCTGGCGGCGGTGGCGGCCGGGGCCGGGCCGGCCGGGGCCGGGCTGGCAGCCGCGGGCCTGGCGGGCTGGGCCCTCATGACCGTGACGTATCTGCCGGTGCTGCGGCTCTACCGGCTGTCGCCGCTGCGGGCGCCCGCGCTCCCGGCGGTCGCGCTCCTGTACACGGCGATGACGGTCGACTCGGCCCGCCGCCACCGCGGCGGCCGCGGCGGCGACTGGAAGGGCCGGGTCATCGCGCAGCCGCGCCCGCCGCGCTGAGGCGTCTGGAAGACTGCTGGCTAGCCGCTTACGGGCATTCCTATCTGCTGTCCAGTAAGCCCGAAACGGGGAAACGGCGCGGCTTACGGCGTCTGACTTCCCTGCCGGATGGGCGTTTCACCGCTGGTGAATGCGGATATCGTCGCTACGAGTGACACAATGACTACGCGTGGTAATGTACTGCCTGGACTTGACGGGGGCGGGCTCGCGGAAAGCGGGACCACTACGGAGGCAAGCCCGGGACCGGCCTCGCTAACACACCGCCCCAAAGGCCACTTCGGTGGCTTGTACCCGGCCCCGGCACCAAAAGGAAGGATCCGACCGATGCGCAGACGCATCACCAGGGCGTTCGTCGCCACAGCGGCGGCGGGTGCCACGATCGCCAGCCTCAGTTTGGCCGTTGCCGGTTCCGCGGGGGCGGCCACCGCGCGGCCCGCGCCGGGCCACCACCGCTGGGCCAGCAGTTCGGTGTCGCTCCGCGGCGCTGCCGCCCAGCGGGTCATCCACAGGCTCGAGGCCATCCAGCATGCTCAGCGGGCCCACATGCCCTCGGGCGGGCCGCCGATCTTCACGCCTCCCTGCGAGCGTGCATCCGGGTTCCAGGCGGGCGCGAGCTTCCACTTCCCGGCGCACGGGGGCGGCTGCGCGGGCTACGTCGGCACCGGCCGGAACTTCCGGTACGTCCAGGCCATCATCAGGATCCCCGCGCACCCGCTGCTGCAGTTCTTCACGCAGCCGCTGCTGCCAACCGTGTACGTCGGGATGAGCAGCAACGACTCCATCGCGGTCACCGGCGTGATGACCTGCGGCGTGTACTTCAACATCTTCCACGCCTTCCCACCCGGCGCGGGCTGCCCGTTCCAGACCTGGCTGGCGGTCGGGGTGGACATCAACACGCCCTTCAACATCATCCTCGGCCATGTCGTCGCGATCCCGAATGCGGCTTCGGGCCAGGGCATCGAGTTCAGCCTCTTCTACAACCAGATCGGCAACACGCTGCACTACCGGATCGACGCCAGCAGGGCGGGCGGCGCGATCAACGCCTTCTCCATGCCGGCCCACGGCGCGGTGTTCACCCACGCGCTGGCGCTGCTGGACTTCAGCGCGTCCACGGTCAGCATCCCGCCGTCCGCGCCGCTCCAGGATGTGCGGGCCACCCAGTTCCAGGAGGGAGCCTGGACGACCGCTGGCGGTGTCCGGGGCTCCTTCCTGGGGCCGTGGACGACCCAGCCGGTGTCGTCCACCTTCCCCGCCGGGTTCCCGCCGCCGGGCAACACGGTGACCTTTGAGCCCTCCTTCCTGTGGCGGGACGGCCTCGGGGCGAACCGCCCAGGGGACGCGTTCGGCGTGTGGTGGCGTCACTGATCCCGCTGCCAGCGGGACCAGCAGCTCGGCAATGGCGCTGAGCAGAACGGCAGAAGGGGAGTGGCCCGGCCCGCCGGCCCCGG
>JBLMWU010000315.1:0-19778 GCA_050257395.1 Gemmatimonadota bacterium | reverse complement strand
CATCGGCTGGCCGCGCGCGCCCGGCCGCCTCCGCGCTGCCGTTCCCGGCCGCGGAGAACGCCCGGCGTGGCACCACCCACTGGTACATCCACGACCTCGGCGCCCAGGACGCCATCGAGGGCTACGCCGGCCAGGTGAGCGTGCTGCCCGGGCAGCCGTTCCGCCTGTTCGTCTCCACCACCTCGCCGCGGTTCCGGGTGCAGGCGTTCCGGATGGGCTGGTACCACGGGCGGCTGGCCCGGCAGGTGTGGCAGTCCGGCGAGGTGAAGGGGCGGGTCCAGCCGCAGCCCACGATCGCCGGCGGCACCCGGATGGTCAGCACGCACTGGCGGCCCAGCCTGACCGTGCCGACCACCGGCTGGCCGCAGGGGGCGTACCTGCTCAGGCTCGACGCGTCCCGCGGGCCCGAGCGCTACGTGCCGGTCACCGTGCGCTCGGCCACCACCGCCGGCAAGGTGGTGCTGGTCATGGGGGTCACCACCTGGCAGGCCTACAACCTGTGGGGCGGCTATAGCCTGTATGACGGGCCGGGCGGCGCGGCTGACCGCTCCTACGCGGTCAGTTTCGACCGGCCGTACGACAAGAACGGGGCGAGCCTGTTCACCGTGTTCGACGAGCCGCCGCTCGCGCTGGCCGAGCACACCCCGGGCGTGCCGCTGGCCTACGAGACCGACGTGGACCTGGACCGGGACCCCGGCCTGCTGGCCGGGGCGCGGGCGGTGATCTCGCTCGGCCACGACGAGTACTACTCGGCGGCCATGCGCAAGGCCCTGCTGGACGCCCGCAACGCCGGGACCAACCTCGCCTTCCTCGGCGCGAACGCGATGTACCGGCACATCCGGTTCGCGCACTCCCCGCTCGGCCCGGACCGGATCGAGATCTGCTACAAGGAGGCGGCGCTGGACCCGCTGCACGGGGTCCGCAATTCGCAGACCACGCAGAACTGGCGGGACCCGCCCGACCCGCGCCCGGAAAGCGTCATCACCGGGGTGTTCTACGAATGCAATCCGGTCAGCGCCCCGTATGTCGTGGCCGACCCGAGAAACTGGATCTTCGCGGGGACAGGAGTACACAAGGGCACTTCGTTCCCTGGCATGGTCGGGCCGGAATACGACCGCGTGAATCCGGCCGTGCCGTTTCCCCGGCCACTGGAGATACTGGCTCATTCCCCGCTCATGTGTGACGGCGTGAATACCCACGCCGACTCGGCGTATTACACCGTGCCGAGCGGCGCGGGCGTGTTCGCGGCCGGCACCATGCGCTGGGTGTGCGCGATGCGCGGGAGGTACTGCGGGCACGGGGTGGCGGGGGCCGCCCGGCGGTTCGCCGACCGTGCCACCCAGAACGTGCTGCGCGCCTTCGCGGCCGGGCCGGCCGGCCGTACCCACCCGGCGCACAGCAACCTGGCAACGATCAGGCCGGCCAGGGGATCGGCGTACGAGGGCACCTGAAGCGCGGCCGCGGGCAGCCACCGCGGCGGCCGTACCTGGCATGATCGCGTCGTGGCTTTCGATGACCTCGACAAGCGGATCGTGAGTGCCCTGGTCGCCAATGCCCGCGCCACCTATGCGGAGATAGGCGCCCAGGTGGGCCTGTCCGCGCCCGCGGTGAAGCGCCGGGTGGACCGGCTGCGCTCGGCCGGGGCGATCACCGGCTTCTCCGCCACCGTGGACCCGTCCGCGCTGGGCTGGACCACCGAGGCGTACGTCGAGCTGTTCTGCCGCGGCCGCACCTCGCCGGCGGACATCGCCGCCGCCGTCAGCAGGTACCCGGAGGTGACCGGGGCGGTCACGGTCACCGGCGAGGCCGACGCCCTGCTGCACATCAGGGCCGCGGACGTGCAGCACTTCGAGCGGGTCGTGGAGCGGATCGGGGCCGAGCCGTTCGTGGTCCGCACCCGCAGCGTCATCGTGCTGTCCCGGCTGGTCAGCCGCGCCGACATCCTGCCGCCGGCGGACGTGCCGGCCGGGCCGCCGCCGGGCTGACCCGCTGCCAGGCTGACCCGCCGCCGGCCGCGGCCGCGGCGGCCCGGGCGGGGCGGCGCGCGCCCTGGTGCGTGGTTACCGGCCTGCCGGGGGCTTTCGGGCGGATTTACCGAATCCCGGTTTATGGCCTGGCAGTTTAGCTACAGTCGAACGCATGCCCCCGCAGCGTGAATCAGATCCGTCCGGCAGCACTGCCCAGTTCCGCGCGTTCGTCGAGGAGCCCGCTGACGGCGCCGCGCAGCAGCCCTGGGAGATGCGCACCACAGGAAAGCGGTTCGGGACCCTCGTCGCGCTCGTCGTCGGTGTCGCGGTCGTCCTGGCGCTGATCGCATTCGGCGTTATCGGCTAGTCCCGCACAGCCGCTTCAATACCGGCTCCTCAGCCCGCCGCGCCGTCAGTGCCGTGCGGGCATTTGGCGTCACCCGGGTGAGCCCTTGCCCGGGTGGGCCCTTGCCCGGGCGGGCCGATGGCCCGGATGAACGTAGCCGACGAGCGTGAGGATGCGGGTGCCGGGCAGGCGGCTGCGCCGCCAGTGCCGGGCGTAGGCAGGCCGGCGCTGCCCCCGGTAGGCCAGCCACGCCACCGGCTGTCCCGCCGCCAGCGCGCGGGCAACGGGCGGCGCCGAGGCGCAGCCCGCGTCGTAGGCGATGGGGATGTCCTGCTCGCCCTTGATCAGGCACGGCGGGCGGATGCCGAGGCGGCGCAGGTCGGCGACGATCCGCTGGTAGTCGCGGTGGAAGAGGACGGTGCCGCGCACCTCGTGGGCGAGCACCAGCTGCTGGGCGGTCAGCTGGGCCAGCAGCGCCACCGTCACCGCCGGGACGGTCAGCGTTCGCAGCCCGGGCCGGGTCCCGGTGAGCAGCCAGGCCAGGCAGTCGGCCACCGGGATGGCGAGCAGCGCGTAGGCGGGCAGCAGGAACCGCGGCGCGGCGTACCCGATCCCGAACAGGTACTGGGCGGCGAGCGCCAGCGCGCAGCCCGCGGCCAGCGCCGACGAGGCGCCCCGGCCAGCCCGCCGGGCGGCGAGCACGCCCAGCGTGACCAGGACCGGCAGGGCCAGCCACCACAGGCTCAGGACCGGGTAGCGCCAGGCGATGGTGCAGGGCCGGCACAGCGTGGGGCCGTTCAGCGCCCGGAGCTGATCCCAGATGGCCAGGCGGGGGCGCAGTCCGCCCTGTTCCGCGCCGGCCAGCCGCAGCCGGTTCAGCGGGCCGCCGAAGCGCAGGTACGCCTCGATCACCCACTCGGCCGCGCCGGCCGCGAACCCGCCGGCCACGCAGGCCGCCAGCAGCCAGTGCCGCCACGCCCGGACCGCGGCCACGGCCAGCATGAGCGCGGCCGCCAGGTAGGCGGCGTCACCGGGACGGACGAGCGCGGCCAGGGCCAGGCAGCCGGCGAGGCCCGCCAGGGCCGGCCAGCGCCGCCGTTTGCCCGGGGCAGGCCGGGCTGACTCCTGAACCGGGGCGCCCGGGACCAGCCGGACTGACTCCTGCGCCGGCGCGGCCCGGGCTGGCCGGGCGGTCCAGGATGCGGCGGCCCGGACGAAGAAACCGGCCGCGGCCAGGCCGGACAGCGCGACCCAGCCGTCCGGCATGGCCTGCGGCCCGTAGTACCGCGCCACCCACAGGCCGCCGAACGCGACCCCGGCTAGCGCCAGCACCCAGGCAGGCCGGGTGGGCCGCCAGGTCCACAGCGCCCCCAGCAGGGCGAGCCCGGACACGGCCGCCAGGTACACCCGCAGCGCGGCGGCCGACGAGGACGCCACGGTGACCGGGGCAACCAGCAGCGGTACCCCGCGCGCCCGCGCCGGGTCGAAGAACGCGGCGGGCGCGTGCCCGCTGACCTGGCTCACGTACACGGCCTCGTCCCAGCTCAGCCCCATGTGCGCCGGCACAGCCAGCAGCTGGGCCAGGACAAACAGGGCCGCAGTGCCGGCCAGCCACCAGCCGCTGTCCAAAGCTGGCCGGGAACCGGCACGGTCCGGCGCGGGCTGCGAGCCGGCGGGCGCTGGCGCTTGCCCGCGCTCACCGGCGGGACATGGCTGCAGGGATGAAGGAGCCCGGCCTGAGCAGCGGAAGGGCAGCGTGATCCGGGCTGCCAGGCCAGGCGGGCGCGGGGAACTGCCGGGCGTGACCCGGGGCATGCCGCCAGGCTGCCAGCCGTCAGCCGCCTTTCCGGGCCGGACAACTGTGCTTTGGCCCGGTCATTGCCGGTCCCTAACCGCTACCCGACCCGTCCATGGTGGAGCGGGGCCCGGGATGGTCAGCCGGGCAGGCCGAGGCCGCGGACGCCGACCTCGTCGGCCCGGGCGAGCAGGTCCGCCGGGTCGGCGTAGACCCGGTAGGCGCCAGCCCGTTCCAGCTCCTCACGGCCGTAGCCGCCGGACATGACCCCGATGCCGATCGCGCCCGCCCGGCGGGCGGCGAGCAGGTCCCACACGCTGTCGCCGACCACGAAGGCATGCTGCGGCTCCACCCCCAGCAGCGCGGCCGCGGCGAGGAACAGGTCCGGGTCGGGCTTGGCGTGGGCGACCATGTCCCTGGTCACCATGGGCGCGTCGTCGGGCAGGCCGAGCATGGCGAGCGCATGGTGGGCGGTGGCCCGGTAGCCGCTGGTGGCGATCGCCCACGGGACCTTGCGCTCGGTAAGGGTGGCGAGCAGGTCCGCTGCCCCGGGCAGCGGCCGGACCGAGTCCGCCTGCGCCAGGTACTCGGCCTTGTGCGCCTCCTGCAGCATGACGATGTCGCCCTCGGACAGGTTCCGGCCGGTCTCCCGCAGCAGCGCGGACACGAACAGTCCGCCGCTCATGCCGATGCGCCGGTGGATCCGCCACACCGACAAGTCGATGTCCAGCCGCGACAGCGCCGATCTCCACGCGATCACGTGCTGGTACACGCTGTCGATGAGCGTGCCGTCCAGGTCGAACAGGAACGCGGGCGCCGGGGGTTCGTGATAGTTCGCCGGATCGGTCATGGGTCAAGTCTGCCGTGTGTCAGGCGCCGCGGACGGCGGTCACCCCGTTTATGGTGCCCACCAGGACAAGGTCGCCGGACAGCGATGGCGACGCGAAGTGGGGGAGCGGCGAGCCGAGGCTGACGTGGTGCCGGACCCGGCCGGTGGCGGGGGACAGCTCGTAGAGCACCCCGGTGTCGACTCCGGGGATCCACACGGCGCCGCCGCCGGTCACCGGGGACCCGTTGCCGTCGGCGGGCCCGTGCCAGCGGACCCGGATATGGCCGCCGGCGGTGTCCACGGCAGCGACCCCGTTCCCGTGGCAGGGCACGTACACGACGGTGCCGGTGACGGCCATGCCGCCGTAGGCGGGGCACACCGGTGCCTGCGCCCGCTGCCCGCCGACGCCGCCCAGCCGGGCCGCGTCCAGCAGGTAGCCGATGGCCCGCTTGCCGACGGCCAGCATGGTGCCGTTGGCCAGCAGGGCCGGGGAGGAGGAGCCGAGGTCCAGGTCGTTCGCGTTGTCGTCGGCCCAGCTGCGGGGGGCGAACAGGCCGACCCGGTGCAGCCGGGGCGACAGCGCGGTGACCGAGTCGCTGGCGTCGAACGGCGGCGCGGTCGCGGCCCCGTTGCCCACGCTGACGTAGATCGTGCCGCGGGGGCCCACCACCGGGCCGCCCGCCGCCCAGATGCCGGCCTCCCGGGCCGCGGGCACCGTGTATGACACCAGCGGGCCGCGCCCGGTCACCGGGACGCCCACCACCGAGCCGCGGTACGGGCCGCAGTCGCCTTCCAGCCCGCCGAACGCGACGTACACCCGGCCCGCCGCGAGGGCGAGCGCGGCCCGCTGCTGGTCGTTGGCAGGATGGCCGTCCGGGGTGGGAATGTCCCGGCGCACCTCGACCCGGCCGGAGGTGACCGAGACCCCCACCAGCACGTGGCGGTACCCCGTGGTCTCGGCCACGGCGTACACCAGGCCGGTCGCCGGGTCGTAGACCGGGGTGCCGGTGATGCCGAGCGGGTCGATGTCGCCGCACGGCAGGCTGGACAGCGGCACCGGGGTGCCGGTGTGCGCCCGCCAGCGGACCTGCCCGGTGGCCCGGTCCAGCCCGTACACCGAGTCGCCCTCGGTCGCCGCGATCACCAGGTTCCCGACGGCCAGCGGCTGCCCGTAGACGGCGCCGTCCAGGTGCCGGGTCCAGGCCACGGCCAGCCGCCCCGCGGCGGGCGTTCCGGGCGCGTCCCCCGTGCGGGCGGCGGTGCGGTGGTAGGTGGGCCAGTCCCGGGCGGCGACCGGCGGGCCCGGCCGCAGGGACGGCGCGCTGGTGGCGGCCGGCTGGGACGGCGCCGTGCTGGCCGGCGAGGGCTGCGGGCTCGCTGACGGGGCACACCCGGCCACCGCGCAGCCGGACAGGACCAGGGCAAGCGTGAGCACGGTCGCGCGCATGGAGCCAGTCTTCCGCATGCCGCGCGCGTGCCGCGCCAGCCGCCCCCTTCGCGTTCCCTGCCCCAGCGCCCGCACGGGACCAGGATGAACAGAGATGCATAAGGAGGATATATAAGCACATGATACATTAACGAGGTGCCCCTCACCGAAGCTCCCAGGCGCGAGTGCCGTGACCTCGCGTCGGCCCTGGAACGGCTCGTCTCCCTGTGGCGGCGGTTCGCCGTGCCGGGTGAGCTCAGTTCCACGGCGGTGTTCACCCTCAGCCGCCTCTGGCGAGACGGGGCCTGCCGCCTCACCGAACTCGCCGCCCTGGAACACGTCACCCAGCCCGCCATGACCCAGCTGGTCTCCCGGCTCGAAGCCCGCGGCCTGGTCGAGCGGCTCAGCGACCCGGCGGACGCCCGGGTGGTCAACGTGCGGGTCACCCCCGAGGGCGAGGCCCTGATTGCACGCAGGCGCGAAGTCCGGGCGCAGGCCTTCGCGGAGATGTACGCCGTTCTGTCCGACCATGACCAGGCCGCGCTGGCCGCCGCCCTCCCGGCCCTGCAGCACCTCGGGGAGCTCGCATGACCAATCCGAAGCGCCCATGGCGCCCAGCCCGGGCGGCCCAAACGGGCGCGCCGCCTGGACTGACGAGCGATTCGCCTGCAGGTACCTCGGAGGCGAGCGCGGGCCCGATGAGAGAGCATCCGTTCCGGCAGCCGAGAGGGGTCTGGGCCGTCGCGTTCGCCTGCGTGATCTCGTTCATGGGGATCGGGCTGGTGGACCCGATCCTGCCCGCGCTGCGGGCCAAGCTGCACGCCACGCCCGCCCAGGTGGAGCTGCTGTTCACTAGCTACCTGGTGGTCACCGCGGTGGCGATGCTGATCACCGGGTGGGTGTCCAGCCGGATCGGCGCCAAGCGGACTCTGGTCACCGGGCTGGTGCTGGTCGTGGCGTTCAGCGCGCTGGCCGGGTCGTCGCACGGGATCGGGCAGATCGTCGGGTACCGGGCCGGCTGGGGGCTGGGGAACGCCCTGTTCATCGCCACCTCGCTGGCGGTGATCGTGGCCTTCGCCAGCGGCGGGTTCGCCGGGGCGATCATCCTGTATGAGACGGCGCTGGGCATCGGCATCGCGCTCGGCCCGCTGCTCGGCGGCGAGCTCGGCGCGATCAGCTGGCGCGGGCCGTTCTTCGGCGTGAGCGTGCTGATGTCTATCTCGCTGATCGCCACGCTCGTGCTGGTCGGCAGGACACCGCCGCCGCCGCAGCGCACCTCGATCACGGCCCCGCTGAAGGCGCTGCGCCACCGCGGGCTGCTCACCATGGGGCTGACCGCGCTCTGCTACAACTGGGCGTTCTTCACCGTGCTCGGGTTCGCGCCGTTCCCGATGAACCTGGACGCGCACAAGCTCGGCTACGTCTTCACCGGGTGGGGCCTGCTGGTCGCGGTGTTCGCGATCGTCGTCGCCCCCCGGCTGGAGCGCAGGCTGGGGGTGGCCCGCACGCTGTACCTCAACCTGTCCCTGTTCGCGGTGGACATCCTGATCATCGCGCTGGGCGTCACCGACCAGCCGGTGCTGATCGGCGCGGTGATCGCCTCGGGCGCGTTCATCGGCGTCAACAACACGGTGACCACCCAGGCGGTGATGACGGTGGCCCCGGTCGAGCGGCCGGTGGCGTCGGCCGCCTACGGCTTCGTCCGGTTCATCGGCGCCGGGCTCGCCCCGTACGTGGCGGGCAGGCTGGCGGCCAGCGCCGGGCTGCAGGTGCCGTTCTACGTGGGCCTGGCCGCGGTGGCCGCCGGGATCGCCATCCTGGCCAGCGGGCACCGCTTCCTGACCGCGGCCGAGCAGGCCACCGGGCACGAGCAGGCCGGCGGGCACGAGCAGGCCGGTGCGCGGCCAGCGGGCGGCCAGGCGCCCGCAACTCTTCCTTAACGCTGGTCACAGCCCCGGCGTACGCTGATAGCCCGTGGGGAATGAGACACACGGGGTACGGGGCGCAGGAGCGGGGAAGTGGAGGCAGGTGCCGTGGCTGTGGAGATCGCGTCCTATGTCGCGCTGGGGGACAGTTTCACCGAAGGCCTGGATGACCCGCGCGATGACCAGGCCGGTTATCGCGGCTGGGCGGACCGGTTCGCGGAGCAGCTGGCGCAGCACCGGCCAGGGCTGCGCTACGCCAACCTGGCGGTGCGCGGCAAGGTGCTGCGGGAGGTCGCCGACGAGCAGGTGCCGCTGGCCATCGCGATGGCACCGGACCTGGTCAGCATCGCCGCGGGCGGCAACGACATGCTGCGGCCGCGGACCGACCCGGACACGCTGGCGGAGCATTTCGACGAGGTCGTGCGCACCCTGCTGATGTCCGGCTGCCAGGTGATGATGTTCACCGGCTTCGACCCCCGCTTCCCGGTGCTGCGGCTCATCCGCGGCAAGGTCGCCGCGTTCAACATGCACCTGCGCGTCATCGCGGACCGGCACGGCTGCCACGTGGTCGACCTGTGGGCCATGGACGTGCTGCGGGACCCGCGGGCCTGGAGCGCCGACCGGCTGCACCTGACGCCCGACGCGCACCGGCGGGTGGCGCTGCGCGCCTGCGAGGTAGCGGGTGTCCCGGTCGCCGAGGACTGGCGCGAGCCGTGGCCCGCCAGCGAGGGACTCACGTCCTCCGGCGCCCGGGCCTGGCTGGCCGCCCGGCAGATGGACGTGCGCTGGGCCCGCCGGCACGCGGCTCCCTGGGTGGCCCGCCGCGTGCGCGGGGTGTCCTCCGGCGACGACCTCGACCCCAAGCGTCCCGAGCTGCTGCCGTTCTGACCGCGGCCCCAGCAGGCCGCCAGGGCAGACCACCCGATGAAAGCCCGCCGGCCCGCATCCGGCGGACAGCAGTGCGCAGGGCGGGTTGTCTTCGCCTGGCGTGAGTCCTCTGCTCCGGCATGACGCTGCCCGGCGTCCACGAGAGGGACGCCGGGCAGTGCCGCGGGAGAGGGCGGGCCGCCGGTGCGGGACCGCCCGCGGGGGAACGGGCGGGCCCCGCAGCCGGCGGCTGGCTGGCCGGCCTCCTTCGGGGGGAGGGGGGCGAGACCGGCCAGGTCTCTGGGTGGGCAGCCTCTCGGGGGCGAGGCCGCCCGGGCCCCTGGGGGATGGCCGGTCTCCGCGGGGGTGAGACCGGCCGGGGCCTCGGGGGAAGGCAGCTTCCGGGGGGCGGGGCTGCCAGGCCTGCGGGGGGCGGGGCTGGCCGGCCTCCCCGGGGGCTGAGGCCGGCCAGAGCCTGTCAGGGGGCGAGGTCGGTCAGGACCTCCCCGATCCGGCCGAGCCGGGCGGCGATCCAGGGCAGGGCGACCGGGTCGGCCGCGGCCAGGGCGGACTCCCGCTCGGCGTCGGTCTCCCCGTACAGCAGCCCGGTGGCCACCCGCATCCGCAGCGCGGACTCGCCCTCGCCGAACGCGCTCGCGGGCAGCACGCCCATGCCGTACCGCTCGAGCAGCAGGCTGGCCAGCCCGGCGCCGGTGGTCACGCGGTACCGGTCAGCCAGGTGCTCGCGCCACGGGGCGAAGTCCGGATACAGGTAGAACGCGGCCTGCGGCTCGGGGACCGCCGCACCGGCGGACGCGAACGCCGCCGCCGTGGCCCTGGAGACCGCTTCATGCAGCGCCCGGCTGCGCGCCACCCGCTCGGCCAGCTCCGGGGGCTCGCGGAAGGCGAGTGCCGCGGCCTCCTGAACGGGGCCGGCCGTGGACGACCAGATCTCGCTGCCGATCCCGAGCAGCCGGTCCCGCAGCGAGCGGCCCAGCGGGCCGCCCGGGAGCCGGGCCACGCCGACCCGCCAGCCGCCCAGGGCGAGGTTCTTGCTCAGGGCGGTGGTGACCACGGTGCGCTCGGGCGCGACCATGGCCGGGCTGAGGAACGCCGGCGCGGTGTCGTAGACCAGATCCCGGTAGATCTCATCGGAGAGGATCACCAGGTCGTGCTCCTCGGCCACCTCGGCGAGGGCGCGGACGGTGCCCGGCTGGGCGAGCTGCCCGGTGGGGTTGTCGGGCAGGGTCACGATCACGGCGCCGATCCGGCGCCCGTCGGCGGCGGCCTCCTTGACCGCCGCCGCGAGCAGGGCGGGATCGCAGACCCCGCCCTCGCCGGGCGGCGGGGGCACGAAGTGGGGGCGGGCGCCGATCATGGCCGCCTGGGCCGCGTAGCTCACCCAGCTGGGCTGGGCGACGGCCACGTCGGTGCCGATGGCCAGCAGCAGCCCGAACAGCAGGGCCTTGCTGCCGGGCCCGGCCACCACGCTGTCCGGGGTGGTGGGCAGGCCACGCCGGGACCAGTAGCCCGCGGCCGCCTCGCGCAGCACCGGCAGGCCGGCCACCGGCCCGTAGGCGGTGCCGCCGCAGGACGCCGCGGCCAGCGCGTCCCGCAGGGCCGGGTGCGCGGGCAGGCCCGCCTCACCGAAGGCCAGCGGCACGACCGGCTCGCCAGCCAGCTGCTTGCGCATCAGGATCTCGTTGGCCGCCAGGGTGGCGGACACGGGGATGGCGCCGGGCTGCCGGACGCTGACGGGCCGCCGGCGGCCGTTGGCGGGCACCCGGTGACCGTTAGCGGGCACCCGGTGGCCGTTGGCCTGGCCGAACGGGGCCGGGGGGCCGGACGGGGTCTGCGAGGCGGGGCTGGGGGCGGGCGCCAGGCTCGCGACTGCCGGGGTGTCTCTGTCGGCCTCCGGGTTCTGGTCTTCGCTAGGACGGGTTTCGGACATGGCTGCAACAGCCATGGACATGGTGTCGTGCTCCTTGCTGCGGGGCTTGAACCTGACGGTGCCGCGCTGCGCCGTCCTTGCTAGTGCCATCATTCCGACACTCTGACCAGCATGCCTGCAGATATGCGTAAGTACAAGCGAGGATCACTGTTGTGGAGGTTAAGCTCTTCTTATGCTCGATCTGCATCGCCTGCGGTTGCTCATGGAATTTGCGGACAGGGGTACGATTGCCGCCACTGCGGCCGCCCTCGGCTACACCCCGTCCGCGGTGTCCCAGCAGCTGTCCGCGCTGGAGCGGGAGGCCGGCGCCACGCTGCTGGACCGGGCGGCCCGGTCGGTGGAGCTCACCGACGCCGGGCGGCGGCTCGCCGTGCACGCCGAGATCATCCTGGCCCAGGTGGAGGCGGCCGAGGCGGACCTGTCCGCGGAGGCGCGCGAGCCGTCCGGGCGGGTGACCGTCACGGCGTTCCCGACCGCCGCGGTGGCCTTCGCGCCCACCCTGGTGCGCAGCCTGCGGGCGCACCAGGCGCTGACCCTGCTGTTCCAGCAGGCCGCGCCCGGCGAGGGGATCCGCCGGGTGCGCTCGGGGGAGGCCGATGTCGCGATCGCCGACGACTGGTCCGGCCGGCTCGCGGAGACCGAGCCGGCCCTGCTGCGCTACTACCCGCTGCTGCGCGACCCGCTGGTGCTGATCGTGCCCCGCGGCCACCGGCTCGCCGATCCCGCGGTCCCGGTGGACCTGCGCAGGCTGCGGGAGACCAGCCGCTGGATGGCCGCCCCGGCCGGGGAGCCGTCCCGGGAGGCCGCGGACCGGCTGCTGGCGGCCGAGGGCGGGGCCCCCGCCGTGCCGTGGGAGTTCGAGGGCCTGGGCACCGTGATCAGCCTGGTGGCCCGGGGGGCCGGGGTGGCGGCGGTGCCCCGGCTGGCGCTGGCCGCCGGGGAGGGCCGGGTCGCCGTCCGGGAGCTGCCCGGCCCGGTCCCGGCCCGCGACGTCTACGCGGTCGCCCGCGCGGCCAGCGTCCGCCGCCCTTCCGTCGAGGTCATCCTCGGCGCCCTCGCCGCCGGCGCGAAAACCCTGTCGGCCCGGGCGAGCCACCGGGGCGCAGCCCTCAGCCGCACCGACCCGGGGAGCCGCACTGCGCCCCGGCCCGGGCGGGCCGGAGGGCCCGCGGAACCACCCGGATGACGGGCGATCAGCCGGAAAGGGGCGTGGACTGCCCCCGGAGGTGAGCGCGCGCCCAGCAAGGGCCCAGAGGCGGGCCGAGGGCGGGAAGGGCCCGGCTGCCTGGCGCTGGCCCTGCCGCGTCCCGCCGGGTCAGGACCGCCAGGGTCGCGTCCCCTCTGGATCAGGAACCCGGCTCTGGCGGGCCGCCCGGGATCACTTGTTCTTCTGCGGACGCAGGCTGCCCGCTGGCTGCCAGCCGCTGCGCCGGGGCCGGGCGCCGCAGCAAGGCCAGGCCGAGGCCGGCCGCCGCCAAGCAGGCCAGGGCGCCCAGGCCGAGCGCGTAGCGCGGGTTCAGGTACTGCCCGACCAGGCCTACCAGCGGCCCGCCGACTGGGGTACTGCCCAGGAAGGTGACCGAATACAGGGCCATCACCCGGCCGCGGAACCGGGGTTCGCTGGCCAGCTGCAGCGTGGCGTTCGCAGTGGACAGGAACGCCGTGCTGCAGGCGCCCACGCAGGCCAGCGCGGCCAGTTCGGCCGGAAAGCCGGGCACCAGCGCGGCGGCGGTGATGGCCACGCCGAACGCCGCCGCGGCCACGGCCAGCCGCCGGGGGGCGGGCGGGGGCAGGCCGGCCACCACCAGCCCGCCCGCCACGGCGCCCGCGCCCATCGCCGAGGTCAGGAACCCGTACGTGGTGGCGCCGCCGTGCAGGCTGATCCTGGCCAGCAGCGGCAGCACCACCTGGAACTCGTAGGCGAGCGTGCCCACCAGGGCCATCATGAGCAGCGGGATCAGCAGCGCGCGGGTGCGCCGCACATACCGGAACCCGGCCCGCAGCTGGCCGGGCTCCCGGGCCACCAGCGGCGCCTGGCACAGGTCGGCGGTCCGGATCAGGCTGAGTGCCACCAGCACCGCCGCAAAACTGCCGGCGTTCGCCAGGAAGCAGACCGCGGTGCCGGCCGTGGCGATGAGGATGCCCGCCACCGCGGGCCCCACCGCCCGGGAGGCGTTCACCATCACGGTGTTGAGGGTGACCGCGTTGGTCAGCCGCTCCGCACCCACCATCTCGTGCACGAACGTCTGCCGGGTCGGGTTGTCGGTGGCGTTGACCGTCCCGAGCGCGGCGGCCAGCAGGAAGACCATCCACAGCCGGACGGCATGGGTCAGCGTGAGCAGGCCCAGGATCAGCGCCAGCGTGCCCAGCACGGTCTGGGTGCACAGCAGCAGGGTCCGCTTGTTCACCCGGTCGGCGATCAGACCGCCGTACGGGCCGAGCAGCAGCACCGGCAGGAACTGCGCCGCCACCACCAGGCCCAGCACGGTCCCGGAATGGGAGAGCTCGAGCACCAGCCAGCCCTGCGCCACCGACTGCATCCAGGTGCCGACCAGACTGACCGCCTGCCCGGCGAAGTACAGCCGGAAGTTCCGCACGGCCAGCGCGGCGAACGTGCGCCGCAGCCCGGTGCGCCGGTCCCCCGGCGGGCCTGCGGACAGCTGGGCGGTCTGCGCTCGTTCCGGGTCCACGGCGCCCGGCTCAGGGCGCGCGCTCGATCGGGCAGCTCATGCAGCGCGGCCCGCCGCGGCCCCGGCCCAGCTCGCTGCCGCGCACGGTGATCACCTCGACGCCGTGGTCGCGCAGGTAGGCGTTGGTGGTGACGTTGCGCTCGTAGGCGACGACCACGCCCGGCGCGACCGCGAGCACGTTGCAGCCGTCGTCCCACTGCTCGCGCTTGGCGGAGTGCACGTCCTGCACCGCGGTGAGCACGGTGATGGCGGGCAGGCCCAGCGCGTGCGCCAGGGCCGCGTGCATGTCCTCCGGCGGATGGTCGGTGACCTTGAGCTCGTAGGCGCTGGCCCCCGGCTCCACCGTGTAGGAGGCCAGCATCCCCATGCCCGCATATTTCGTGAAAACGCCGTAGTCCACCATGGTCAGCAGCGTGTCGAGGTGCATGAACGCCCGCTGCTTCGGCATGTGGATCGCCACCAGGCAGGAGGCCGCGCCCGCCGCGAACAGGCGGCAGGCCAGCATCTCCACCGCCTGCGGCGTGGTCCGCTCGCCCATCCCCACCAGCACCGCCCCGTTCCCGAGCACCAGGACGTCGCCGCCCTCGATGGTCGCCGGGCCCGCCTCCTCGCCGTGGTACCAGGACTCGAAGCTCAGCCCGGCGAACATCGGGTGCCAGCGGTAGATCGCCGCGGTGGTGATCGTCTCCGGCATCCGGGCCGGCCGCCGCATCGCGTTCACCGCCACCCCGCCGTAGATCCAGCAGGAGGTGTCCCGCTGGTAGAGCAGGTTGGGCAGGGGTGCCAGCACGAACCCGTCCCGGCCCAGCGTGTGGAACGCGATGCTCTTGGGCTCCGGGGTGAGCTCGCGCATCTCGTCCGCGGTGATCCCGCCGGTCAGGAAGCTCGCCAGGGCGGCCGGATCCAGCCCGCTGAACGCGTCCCGGAGCACCCCGGCGGCCAGCGGGCCCTGCAGCCGCTGGTCGAGCACCCGGTCCAGGACGTAGTCGCGGGCGGCGGGGATCTCCAGGGTCCGCGCCAGCAGGTCGCCGTAATAGTGCACGGTCACGCCGCGGCCGCGCAGCACGGCGGCGAACTCGTCGTGCTCCGCCTGCGCCTCGCTCACCCAGAGCAGGTCGTCGAACAGCAGGTCGGCAGCGTTGTCCGGGGTCAGCCGCTTCAGCTCCAGGCCGGGCCGGTGCAGGATCACCTGGCGCAGGCGGCCGACCTCCGAGTGCACCCCCAGCATGCTGTCGCCCCCGTTCGGTGTGGGCACAAGAGTGCCCGGCAATAGGGCGCCGGGATAGGGAGCGGGTCATCCGCGCCCGGATGGCAAGGCGGAGGAGGAGCCGATAGCGGAGCTATCGGCGACGACGACAACGCCGCCAGCCGGGATGCGGGGGCCCGCGAGCCCCGGCGGCCCTATTGCCGGGTGCTCTAGCTCTGTTATCTCACGGCACCCGTAGGGTGCTGCCCATGGACCTTGATCTTTCGCTGGACGCGGCCAGCCTGACCGCGGCGCTGGTGGACGTGCCGTCGGTCAGCGGCGACGAGGAGGCGCTGGCGGGCGCGATCGAGGCGGCGCTGCGGCGCCTTCCCCACCTCACCGTGCACCGGGACGGCAATGCGCTGGTCGCCCGGACCAGCCTGGGGCGGCCCGAGCGGGTGATCCTCGCGGGGCACATCGACACCGTGCCGATCGCCGGCAACGTGCCTTCTCGTTCCGAGAAAAATGTGCTGTACGGCTGCGGCAGCTGTGACATGAAGTCCGGCGTGGCGGTCCAGCTGCGGCTGGCCGCGCAGCTCACCGAGCCCGCCCGGGACGTGACGTACGTGTTCTACGACTGCGAGGAGGTCGAGGCGGACCGCAACGGGCTGCTGCGGCTGTCCCGCAAGGCGCCGGACCTGCTCGCGGGCGACCTGGCGGTGCTGCTGGAGCCCACCGGGGCGGTGATCGAGGGCGGCTGCCAGGGCACGCTGCGGGCCGAGATCACCGCGCGGGGCGAGCGGGCGCACAGCGCCCGGGCCTGGCGCGGGCGCAACGCCATCCACGGGGCGGGCGGCATCATCGACGTGCTGCGCGGCTACGAGCCCCGGGAGCCGGACGTGGACGGGCTGACCTACCACGAGGGGCTGAACGCGGTCGGCATCCGCGGCGGGGTCGCGGGCAACGTGATCCCCGACGAGTGCGTGGTCACGGTGAACTTCCGGTTCGCGCCCGACCGCTCGCTGGAGCAGGCGGCAGGCTACGTCCGGGCCGTGTTCGGCAGCTGGGAGGTCGAGGTCGTGGACGCGGCGGCCGGCGCCCGGCCTGGCCTCACCCATCCCGCGGCTGCCGCGCTGCTCGCCGCGGTGGGCGGGCAGGCGCGGGCCAAACTGGGCTGGACCGACGTGGCCCGGTTCGCCGAGCTGGGGATGCCCGCCGTCAACTACGGCCCGGGCGACCCGGAGCTGGCGCACACCCGGGACGAGCACGTGGACGTGGCCGAGATCGCCAGCTGCGAGCAGCGGCTGGCGGCCTGGCTGACCGCCTGACCGCCCCGGCGCCAGGCGGGCCGGGACTGCCGGGTGCCGCAGCACGAGACGGGCCGGGCGCCCATCCTGCCGCGCCCGGCCCGCCTTCCGTGCCCGGAACCTACTTCGCGGGCCCCGCGATCAGCCTCAGCGAGCCGGTGTGCTGGTTGCCGTTGATGTCGGTCCAGGTGACCTGGATCGTGTTGCCCGGGTGGTAGCTGGCCAGCGCGCTGGTCAGCGAGGACGGCGCGGTCACCGCGTGCCCGTTCACCGCCGTGATCACGTCACCGCCGGTGAGCCCGGTGTTGCGGGCCGGGGCGTTGCAGAACACCCCGGCGATCAGGGTGCCCGAGTGGACCGGGGCGATCCGGCTCGGCACCGGGTTGCCGGTGTTGTTGGACAGGCAGCTGCCGGTGCTGTTCACCCCGCCGCCGAAGCGCATGGCCACCTGCCGCAGCTGCTGCAGCTGCTGCTGCGGGGTGCCGGTCTGGCCGGACGGCACGGTGGCGACCGCCACGCCCATGAACGGCGGCAGGCCGATCCGGATGCTGGCGCTGCCGTGCCCGGCGGCCATCTGGCGGGCGATGGTCAGCGCCCGGTCGATCGGGATCGCGAACCCCTGGTCGGTGCCGGGCCCGCCGAGGCTCTGCGTGTTCGCGGCCGTGTCCATGCCGATCACCTGGCCGGCCGCGTTCGCCAGCGGGCCGCCGGAGTCGCCTTCGGCGATGGGCGCGTTGGTCTGCAGCATGTTGTGCAGGGTCTCGCTGGTGTTCGAGCCCGAGTCGCTGGCGGTGATGGTCCGGTCCAGCGCGGTGATCGAGCCGCTGGTGACGGTGGGCAGGCCGCCGGCGCCGCCCGCGTTGCCGATCGCCACCACCGGGGTCCCGAGCGTGACCTTGCTGGAGTCGCCGACCCGCACGGTCCGCAGGCCGCTGGCGCCCTGCAGCTTGAGCAGGGCGACGTCGTCCTTGGCGTCGGTGCCGACCACGGTCGCCGGGTACTGGCGGCCGTTGGCTACCAGCGTGACGCTGAGCTTGGTCGAGCCGGAGACCACGTGGTTGTTGGTCAGCACCAGCCCGGACTTGGACAGCACGATGCCGGTGCCCTCGAACACCTGGCCGGTGTAG
This sequence comes from Gemmatimonadota bacterium, assembly GCA_050257395.1. GTDB lineage: Bacteria > Actinomycetota > Actinomycetes > Streptosporangiales > Streptosporangiaceae > JAIRTY01. Next base: position 2,362 of record JBLMWU010000315.1, on the reverse strand, counting down.
TGGAGCTTGGAGGTGATGTCGACGACCCCGGGCTCCACCTTGCTCGCCACCGCGTGCACGTTGATCGCGGAGGTGTTGCTGGCCCCGCTGCGGGGTCCGCTGCCGGGAGCCGGCACCTGCTGCGGCGACACGCCGGAGGTGTTGGACGGGGGAGTGCTGCCCGACTGCAGGGTGAATATCGCGGCGGCCGCGCCCGCGCCAGCGGCGATCAGCGCCACCAGCCCGTAGACGAGGAACCGGGCGCTGCCGCGCCGTGGCGGCCCGCCGCCGTAGCCGCCGGGGCCGTACCCGGGCGGCAGCCAGCCGCCCTGGCCGCCCTGGCCGTACCCGCCGGGCTGGCTGTAACCGCCTTGGCTGTAACCGCCTTGGCTGTAACCGCCCTGGCTGTACCCGCCGGGCTGGCCATAGCCGCCCTGCCTGTACCCGCCCTGGCCGTACCCGCCAGCCTGCGCGTACCCGCCCGGCTGCCCGTAGCCGCCAGGTGGCGCGAAGCTGCCGGGCGGCGGCCAGTCCTGGCCGACAGGGCCAGGGCTTGCGGACTGGCCGGGCTCTGGCGGCTGGGCGCTGCCGGCCCCGGGCACCCAGGAACCGCCGTCAGCCGCCGTGCCGGGGTCGCCGGGAGCTGGCTGCGCGGGTCCGGGCTCCGTGGCCCACGGCTCGGTGGCCCACGGCTCGCCCGCCCGGGCGGCCGGGTCCGGCGGCTCCCCGCCGGCCGGGCTGGCGGGCTCATCCTGCTGGCCCGTCACGTCCCCGCCCGGCAGCGGTGACCAGCCGCCAGCCCCCCGCTCTGGCTGGTTCCCGCCGCTGCTGTGGCCGTCGTGGCCGTCCTGCATTCGTATCACCCTCGCCCCGGAAGTAGCCTACGTTGCTTCTTGCGGTGCCTGCTCCGGACAGTAGCCATACCTTCACTGCCCAGGTACGCACCTAGTAAGCCGCACGTTCCTGGACGCAAGCTGAATGCTCTCTGAGGATTCCCGGGCCGGCCCCCGCCCGCCCGGCTCCTCTCCCCGTGCTTCCCCGCTGTCTCTCGCGCCAACGCTGCCCGCTCGCCGGGATGTTCCCGCTGGGCACAGGCCTGAGAGCGGCGGCAGGCCGGATCCGGCCGGCGGCCGCCCGCCGCGCACGGCAGACGGCTGGCAGAGGTCACCGGACCAAGTGTGCCCCATGGGCGTGCCGGGCCGGCTGTGGTCACAGGTGCGGCAGCGCGCCGCCCGCCCGCCGCCTGCCGACCGCCGGCTCCCGGTCAGCAGGCGATGAACAGGTACTCCGACACGGTGCGGCGGCGGGCCGCCAGGTGGGTGCCGAAGCTGTAGCGGTGCTCGATGGGCCGCACCTCCACGTGCGCCCTGACCTCGCGCAGCAGCGCCTCGATGACGGCGGCGCCAGGAACCGCGTTGGAGGAGTACGACAGCACGATGGGCGTGTCGCGGAACTGCGCGAAGGTGCGGCGCAGCGCACCGGTCGCGGTCTGCCGGTAGGAGAACGGCGTATACCGCTTGGGCAGCTTCTTCGTGCGGGTGTGCTCCAGGATGTGCTGGCCGCGCCAGTACCCGGCCAGGCCCTCCAGGAAGTGGTACCGCTTGATGTAGCAGTTGTCGTCGCGGGGCGGCGCGTATGGCGGGTCGAGGTAGACCACATCCCAGGGGCCCGGCGGCAGGTCGAACACGTCCCCGGACACCGCGCGGCACGGCTGCCCGCTGTCGAAGACCACCCGGTTGTAGTCGGCCGCCCGCAGCCGGAAATGCTCCCGCAGGGACAGGCGCAGGTCGCGCCGCCCGTCGTCGTACCGCCGGCCGGTGACGCTGAACACCCCGCGCGGCTGCCGCCGCGCCGCCGCGAGCACCAGCGCCGAGATCGCGAGCGCCTGCCGGTGCCCGGCCAGCCGGTCGATGTGCGACCACGCCGAGTCGAGGAACCGCAGGTCCTCGCCGGTGAAGTAGAGCCCGCGGAAGGTGCGCTGGATGAAGTCGCGGTCATCCGCGGCCGGCCCGCAGATCGTGTCGATGTCGCCCGGCGTCAGCGTGACCCCCTGGTTGGCCACCGTGGCCCGGGCGATCACGGCCGGGAAGGTGAGGAAGTCGTTGGCCGTCACCCGGTAGCCCATGGTCTTGAGCAGGTAGGAGACGACCCCGCTGCCCGAGAAGGCGTCCAGCGCGCTGCCGCCGCCGAACTCGGCGAACACGGCCGCCAGCTCCGGCAGCAGCCGGTACTTCGAGCCCATGTAGCGCAGCCGCGGGAAGACCGCGGCGCGGGCGGCGCCGCTGCTGGCGCGGCCGGCCGGGCCGGGCGGGGGCGCGCTCACCCGGAGCCCGCTGCCGCGAGGATGGCGGCGGTCGGTGGCATGACGCGTCCTTCCTGCTGA
>JBLMWU010000314.1:0-20790 GCA_050257395.1 Gemmatimonadota bacterium | reverse complement strand
CCCTTGGTCAGCACCCAGCGCACGTCGTCGTCGAGGATCTCGGCGGCCGTTCCGGGGAGCGAGCCGACACCGGCTTCCCTGGCACGCTGCAGCCAGTCGCGGACCGACAGCCCGGTGCGAGCCGTGCCGTTCATGACCTCCATCGGCGAGAACGCGTGGATATGCATGTCCGGAGAGCGGCGCTTGACCTCTCCGGCGATGTCGAAATACGCCGTCCCTGGCAGGTCCGGGTGAATGCCGCCCTGCATGCAAACCTCGGTCGCCCCCGCCGCCCAGGCCTCCTGCGCCCGGTCACCGATCTGCTCCAGCGACAGCGTGTAGGCGTCGGCGTCGGTCCGCCGCTGCGCGAACGCGCAGAACCGGCAGCCGGTGTAGCAGACGTTGGTGAAGTTGATGTTCCTGTTCACGACGTAGGTGACGTCGTCGCCGTTGACGTCCCGGCGGATGGCATCGGCGAGGTTCGCGAGCGCCTCGAGTTCCGGGCCGTCAGCATCCAGCAGCGCCAGGGCCTGGGCATCGGTGAGGCCAGCCGGGTCGCGCTCGGCGCTGCGCAGCGCAGCGGCGACCTCGGCCCGCAGCCGCTCGGGGCCGCGCGCAGCCTGGCGCGCCGCGGGCTCGATGCGGCCGGCGATCTCGGACCAGTCGCCGTAGACGTCCTCGAAGTCGGTCCGCCGATCCGCAGTCCGTCCCTGCGTGTCGATCGTGACGTGCAGGTCAGTCCGGCCGGCCGACTCGCCCCAGCCGCCGTCGGGCTCCTGCCAGGGCAGGCCAGCTGGCATGGCATCCGCCGCGGCCAGCCCGGTGGCGGGGTCAGCCAGGGCCACCACGTGCGCCGCCACCCGCGGGTCGAGCCACGGCTCCTTGATGTAGCCGGGGTAGATCGTCAGCCGCTCCCGCAGGTCGAACCCGGCCGCCGAGGTTCGCTCGGCGAGCGTGTCGATCTGCGGCCAGGGCCGCTCGGGGTTGACGTGGTCCGGGGTCAGCGGCGACACCCCGCCCCAGTCGTCGATCCCGGCATCGAGGATCAGCTGGTACTCGTCGCCGATCAGGTTCGGCGGTGCCTGAATCCGGATCGACGGACCGAGCACGAGCCTGCTCACGGCGATCGTCGCCGCGAGGTCGTCGAGTTCGGCGTCCGGCGTCGCCCGCATCTTGGTGCCCGGCTTGGCGCGGAAGTTCTGCACGATGACTTCCTGGATCCCGCCGTACTCGCGGGCGACACGGCGGATCGCGAAGATCGCATCCGCCCGTTCGGCCGGCGTCTCGCCGATGCCGATGAGAATCCCGGTGGTGAACGGAACCGCACTGCGGCCGGCGTCCTCCAGTACTCGCAGCCGCACCGCCGGGTCCTTGTCGGGGCTGCCGAAGTGCGGGCCGCCCCGCTCGCTGAACAGCCGGGTGGCGGTGGTCTCCAGCATCATGCCCATGGACGGCGCGACCGGCTTGAGCCGCTGGAAGTCCTGCCAGGTCAGCACGCCGGGGTTGAGGTGCGGCAGCAGCCCGGTCTCCTCCAGCACCCGGATTGCCATCGCCCGCACGTAGGACAGGGTGTCGTCGTAGCCGTTCTCGTCCAGCCAGCGCCGGGCCTGCTGCCACCGGTCCTCCGGCCGGTCCCCCAGCGTGAAAAGGGCTTCTTTGCAGCCCAGGGCCGCGCCTTCGCGGGCGATGGCGAGCACCTCGTCCGGGGACAGGTACGGGCTGTCCAGCCGGCCTGGCACGGTCGCGAACGTGCAGTAGCCGCAGCGGTCCCGGCACAGCCTGGTCAGCGGGATGAAGACCTTGCGCGAGTAGGTGATGACCCCGGGCCGCCCGGCCGCGGCCAGCCCGGCGTCCCGGACCCGGCCCGCGTGCGCGAGCAGCGTGTCCAGATCCTCCCCGCGCGCGTGCAGCAGGATGGTGGCCTCGGCCTCGTCGAGCGGCTTGCCGTCCCTGGCCCGCGCCAGGGCGCGCCGCAGCGCGCTGGCAGCGGGGGCGGAGTCCGACGGCGGGCGGTGGGGAGGCACGTCGCTCATAGCGGCACTGTATGGCGTGGCTTCCCGCCCCGGTGAGTGCGGGGCGGCCGGTGGCATGCCGCAAGTGGTCGTGCCCGGGCTGTCACCTGCGGCACTGGCCCGCCGGGCCCGGAACCACCTCCGGGCACAACCGCCTGCGCTCCTTCACCGGTTCTCGGTTCCTGCTTTGACGATGACCCGGCGCCAGCCCGCCATCAGGGGCATTTAGTCCGGATTGCCCGGGCCCAAAGGCCCGATGGCGGCCGGAGGCAAACTACTTCGATTTGGGATAGTCTGATTTCGTGATAACTGACAGCGGGGAGCTGATCCTGGGGCTGCAGCGGGCCACCCACGCGACCCTGGCCGCGCTGGCGGGCCGGCTGGCGGTGCTAGATCTTGGTCCCTCGGAGATCAATGCGCTGGCGAACCTGGCCCACGGACGGCCGGTCAGCGTCGGCGCGCTGGCCACCGCCACTGCGACCCGGCCGACGACGCTGACCAGCGTGCTTGACCGGCTGGGTCGGCGCGGCCTCGTGACCCGGGAGCTCGACCCAGCCGACCGCCGCTCCTTCCTGGTCTCGCTCACCCCGCCCGGCGGCCTGGCCGCCACGCAGGTGGCCGCGGCTGTCCGGGATCTGGAGGAGCAGGCGCTCACCGGGGTGACCCTTGCCCAGCGGGCCGGCTTCGCCGCCGTGGTCCGCGCATTCTCGGAGGTGCCCCGATGACCGCCGGCCACGGCGACCGCCAGACCGCCGCCAGCGCCCCGAGGCCCGGCCCCGGCGGCGGGCCGGGCGCGGACCTCGCGGCCGTGCTGGCCGAGGTCGCTCCCGGCGGCGCCCGGTTCGGCCACCGGGAGCACATCCACCTCGCGTTCCTCGCGGTCCAGCGGTACGGGCCGGCCGCGGCGCCGGAGGTGGTGGCCGGCTGGCTGCGGGAGATCGCCGCGCGGCACGGGGCACCGCAGAAGTTCCACGCCACCATGACCCGGGCCTGGGCAGGCCTGGTCGCCCACCACGCGGCGGCCTGCCCGCCCGGGACAGGGTTCGCCGCCTTCGCCGCGCGCAATCCCGCCCTGCTGGACAAGCGGCTGCTGAGCCGGCACTACTCGCCGGGACTGCTGGCCTCGCCCGCGGCCAGGGCCGGCTGGGCCGATCCTGATCTGGCCGCCTTCCCCTGGCGGGCCGGGCCAGCGCACCGCCGCGGGCCGCAGGTTTGAGGGCCAGCCGTGAGGAAAGTCATCAGCAGTTGAGTTATGGCCCCTCCTGGGGGGTCATGGACGAACGGCTGAGGAATCGGGCAATGCGTGACAGGGCACGGGTGGCGAGGGGAGCGAGGCGGCCGGGCCGGCGCGGTGGGGGCGGCGGCAGGCCCCGGCTTCGCGTAGCCTCGGTAGCTCGGGACCGGGGAAGCACGCGAGCGGGATGGCGGGAGCCATAACAGTGCTGATCATCGTTGGGGCCTTAATAGCAATCTGCCTGCTGGCCGTCGCCGAGCGGCTGCTCAAGGTGCGGCAGCGCGCCAGGCAGCGCCAGCAGATGGCGTACCGGCTGTCGAAGGCGGCCGCCCGGGCCGAGGTGGCCGAGCGCAAACGCAAGGCGACGGCGGCGGCGAGCGCCGAGCTCACCTCGGTGATGCCCGCCATCAACCAGCCCAAGCCCACCTTCGACGGCGTGGTCCGGCAGGCCCACCGCACGCGCATCCTGCGCCTGCACGGCTCGCACAGCACCGGCCCGCAGCGGGTGGGCACGGGCCCGCAGCGGCACGGCACCGGCCCGCAGCGGATGGGTGCTGCAGCGCAGCGGCACAGCACCGGCCCGCAGCGGCAGGACACCGGCCCGCAGCGGCGGCCCGGCGGGACCGCCGCGGCCCGCCCCCGCTGCCAGGAGCAGCGGCCAGCCGGCGAGCAGGGCCCCGCCGGCAGAGGCTCCAGCGCGCAGGGCGCCAGTGACAACGCCAGCGGCCAGGCAACCGCCACCCCGCCCGGCGGCGATACTCAGGCCGCGGAGTAGCGGGCCGCGAAGCAGCCACATCACGGGACAGCCAGAACAGGGCAGCCACGCCGCGGGCAGCCAGAGCGCCACAGGGCAACGTGCGCAGCAGCCACGCCGCCGGGCGGTCAGAGCGCGGAGTAGTCGCGGGGCGCCATCCGGGGACCGCGGCGGGGCGGCCGCAGGCCGCTCAGCTCCACCAGCCGGGTCGCCCGGTACCGGTGCCCGGCGTACGGGGCGAGCAGTTCCAGCATGCCCGCGTCGTCGACCTTGCGCCCGGCCAGCGCCCAGCCGACCGCCCCGGGCAGGTGGTAGTCCCCCACCGACACCGCGTCCGGGTCGCCGCAGGCGCGCTGCCGGATCTCCGCTGACGTCCACGGGCCGATCCCCGGCAGGCTCTGCAGCCGCCGGTCCCCCTCGGCATGCGGCAGGCCGGTGATCTCCTCCAGCCGGGCGGCCACCCGGGCCGCGCCGATGATGGTGCGGGCCCGCACCGCCTCCGCGCCCGCCCGGTGCCAGTCCCACGACGGGATCCGCGCCCAGGTGGCGGCGGGCGGGCACACCCGCATCCCGGCGGGCGCCGGGCCGGGCGCGGGGCTGCCGTGCCAGCGCAGCAGCAGCCGCCAGGCCCGCCACGCCTCGGACGCCACCACCTTCTGCTCCAGCACCGCCGGGACCAGCGCCTCGAACACCAGGCCGGTCCGGCCGACGCGCAGCCCCGGGTAGCGCCGCCACAGCTCGTGCAGCACCGGGTGGCCCGGGCGGAAGCCCGCGGGGTCGTCGGCCGCCCCCAGCATGGCCGGGAGCGCGGCGAGCAGCCAGCCCGCCCCCGGGCCCCACGCCTGCGCCCGGACCAGGCAGCCTGCCCCGTCCGGCCGGCCGGTGACCCGCAGCGTGCCCGGCCCGTCCGGGGTGAGCGAGGTCCGCCAGACCGCGCCCGCCGCATCCATCCGGAAGGCCGGGTCGCCGGTGCCGCGCCGGTGCACCGCCAGGATGACGGTCACGTTCAGCGGGAACGGCGCCCGCCAGTCCCGGGCCAGGCCCGCATCACCGGTGGCGGCCGCCGCCCGGCCGGCCCGGGCCGCGCTGGCCGTGGCAGCCGCCGGGCTGCGCACCGTCGCCATCGCCAGCCGGCTGGTGGCGCGCACCGGCGGCACCCCCGGCAGCGCCGCGGGGCCCGCCGGGCCCCTGCGCACCCTGGCCACGCCGCCGCCGGCCGGGACGCTCAGACGTCCGTCGAGAAGCGGATGGCGGTGGGGCCGAGTTCGATGCCCGGCCACAGCCGCAGCCCGGCGCGCAGCTCGTTGCCGGCCGCCACCGCCGCGCCCTCGCCGATGACCACCTGGTCCAGCACGGCGCCGTCGCCGATCCGCGCGCCGCGGCCGAGCACGCTGCCGGTGACCCGGGCGCCCGCGCCGATCGACACCTCCTCGAACAGCACGCTGCCGGCCACCTCAGCACCCGCCGCGAGCCGCGAGCCGGCCCCGATGACCGTCCCGCCGCTGGCGCGGGCGGAAGGATCGACGTCCGCGCCGTCCAGCACCAGGGACGGGGCCGGGATGCCGCTGACGCCCGCCAGCGCGGGCGAGGCGAGCCGGCCCAGCACCAGGTCGCAGGAGCCGCGCACGAACGCCTCCGGGGTGCCCACGTCGAGCCAGTAGGCCTGCTCGCAGAACCCCAGCACCAGCGCGCCGTCGGAGATCAGTTCCGGGAACGTCTCCCGCTCCACAGAGGCCACCCGGCCGGGCGGGATCCGGTCGATGACGCTGCGCCGGAACACGTAGCAGCCCGCGTTGATCCGGTTGGTGACCGGGTCAGGGGTCTTCTCGAGGAACGCGGTGACCCGGCCGGCGTCATCGGTCGGCACGCACCCGAACCGCGCCGGGTCGTCGACCTCCACCAGGTGGAGCGTGGCCGCGGCCTCCCGCTTGACGTGCAGGTCCAGCTGGGCGGCGAGGTCATGGCCGGACAGCACGTCGCCGTTCAGCACCAGCACCGGGCTGTCCGGCAAGCTGCGCAGCGCGGACGCGGCGTTGCGGATCGCCCCGCCCGTGCCCAGCGGCACGTCCTCCTGCACATACTCGATCTCCAGCCCGAACGAGGAGCCGTCGCCCAGGCACTCGGCGAACATGGGCGCCCGGTAGGCGGTGGCGAGCACCACCCGGGTGACGCCGGCCGCGGCCGCCTTGGCGAGCTGATGGGCCAGGAAGGGCACCCCCACGGTCGGCAGCAGCGGCTTGGGCGTGCCGATCGTGAGCGGCCGGAGCCGGGTTCCCTGGCCGCCGACCAGCAGGATGGCCTCGAGCGTTTCGGGGGACGGCGAGCCGGGTGCGTGGCTGGACATAGGGACGGAGGCTACTCTCCGCGCTGCCCGGCTGCACGCTGGTAGGAGGCCAGATGTGCTTCTGCCGAAGCCGCCCAGGTGAATTCTTGGGATCGCGCATACCCCGCGGTGGCGAGCGCCTCCCGGCGCGCCGGGTCGTCCAGCAGCGACCGGATCGCGCTGCGGATGCTGCCCGCGTCCGGCTCGGTGTAGGCGACGGCGTCGCCGCCGACCTCGGGCAGCGAGGCGCGGTGGGTGGTGAGCACCGGCACGCCGCAGGCCATGGCCTCCAGCACGGGCAGGCCGAAGCCCTCGCCGCGGCTGGGGCAGGCGACCAGCAGCGCGCCGCCGAGGAAGCCGGGCAGGTCCCTGAACCGCAGGTAGCCGGGCCGGACCAGGCGCAGGTGGGCGGGCACGGCCGCGACCGCCTCGTCGACCTCCTCGCTCCAGCCGCTGCCGCCGCCCAGCACCAGCGCGGGCGGGTCGGGCAGGTCCGTCACGGCCGCCGCCCAGCCGGTGATGAGCGCGGGCACGTTCTTGCGGGGCTCCAGCCCGCCCAGGTAGGCGACGTAGGCCCGGCCGTGCAGGCCGAGCCGGTCGGACACCGTCTGCAGCTGCGCCGGGTCGGGCCGGTGGAACAGCGAGTGGTCCACGCCGTGGTACGCGACATCGATGCGGGTCGGGTCGGCGCCGAGCACCCGGACCAGCTCGTCGCGGGTGGCCTTGGACGGCACGAGCAGCCTGGTGGCCCGGCGCGCGGCGGTGCGGATCGCCGACTTGAAGAAGGTGGCGGTGACCGGGTTGTGGGCGTCCGGCTCAGTGAAAAACGTCAGGTCGTGCACGGTGACCACGACCGGCACCCCGGCCCGCAGCGGCATCGTGTAGTGCGGCGCGTGCAGCACGTTAGCGCTCACTTGCTGGGCGACGAGCGGCAGCCCGGTCTGTTCCCAGGCCAGCCGGGCGGGCCGGTGGGCGATCGCGGTCGGCCCGGTGACGATGCGCGCCGACGGCACCAGCTTGCCGTAGCGCTCTTCGTCGGCACGCTGGCAGGCGACTGCCAGGTCCGCGCCTGCTGCCCCCAGCGCGGCCACCAGGCCATCCACATAACGGCCGAGCGCGCCGCGGTCAGCGGGCACCGCTGTCGCGTCAACAAGGACCCGAGGCTCCACGACCAGTTTCGCTCCCTCTCGCGGGCCGGTGAATTTGTCCCCCGCCACCACCGAGCGTACGCCCTCTGCCCCGCTCCGGGTGAGCATCACCACCGTAGGGCCTGTCTGGCGAGTCAGAGCACGAGACAGGCCTAATGTGCGCCCGGGCCCGGCGAAGGCGCTGCGGATGGCGGGGCGGGCGGGGCGGCCCCGGGCGCGGCGGGGACCGCGGCGGCGGCTTTCTGGGCATTGCTGAGCGCCTGCTCCATCCGGGCGATCGCCTGCCCGTAGCCTGCCCAGTCCGGCGGGTGGGCGGCCAGCGCGGCCTGTGCCTGCGCGTAGTACCGCTGCGCCTGCTGCAGGTAGACCCGGACGGCGGCGGCGCCGCCGGGCCCGGTGCCGCCGATGGGCTGGCTGATGCTGGCCAGGCCCGGCACGATCTGGGCCAGCGCCTCCCGCAGCGTCGCCGCGTAGCCGACCCGGCCGTCGAAGTACGCCAGCACCCGCGGCGCGGTCGGGTAGGTGCCGCCGGCGTTCCCGCCCGCCGCCTGGATGTAGACCGGCTCCTCGTACAGCAGGCCGCGGGCGGCCGGCAGCGCGATCAGGTCACCGAAGATCACCGTGGAGCCGCCCTGGCGGTACAGGGAGAGGTCCTTGGACGCGGTCCCGTTCGACTCGAAGATGTTCTGCACCTGCTGCGGGCCGAGGATGGCGGCGTCCTGCGGGAGCTGGAGGATGCGCAGGCTGCCGTAGCCCGCCTGCGGGTTGCTGTCCACCGCGAGATAGGCCGCCAGGTTCTGCCGCCCGCGCTGCACCATGGAGCCGGTCAGCGAGAACGTGGGCTGCCGGTACCCGGGCATGGTCATGGTCAGGTAGTAGGGCGGCTGGGCGGCCCCGCCCTGGCCGACCGTGGGGTCGTGCGGCACCGACCAGAAGTTCTGCCCGCCGTAGAAGGACTGGGCCTGCTGGACGTGGTAGCGGCCGAGGATCTGCCGCTGCACCTCGAACTGGCCGACCGGGTAGCGCAGGTGCGGCAGCAGGTAGCCGGGGATGGCCCGGCGCGGCTGGATGAGGCCGGGGAACGCCTTCATCCAGGTCGCCAGCACCGGGTCGGGCGGGCCCCACTGGTAGAGGGTGACCGCCCCGCTGTAGGCGTCCACCACCGCTTTGACCGGGTTGCGCAGGTAGTTGATCTGCCTGGGCTGCGCGCCCGCCACCGAGCCGCCCGGGGCGAGGCTGCTGGTGGTGGCCTGCTGCATGCTCAGCCGCTCGGAGTACGGGTACAGGTCGGTGGTGGTGTAGCCGTCGACGACCCACAGGATGCGCCCGTGCGCGACCACCGGGTAGGTGCTGCCGTCCAGGGTGAGGAACGGGGCGACCTTGGCCACCCGGGCCAGCGGCTGGCGGTCGTAGAGGACCCGGGAGTCGCCGTTGATCGCGCCGGACAGCAGCATGTTGATGTCGGTGAACTTGACCGCGTAGGCGAGCCGGGCGGGCAGTGAGCCGATCGGCACGCCGCCGTCCCCGCGGTAGGTGGTGTTGCGCTGGCCGCCGGCGCTGGCCTGCGGATAGTCGAGCTCCACCGGCGGGGTGTGCGGCGGGCCGCCCACGATCGCGTAGGTGTTCTCCTGCTCGCCGAAGTACACCCGGGGCTGGAACCGGCCGAGCACGCCAACCGGCGGGATGTCGCTCTCGGCAAAGGAGGGGGAGCCGGGCGGGCTGGCGGCCAGCACGTTGGCGCGGGCCGCCACGAAGCCGAAGCCGTGCGTGTACACCAGGTGGGAGTTGACCCAGTTGCCCTGGCCGGACGGCGGGCCGCTCAGCCCGCGCACCGCCACCACCAGGTCCTGCGGCAGGCGGCCGCCGCCGGCCAGCACGTACCGGTCCACCGCCAGCTGGGCCGGGAACCGGTAGTAGCCCTTGATTTGCTGGAGCTGCTGGAAGGAGGGCGACACCACGGCCGGGTCGAGCAGCCGCATCCCGTGCAGGCGGGCGACCCCGGCCGCCTGCTGGGCGGGCGTCCCGGCCGGGACGCCCGGGTAGTTCTGGACACGGACGCGGCTGATCCCGTAGGCCTGGCGGGTGGCGTGGATCTCCCGGGTGAGGTAGGGGGACTCCTTGGCCAGGGCGTTCGGCCCGACCACGAACTGCTGGATGACCGCCGGGTACACGCCGCCGATGAGGATCGCCGAGAGCACCAGCAGGCCGAGGCCTACCCCGGGCAGGGTGGCGCTGTGCCGGACCGCGCCGGCGAAGAACAGCAGCGCGCACAGGAGCGCGATCACCGCCAGCACGGTCTTCGCGGGCAGCACCGCGTTGACGTCGGTGTAGGACGCGCCGGTGGTCATCACCCCCCGCTGGGAGAAGTCGATGCCGTACCGGTCGAACCAGTACGCCACCGCCTTGAGCAGCACGAAGATCCCCACCAGCACGAACAGGTGGGCCTGGGCCCCGGCGCTGGCCCGTGGCCGCCTGCCGTGCCAGCGCAGGCCGCCGTACAGGGCGTGCACCACGACCGCGACCAGCAGAGCCAGCAGCACCGCCACGAACAGGTAGCCCAGCACCAGCCGGATGAACGGGTAGGTGAACACGAAGAACGACAGGTCCAGGTGGAACTGCGGGTCGCTGACGCCGAACGGCACCTGGTTGCTGAAGAGCAGCCAGGTCCGCCAGGAGCCGGACGCGGCGAGCCCGGTCAGGATGCCGGTTACCGCGAGCACGACAGCCAGCAGCTGCAGCCGGTGCGGGTCCACGGCCATCCGGTAGCTCTCCAGCGCGGACCGGTGCGCGGACACCGGCCGGTACACCGGCCGCAGCCGGTAGGCGAGCACCGCGGACGCGCCGGTCAGCACCACCATGACCGTCCCGGCCGCGAAGAACAGCGCCCACCGGGTGCCGTAGGTGACGCCGAAGACCGTCGTGTAGTGCACGGAACGGAACCACAGGAAGTCGGTCCACACCCCGCTGGCGATCACCACCACGATGATGAGCGCCACCAGGCCGAGCAGCACCGGGAGGAAGGTCCGCGGCCAGCGGGGCAGCCGGATCGCGTGCCGGGCAGCGGGCGGCCTGGCGGGGCCGGAGGGCCGGAAGGTCACGCGGTCTCCCTCAGGTCGGTCAGGGCAAATCTACCGCGATCATGACGGTGCGCCCGGGCCCGCGGCCCGCCGGGCGCCGCGCGGACGGCCACCACGTCGCCGCGGCCGGGACTTGGGTCAGCAGCCGGGGACGGCCCTGCCCGCGGCCAGCGCGTGCAGCGCGGCCACCGCCCCGGACAGCGTGCTCACCTTGACCAGGCGCATGCCAGCGGGCACCGCGCCCGCGGTGTCGGGGCAGTTGGCCGCGGGGGTCAGGAAGACGGTGGCGCCCGCGGCCCGGGCCCCGGCCATCTTCTGCTGGATCCCGCCGATCGGGCTGACCGTGCCGTCGGCCGAGATCTCGCCGGTGCCGGCGATGTACCGGCCGCCGGTCAAATTGCCCGGGGTCAGCTTGTCGATAATCCCCAGCGCGAACATCATCCCCGCGCTGGGCCCGCCGATGTCCCCCACATTGATCCTGACCTTGAAGGGGAAGCGGTAGCTCTCCGCCACCGTGATCCCGACCACGGCGTGCCCGCCGTCGCGGGCCGTGGTGAGCCGGAAGGTCCGCAGCGCGCCGGCGCGCCGCACCGTCAGGGTGACCGGCGCGCCGGGGCCGTGCGAGCGGATCAGGTCCCCGGTGCTCTGCCGGCAGGTCACCGGCGTCCCGTTCACCGCGGTGATCACGTCTCCCTTGCGCAGCACGCCCGCGGCGGGCAGGCCCTTGATCGTGCCCAGGACGGTGTCCACGGTGGTGAACGGGACGCGCAGCTGGCACAGGGCCGCGGCCGTCGCCGTCTGCTGGGAGCTGACCATCTGCTGGGTGTCCTGCCGGACCACCTGCTGCTGGGTCTGGTTGGGCCCGAACAGCTCCTCCTCGGGCACCACCGCGTCCTGCGGGCTCAGCCAGGCCTGCAGCGCGGTGAACACGTTGAACTGGTCCTGCGGGCCGCCCTGGAAGGAGACGGTGACCAGGTTCAGGTGGCCGCCCGCGGCGTACGTGGGGCGGCCGCTGACCTCGATCATCGGGTGGCCGCGCAGCGAGCCGAGGGTGTTCAGGGTCGGGCCCGGGCTGAGGATCACGTACGGGACCGGCAGCAGCGCGGCCGCCACCACCGCGGCCACCACCCCGATCCCCGCTATCAGCAGCGTCAGCTGGCGGCGGGACAGGGGCGCCAGGCTAGGCACCGTTGACCCACTCGCTGTCCCCGTCGGAGAACCACTGCTGCTTCCAGATCGGCACGCTGTGCTTGAGGTCGTCGATCAGCGTCCGGCAGGCCTCGAAGGCCTCGCCCCGGTGGGCGCAGGCAACGGCCACCACCACCGCGAGATCGCCGACCGCCAGCTCACCGACCCGGTGGACCGCGGCCAGGGCGAGCACGCTGTAGCTGGCGGCCACCTTCTCGGCCACCCGGCGCAGCTCCGCTTCGGCGGACGGGTGCGCACTGTAGGAGAGCCGCATCACCCCGCGGCCATGGTCATGGTCACGGACCGCGCCCAGGAACAGGGCGATGCCGCCAGCGGCGGCGTCGGCGACGGCGGCCCGCACCTCGTCTACCGAGAGCGGCTCGTCGCGCAGCTCGATCAGCCTGATCACGTCCACGCAGTCACCGTACCGGAGCGCGCCGCAAGCGGCGGCGGGGCGGGCGGACCCGGCCGGTCATGCGGAGCCGCGCTTGCGCCGCCGGGCCGCCCGGACGATCGCGGCCGTGCCGATGACCGCCACGGTGGCGCCAGCCGCGGTGATGGTGGCCTCCTTGCGCGGGATGCGCCGCTGGGCGGCCCGGTGGCTGGCCCGCTGCTCCAGCAGCAGCCGCAGGGCGTCCTCGTTGCTGTAGGCCGGCCGCCAGCCAGCCTCCCGGAGGGTGGCGCAGTCCACCACCCACGGGTAGACGAGGTACTCCAGGTCGTTCACGGGCGCGGGGGTGATGCCGAGCCGGTGCAGCCGCTGCGCGGTGGCGAAGGTCAGCCCGGCGGGCAGCTCGATCCGGCGCAGGCCGGAGAGCTCCTCCACCTGCTCCTGCTCCAGCCAGCCGTCGCAGCCCACCGCGAAGGTCCCGGTCACCCGGCCGGTGACCGCCAGTTCCAGGGCCGAGATGAGGTCGTCGGTGTGGCAGAACTGCCACCGGGGCGCCGCGCCCTTGACCGACAGCAGCCGGTGGGCCTCGAAATGCCGGGTGACCAGCGTGTCGACGCCGTCGCCGACCAGGGCCGCGGGGCGGACCACGTCGACCGCCATGCCCGGGTGGGTCCGGCGGGAGCGGCGCGCCAGGTGCTCGATCTCCAGCAGGTCGCCCGCGACGCTGCCGTCCGGTTCCGCCCCCAGCGGCGCGTCCTCGGGCAGCGGCACCGGGTTGCCCGGCCGCGCGCCGTACACCATCGCGCTGGTCACCAGGACGACCCGGCCGACCCTGCCCGCGGCGGCCGCGGTCAGCACGGTCTGCGCGGCCCGGACGTTGAACGCGCGGCGGGACCGGTGGTCCGACTCCGCGGACAGATCGAGGTCGGTGTGCACCAGCACGTCCACCCCGGTCAGGCGGCCTGCCAGCGCGGGGTCCCGGACGTCCGCCAGCCGCCAGGTGACCCCGGTCACGTCGCCCCGGTGGTCGTCTATCGCGACGACCCGCCGGATGCCGGCCGACTCGGCGAGCCGGACCGCGAGGGCGTGCCCGAGCCCGCGGGCGGCGCCGGTGACAGCCACCACCGGCCCCTGGCCGCTGGGCAGCCGGCCCTCGTTCCGCGGGCCGCTCCGCGGGGCCCCGGCC
Source organism: Gemmatimonadota bacterium (assembly GCA_050257395.1). Taxonomy (GTDB): domain Bacteria; phylum Actinomycetota; class Actinomycetes; order Streptosporangiales; family Streptosporangiaceae; genus JAIRTY01. Next base: position 7,498 of record JBLMWU010000314.1, on the reverse strand, counting down.
AGGTCCTGCCCGTCGGTACGGGGCGCGGGCACGCCCTCGGCCCGGCGCCCGCGGCCCGGCTTGCCCGCCCGGCGCTGCCCTGCGGGCTGGCGGTCCTCCGCTGGCCGCTCCGGCTGCGCGCGCGGATCCGCCGCCCCGGGCGGTCCGGCGGGCCTGGGCGGGACGGGCGCGGGCGGCCCGGTGCGGCTGCGCCGGGGGCGAACCTGGGCCTGTGCGGTGCTCAAGGGTGCAGCTCCCGGGATAACGTGGCGAGTGTGATCCTTCCATCCTGCCTGAGAGGCCATGGCGATGGCTGATCCTCCCTTCGGCTTTGGGCTGCCGAACGATCCGGGCCGGGGCTCCGGTGGCTCCGGCGGGTCCGGCGGTCAGGGCGGGCCGCCCGGTGAGGGCGGCCCCATGGGCCCGTTCGATCCGCAGCAGATCGCTGAGGTGCTGCGCCAGTTCGCCGACCTGATGTCCTATCAGGGCGGGCCGGTGAACTGGGATCTCGCCAAGAACACGGCCCGCCAGACGGTGGCGGCCGCGGAGGAAGGCGACCCGAGCGTGCTGGAGAGCGACCGCGCGAAGGTCACCGACGCGCTCCGGCTCGCCGACCTGTGGCTGGACGAGGTCACCAGCTTCCCGTCCGGGATCCGCACCGCGCAGGCGTGGAGCCGGTCGGAGTGGGTCGAGGCGACGTTCCCGGTGTGGGCGCGGCTGTGCGACCCGGTCGCCGACAAGGCGGTCTCCGCGATGGGCGCGGTGCTCAGCGAGGACTCCGGCGGGCTCCCGCCGGAGCTGAGCCAGGCCCTGCAGGCGGTCGGCGGCGGGCTGGGCGCCTTCGGCGGCCTGGGGGCGATGCTGCGCCGGATCGGCGGCATGCTGGTGGGCAGCCAGGCGGGCGGCGCGGTCGGCATGCTCGCCCGGGAGGTGGTGAGCTCCACCGACGTGGGGCTGCCGCTCGGGCCGGAGGGCACGGCGGCGCTGCTGCCGTCCGGGATCGCCGCGTTCGGCGAGGGCCTGTCGGTGGGCGCTGACGAGGTCCGGCTCTTCCTGGCGCTGCGCGAGGCGGCGCACCACCGGCTGTTCGCCCATGTGCCGTGGCTGCGCGGGCATCTGTTCGGCGCCGTCGAGGAGTACGCCCGGGGCATCACCGTGGACAACTCCCGGCTGCGGGACGCCATGCAGCAGCTGGACCCGGAGAACCCCCAGGCCATGCAGGAGATGCTGGAAGGCGCCTCCCTGTTCCAGCCGGAGGACTCGCCGCAGCAGAAGGCGGCGCTGGCGCGGCTGGAGACCGCCCTGGCGCTGGTCGAGGGCTGGGTGGCCACCGTCGTGGAGACCGCGGCGGCCGGCCGGCTGCTGGAGGCGGCCGCCCTGGCCGAGGCGATCCGGCGGCGGCGGGCCACCGGCGGGCCCGCGGAGCGCACGTTCGCCACCCTGGTCGGCCTGGAGCTGCGCCCGCGCCGGCTGCGGGAAGCCGCCGTGATCTGGCACGAGCTCACCGAGGCCCGCGGCACCGGCGGCCGGGACGCCATCTGGTCCCACCCGGACCTGCTGCCGACCGCCGACGACTTCGACGACCCGGCCGGCTTCGTCCGCGGGCGGCCGGAGCTGGACATGTCCGAGCTGGAGGGGGATCAGGCGGGCCCGGCGCCGCACGAGGGCCGCTCCGGCGAGGTCGACAACGGCCCGCCCGGCGAAGGCGAGCCCGGCGAAGGTGAGCCCGGTGACGGGGAGCCAGACGGGGACCAGGCCGGCTGACCGGCCCGGCCCCGCGGCCCGCTAGCCGACGGGCTCGAGGATGACCACCGGGATCTGCCGGTCGGTCTTGCGCTCGTAGTCGGCGAAGCCGGGGTACTCCTGCTTCTGCGCGGACCAGATGCGCTCCCGCTCCTCGCCCTCGGCGACCCGGGCGGCCAGCTCGACGGTGCCGGTGCCGATCTCGGCCCGCACCCGGGGGTTGGCGCGCAGGTTGTGGTACCAGTCCGGGTTGGTGGGAGCGCCCGCCTTGGAGGCGAACACCGCGTAGCTGTCCCCCACCGCCCGGTACATCATCGGGTTCACCCGCTCCTGGCCGCTCCGGGCGCCCACCGTGTGCAGGAGCAGCAGGGGGGCACCCTCGAACTGGCCGCCGACCCGGCCACCGTTCGCGCGGAACTCCTCGATGATCTTCCTGTTCCAGTCGGTGACCTCAGCCACTGTCTTCTCCTCGCTCAGGTGGCGGTGCACGTCTGTGCCGGGTGTCCGTGCTGTGCTGCCTGCCTCAACCGAACCGCCCTGGCCGGTGATTCCCGCCCGGTCAGCGCCTGGTGCCGTCCCGGCTGGCCCGCCGGGCGAGCAGCCGGCGCTTGGCCCCCGGCACGTCCGCCTGGTCCACGACCCGGACGTCAGCGGGCAGCAGGGACGCCGGCTCACCCGGGCCGAGGCACCAGCGGGGGTTCATGCCCGGCCGCTCGCGCAGGGCCGCGGCGGTGAACGCCTCCCAGCCGAGCAGCCCGCCCGGCCGGACCGCGGCGGCGGCCACCGCCAGCAGCGCCCGGTCCCAGTACCCGGTGCACAGCACCAGCGCGTACCCCTCCGGGTCCGGTCGCCAGCCCGCCAGGTCGGCCTGCACCAGGGTGATCAGGTGGTCCAGCTGGCGGCGCCGGGCTTCCTGCCCGAGCAGGGCCAGCGCCACCTCGGACACGTCCACGGCGGTGACAGCCCGGCCCGCCCCGGCGGCCAGCAGGGCGCTGCCGGACGGCCCGCACGCCAGGTCGGCCACCGGGCCGGCGGGCAGGTCCAGTGCCAGCGCCCGCACCGCCAGCGGGTGCGGGCCGAACGACGGGGTGAAGCCGCCGGAGTACCGGCTGTTCCACCGGTCCCGGTCGGGGTGACCGGTGAGGTCCTCGCCAGCGGGCCGCATACCCCGCACGCTACCGGTCCGCGGCGCGGTCCCGGCGGGCCGCCGCCGGCGTGGGCGATCGGGTGCGGGGCTGGCTCACCGAGGCGTGCCGGCGCGCGGCTGGCCGGTGACGGCCGCGCGGGCGATCAGGTGCGGGGCTGGCTCACCGAAGCGTGCCGGCGCGCGGCTGGCCGGTGACGGCCGCGCGGGCCAGCATGGACAGCCTGACCGGGCGCAGCGGGTCGTGCCGCTGCCACAGCGCCGCGCCGATGGCCTCGCGCTGGCCGGCCTGCCCGGCGACGGCAAACCCGTGCCGGGCCAGCAGGCCCGCCATCTCGTCCGGGCTGAGGAACGTGCGCCAGGGCTCGCCCCGGCTGGCGGCGACCGGGGCGACCAGTTCCGCGTAGCTGTCCCCGGCCGCGTCGCGCAGCCCGGCGGGCAGCATGTAGTCGGCGATGAGCTCCGTCCCGGGGGCCAGCCCGGCGACCGCTGCCAGCGTCCGCTCGATCGCCGGCCGGGTCAGGTACATGATCACCCCCAGCCAGCTCACCACCGCGGGTTGGGACAGGTCGAACCCGGCCGCGGCCAGGGCGTCCGTGAGCGACCCGGCCGCCAGGTCGGCGGGGACGTAGCTGACCGCGCCCGCCGGCCCGATGCCGGCCCGGGCGAGTGCCGCCCGCTTCCAGGCCTGGCTCGCGGGATGGTCGACCTCGAACACCCGGACCCGGCCGGCCAGGCCCGGCCGGCAGCCGAACGAGTCGAGCCCCGCGCCCAGGATCACGTACTGGCCGATCCCGCTGGCCACCCTGCGGGCGAGCCGGTCCTCGGTGTACCGGCTGCGGACGACGACCTGGCCCCGCGCGCCGGCCAGCACCGGATGCGCGGCGTGCGCGCGGTGGAAGCCGATGAGCTCGTCAGCCAGGTCTCCCAGCAGGACGGCGGCGAGGTGGTCGGAGAAGATCAGCGGTTCGCTGTCGACCACCAGGTGAGCGGCCCGGGCCGCCGCAGCCGTCAGCGCGGTATGACTAGGCCCCCCGGCGGCCGGCCCGTCCCCCTGCACAGTTGCAATGGCATCGTCTGTCACACCGGGAAGAATACCGGTCAATAATCGAATCATATCATATCCAGGTGAATATTACAATGGCTCGGGAATTGCAATTAAGCGGCATTCCCGGGATGCGCCTTTGCGAGTCTGATCTGCGCCGATATGACCCAGTCATGACCTTCCGGACCCGGTCCGGGCTCTCGCCCGCCCGCGCGTCGCAACGCTGGCATCGTTGCGGCGGCCCGCGCGCTGGCCCGCGACCGAGGGGCAGTCGCACGCGGGCGGCAGCCATTTCCGGGGCGTGATGCACTGTCCGGTGCTCTCACCCGCGGGCCTCGTGCTGGCGAGCCCCGGGCGGCCCGCGCGATCGCCGGGCCCGGCGCGTCCCCGGCGGGCCCGGCCTGATCGGAGCGCGGCCCAGCCCTCCGGTCAGGCCCACCGCCACGGCGCCCCCGCCGCCGGATGCGGTCCGCCGCCACGGCGCGGGTCTGCGCCGTGACCCGGGGACCGCGCCGGGGCTGCCGGGCAGCACCCGGGTATTTCCTGTCCACAGGTGGTGGACGGGAGGTTGCCAGGTGGGCCGGTGCCTGGCGGCGGCCGGAGCTTGAAATTCACAGGGCTCTCCCCCGCTGTTCCACAGGAACGCCCCGCGTCCTCCCCACGTCGTCCACACCGTTATCCACAGGGTGCCGTTGACCGGCCTGCTGGCCGGACCTAGCGTCGTCCCAGACGTGGTCCCCGGGCAGCGGGCCGGCGTCACTTCCGGGGAAGGGGGATGCACAGCCACCAGGGAACGGCCGCTCCGGCGGGCCGGTTCCCGGCCCGGGGACCATCGGCCATCTCCCCGCTGTGATGCCCGGCCCGCGGCGGCCAGTGGCCCCCCGGATGCCGGCCGGCCGGCCGGGCGGGGAATGCCGGGCGGGAAGTGCCTGCCGGAAATGTCGGCGCGCGGTGTCACGCTCTGGCCATGAGACCCGCGCTCAAGCCCGGCCTGCTCGCCGTCTGGCGGGACCGGGACACGCTGCAGATCGGCATCGACCCGCGCCGGGCGACCGCCCTGACCGGCATGGCCGGCGTGAGCGGCCTGCTGGGCCTGCTGGACGGCAGCCGCGACCGGCTGCAGGTCCTGGTGGCCGCCCGCGATCTCGGCATCCCGGAAGCAGCCGCCGACCGGGTGCTGGCCCTGCTGGCGGCCGCCGGCGCCCTGCACGACGTGCCCGCCACCGCCCACGGACCGGTTCCCGGCCCGATGCGCCGGCGGCTCGCGCCCGAGCTCGCCACCGCCTCCCTCGCGCACGGTGACAGCGACGGCGGCGCCCGGACCCTGGCGCGCCGGCGGCAGGCCTCGATCTGGGTGCACGGCACCATCGGCGCAGGCTTATCGCTCGCCGCCCTGCTCTCGGGCGCCGGGATCGGCCGGGTCAGGACCAGCGGACCGGCGGCGGCGCCCTGCGGGGCGGCTGACCTGCCGGCCGGGCTCGCGACCGGGCACGGCCGCGGGCAGCCGCGCCCTGACCTGGTGGTGCTGGCCGGGCCGTGCCATCCGGAGTTACCGGCGGCCCTGGTCAGCGCGTGCCTCCCGCACCTGGCGCTCTCGGCGGGCGAGGCCATCGGCACGGTCGGGCCGCTGGTGGTGCCGGGCCGGTCCGCGTGCCTGCGGTGCCTGGATCTGGCGCGCGCCGACCGCGACCCGGCCTGGCCGCTGATCCTCGCGCAAGTGGCGGGGCGGGTCCCGGACCCGCCCGCCTGCGACACCATCCTCGCCACCGCGGTCGCCGCCCAGGCCGCCGCCCAGCTGCTGCATTTCGTCGACCGGGCCGCCCCGGCCAGCGCCGTGACCAACGGCACACTCGAGCTCGTACTGCCTGCCTGGCAGTGGCGCCGCCGTAGCTGGCAGCCACACAGCCGTTGCGCCTGTGGCAGCCGCGCGGGATCGTGACCGACAATGAGGGAGTGGACGACCTCCCCCGCCGTGCCGTAACGCGAACCGCCAAGCTGGCCACCCTCCCAGTCGGGCTGGTCGGCCGGACCGCACTGGGTTTCGGGAAGCGCATCGGCGGGCGGCCCGCCGAGATCGTCGCCGCCGAGATCCAGCAGCGGACGGCCGAGCAGATCTTCCGGGTGCTCGGCGAGCTCAAGGGCGGCGCGATGAAGCTCGGCCAGGCCCTGTCGGTCTTCGAGGCCGCGCTGCCACCCGAGATCGCCGGGCCGTACCGGGCCACCCTCACGAAGCTGCAGGAATCCGCCCCGCCGCTGCCGGCCCGCACCGTGCACCAGGTGCTCGCGGCCGACCTGGGCCCGGACTGGCGCGATCAGTTCCGGGACTTCAGCGACACCCCGGCGGCGGCCGCCTCCATCGGCCAGGTGCACCGGGCGGTCTGGCAGGACGGCCGGCCGGTCGCGGTGAAGATCCAGTACCCGGGCGCGGGGCGGGCCCTGCTCAGTGACTTCACCCAGCTCAGCCGCGTCGCCCGGCTGTTCGGGGTGATCATGCCAGGGCTCGAGGTGAGGCCGCTGCTGGACGAGCTGCGGGCCCGGCTCAGCGAGGAGCTCGACTACGTGCTGGAGGCGTCCGCGCAGCAGGCGTTCGCCGACGCCTATGCCGGCGACCCCGACATCTCGGTCCCCGGCGTGGTCGCCGCGAGCAGCCACGTCCTGGTCACCGAGTGGATGGACGGCACCCCGCTGTCGAAGATCATCAGCGAGGGCTCCCCGGCTGAGCGGGACCAGGCAGGCGTGCTGTTCGCCCGGTTCCTGTTCTCCGGCCCGGCCCGGGCCGGGCTGCTGCACGCCGACCCGCATCCCGGCAATTTCCGGATCCTCGCCGACGGCCGGCTGGGCGTGCTGGACTTCGGCGCGGTGGACCGGCTGCCCGCCGGGTTCCCCCCGTTTATCGGCCAGGTGCTGCGCATCATCCACGAGGGCGGCGACATCCAGCGGGCCGCCGAGGTCATGCGGGAGCAGGGTTTCCTGCGCGACGGCGGGGACGTGGACCTGGACGCGCTGCGGGACTTCCTGGCGCCGCTGGCCGAGCCGTCACGGGTGGAACGGTTCAAGTTCAGCCGCGAATGGCTGCGGGCCGAGGCGTTCCGGCTGACCGACAGCCGCACCGCGAACCTGGGCCGGCGGCTGAACCTGCCGCCGTCCTACGTGCTGATCCACCGGGTGTCCACGGCTGGCATCGGGGTGCTGTGCCAGCTGGAATCCGAAGGCGCGTTCCGCGCCGAGGTCATCCAGTGGCTGCCGGGCTACACCGACGACGCCGACCCCGCGGCGGCGGTGGCCGGCGCCCCCGCCCCGTAGGGGCCCTTCTTTCTGGCCCTCGGCTCGCTCCCCTTTTGGCCCGCGCTCACCTCCGGGCCGCTGGAGCCCGCCGTCTTCCCTCTGTCCTTCTGGCCCTCGCTCGCCTCCGGGCCGCTCGAGCCCGCCGTCTTCCCTCCTCGCTCCGGCTCCTTCGTCACCTCGCTCGTCAGTCCAGACGGCGGCGCGGCCCTTCGGCTCGCTCCGGCCTGGGCGCACCGCGCCCCCTGCGGCTGGGCACCGTCAGACCCACTGGCTCCGCTGGCAGGCGGGCGAGCAGACTGCAG
>JBLMWU010000313.1:0-2892 GCA_050257395.1 Gemmatimonadota bacterium | reverse complement strand
GGGCGAAGAACGAGCCGGCCCCGGCGCCGAGATAGTCGAGGCCCGTGCCCACGCCGACGGCCCGGACCAGGCTGTTCCCGGCGGTGTCGTCGCTGACGGTGAACCGGAGCATGCCCTGCGCGGTGACCCCGAGCGCGGTGAGCGCGCCGGCGGCGGCCAGCAGCCCGCCCGCGAGATGCCTTTCCATGCTGCGTCCTCCCCGTGCGCACCTGGTCCGTGCAGACGGCGGCGCCGGGACGCTCGGGCATCCGTGAGGCCGCGGGGGTGGCCGTTCTCACCAGGTATCCGTGACCACAAGTATCACATCGCTCACGCTGAGTGTCAGAGCAACGCGCAGGTCAGCCCTGGTGCATACGCCGCGGAGTGCCGTCCTGGGCCACGCTGGGCGGCTGGCCCGGATAACTGCGTTCCGGCGCGGTATGTACGGATATCACGTGCATCCGCGTCCGGGCGATCGGGAGGGACCGTGCGGTGGGACAGGCTTGAAGGGCGGGAAATGCGGCGGCTCGCGCTCCCGGAGCCGGCCGGGCGGGAGCGGCCGCGGCCGGACCTGCCACCCGGCACGGATCTGCTGCCGCAGATCAAGCACATCGTCGTGCTGATGATGGAGAACCACTCCTACGACAACTACCTCGGCATGCTGCACGGCCGCGGCGAGGGATTCCCGCTGGCCGCCGACGGGAAGCCGGACGTGTCGAACCCCGGCGGCAACGGCGGCAAGGTCCGCGCGCACCACCTGGCGTCGACGCGGCAGGTGCCCCGCGTGCCCGCGCAGACGTGGCACGCCACGCACGTGCAGTGGGACGGCGGCACGTGCGAGGGGTTCGTCCGCAGCGTGGGCACGGTGCCGGCCCGGGACCGGCAGCACGCCCCGGGGGGCGGGGACGCGATCCCGATGGGGTACTGGGATGAGTCCGACCTGCCGTTCTACTACGGGCTGGCGGAGACGTTCCCGCTCGCGGACCGCTGGTTCAGCTCCTGCCTGGGCCCGACGTTCCCCAACCGCCGGTTCCTGATCAGCGGCACGGCGAACGGCCTGATCGACGACCTCCCGTTCGACATCGTGGACTACCCGGAGAACGGGACGATCTTCGACATGCTGACCCGGCACGGCATCTCCTGGGTCAACTACCATCCGGTGCACCGGGAGCGGGTGGTGCTGCGGCGGCTGATCGGCGGCCGGGGGGTCGCGGGGCTGCGCCGGCTCGTGTCGCTGGGCAGCTGGTTCCCGCCGCTGGTCAAGGCGGTGCGGGGGAACAAGACGTTCACCGCGGACCTCTACCCGCTGGGGCTGGCCCGGTGCATGCTGCACCTGCGCAGCATCCCCCAGTTCCTGGCCGACGCCGACGCCGGGAACCTGCCGTCCTTCTGCATCGTGGACCCGGACTTCGACGCGTGGTCGGAGGAGAACCCGCAGGACATCCGGCGCGGGGAGAGCTTCGCCGCGGAGATCATCAACCGGGTGATGCACGGCCCGGCGTGGCGGGACACGCTGCTGATCTGGACCTACGACGAGCACGGCGGATATTACGACCACGTGCCGCCGCCGGAGGCGGTGCCGCCGGACGACATCGACGGGCGGACGCTGCGCGGGCTGCCGCGCTGGCTGCGGGCGGCGCTGCGGCCGGTGTTCCCCACCTACTTCGGGGAGCACGAGGCGGAGGACGCCGGGCCGAAGCGCTATGACCGGCTCGGGTTCCGGGTGCCCGCGGTGATCGTGTCCCCGTACGCGAAGCCGGGCTACGTGACGAGCGAGGTGTACGACCACACGTCGGTCCTGAAGCTGGTGGAGCTGAAGTGGAACCTGCCGCCGCTGACCCGGCGGGACGCGGCCGCGGCCGCGCCGCTGGACGCGCTGGACTTCGGCAGCCCGCCGCCGTTCCTTGAACCGCCGGACCTGCCCGCGCCGTCTCTGCAGTGGGGTTCGTGGTGAGAGACGGGTGCGGCCGGCCCGCCAGGCCGGCCGCACCCGCTGTCAGGGCATGACGGCGGGGTAGACCCAGATGCCGAACGCGCCGCCGGGCCCGGCCCGGCCGGCCACCGGATCCGCGCCCAGCCTGCCCGGCGAGGACATCATCCAGGTGTGCCGCGCCACCCGGTTGCCGGCGACGACGTAGCGGGTCAGCCGCCAGGGCCCGGCGAACGTCCCCCGCTGCCCGCTCGCCGTGGTGAACCGGCCGCGGGCGAACCGGGCCGCCAGCCGGCCGTCAGCGGCCGCTCCCCAGGAGACGCCCTGCCAGTTCGCCACCGCCAGCGCCTGCGGGTACCGGGGATGACGGGCGGCGAACTCGGGCGCGCGGACGATGCCTCCCGGCAGCCGCAGCACCGCTTTCATGGTGTCGCTGGGCCGGTCGTAGTACACGCTCACGAACACCCGGCGCGCTCCGGGCACCGCCGGGACGGGGTACGCCTCGGCCGCGAGCGGGTGGCCGCGCCGCCACAGTCCCGCGTACGCCTGCCAGGCGCCGGCCCGGGCATTCCAGGAGACCCCCGCCCGGGCCTCGGCCAGCCGGCCTTTCAGCGCCACGTAGAAGCGCGGCAGGGCGGGGCCGCCCGCCCCGTCCGGGATGGTGATGACCGCCTGGGCGTAGCGGAAGTCCGCGCCGCTGGCCCGGTACCCGGTCAGCATGCACCCACGCTGCCAGCGGGCCGAGCAGGCGTGGGTCATGGCGGGCATCGCCCGCGGCGGGCTGGCGGCCGACTCGGGCGGCGGGGGTAACTTTCCCGCCGCGCTGGCCGTGCCAGCGAGATAGGCGACTGTGCCGATCGCGGCGCCAGCGGTCACCACCGCCAGCAGCCGGGGGGTCAGGCGACCCATAACGGGCCCTTTCTCTCAGGACGGGGAGTTGATCAGATCTCACGCACGGGAGTGCCCGGGCCGGCCGGCCCGGG
>JBLMWU010000312.1:0-3388 GCA_050257395.1 Gemmatimonadota bacterium | reverse complement strand
CAGGGCGGCGGTGCGGCTGTTCGGGTACCAGGCGGCGGAGGTGGTGGGCCGCCGCGCGGACATCCTGGTGCCCAACGGGCTGGGTGAGGAGCTGGCCGCGGCGCTCAAGCGGCTGCGGGCCGGCGAACGCGCCGCCGGGTACGACTCCCGCCGCCGGCGCAAGGACGGCTCCATGGTGGACGTGGCGATCGCGCTGTCCGCCATGCGTGATCCGGCCGGGGAGCTGACCGGGTTCGCGGCGGTGCTGCGGGACGTGACCGAGCGGCTGCGGACCGAGGCGGAGCTGGCGGAGGCGCGCGCCCAGCACGAGGTGCTGGCCGAGCGGGACCGGATGGCCCGGGACCTGCACGACAGCGTCATCCAGCGGCTGTTCGCCGCGGGCATGGCGCTGCAGGGCACGGCAGGACTGCGCGGCGGCGCCGAGGTGGCCGCGCGGATCGACGCGGTGGTGCAGGAGCTCGACATCTCCATCAGGGAGATCCGCGAGGCGATCTTCACCCTGCGCAGCGGCCCGCGGGCGCCCGCCAGCCTGCGCGCGCAGGTCCTCGAGCTGGCGTCGGGGGCCGAGCGCACGCTCGGTTTCGCCCCGGCGGTCAGCTTCGACGGCGCGATCGGCGCGGTGCCGCCGGACGTCACCGCGCAGGTGGTGGCGGTGGTCCGGGAGGCGCTGTCGAACGTCGCCCGCCACGCCGGGGCGTCGGCGGCGGAGATCACCCTCGCCGCGGGTGCCGACCTGCTGCTGGCCATCAGCGACAACGGCCGCGGGATGGGCACGATCAGCAGGTCCAGCGGCCTGCGCAACATGCGGGAACGGGCGACCCTGCTCGGCGGTTCCCTCGAGGTGATCAGCGAACCGGGCGCGGGTACCCGGCTGCACTGGCGGGTGCCGCTCAGCCGGTGAGCCCCGGGCCGCCGGGCCCGGCGGGCTGGGCGCCGGCGGTGAGGGTGAGGCGGCCCTTGCTCATCACCCCCACGCACTGCGCCCGGCGGGCGACGGCGCTGTCGTGGGTCACCAGCACGAGGGTGAGGCCGCGCTCGCGCCACAGCTTCTCCAGCAGGCCGATGATCTCGTCGCGGGTGTCCTCGTCCAGGTTCCCGGTCGGCTCGTCGGCCAGCAGCACCGTGGGCTCCTTGACCAGGGCGCGGGCGATCGCCACCCGCTGCTGCTGGCCGCCGGACAGCTCCGCGGGCAGGTGCCGGGCCCGGTCGGCGAGGCCGACGGCGTTGAGGGCGGCCGCGACCCGGCGGCGGCGCTCGGCGTGCCCGGCCCGCAGCGGCAGCAGGGCGGCCTCCACGTTGCCGGCGGCAGGCAGGGTGGGGATCAGGCTGAAGGTCTGGAAGATGAACCCGATCGAGGCGGCACGCACCCGGGTGACCTGCCGTTCCGGCAGCCGGGCCAGGTCCCGGCCGTCAAGCTCGACGGTGCCGGAGGTGGGCCGGTCCAGCCCGGCGAGCAGGTTCAGCAGGGTGGACTTGCCGTGCCCGGTGCGGCCCTGGATGGCCAGCCACTGGCCATCGGGGATGACCAGATCGAGATCGCGGACCGCGGGGACCGTGCGGCGGCCCTTCTGGTAGAGCCTGGTGACCTGACTGAGCGTGTACAAGGGTGTTCTCCTGCCGGTTCGCTGGGGTGGGTGGGATGGTGCGGGTCAGGCGACCCGGGTGAGGGCGTCGGCTGGCCGGAGCCTGGCGATCCGCCAGCTGCCGAGCGCGCCGGCCAGCAGCCCGCCGAGCAGCGCCAGTGCCACGGCCGCGGCGATCGCCGCGGTGGTGACCGTGGCGGACATGGGGACCGCCACGGTGTGGCTGGCGGTCGGTGAGATGGCCTGCGGGCCCGGGCCGCCCGCCGTGACCATGTGCATGCCGGTGGCGGTGGCGATGGTGGCGGTCAGCTTCGGGGCGATCGCGGAGATGATCGCCGCGCCGGCGAACCCGAGACCGGTGCCGGCGGCCGCGCCCGCCACGCCGATGGCCACCGACTCGCCCATGACCTGGGCGATGATCCGCCCGGTCCGCCAGCCGAGCGCCTTGAGGGTGCCGAACTCGGCGACCCGGCGGGCCACCGCCGCCATGGTCAGCAGGCAGGCCACCGCGAACGCGGCGATCAGCACCAGGATCGACAGCCACCGGCCGAGGTCGCTGGCGAGCCTGGCGGTGCTGGCCAGTGAGCCGGTGACCTGGCTGGCCAGGCTGGCTGCTGTGGTCACGGTCGCGGACGGCAGCAGGGCGCGGATCTCGTGCTGCACGGCCGGGATGGCGGCGGCGCTGGCGGCGGTCACGTAGATGGTGTTGACCTTGCCCTTGAGGCTGCCGTCCGGGCCGCTGCCCAGCGCCTGCGCGCGGGCCAGCGGGATGTAGACGTCCGGCGGGCTGCCGCTCTGCGGCTGCGCGGCGATGCCGGTGATGGTGAACTTCGTGCTGGCGATCGTGACCGTGTCTCCGGTGCTGAGCTTGCGCGCCCGGGCGTACCCGGAGTCCACCACCGCCACGTTCGCGTGCGCGTCGCTGCCCCGCAGGGAGCGCCCGGCGGTGATGGTGGCGGCGCTGAGCGGGCCCAGTCCCGGGTGGGAGGTGTCCACCCCGTCCACGTTGAGCGAGCTCGGCGTGGGCATGGCGCTGCCCGGCTGGCCGAAGTTCTTCGGGATCGACACCCGGTTGTCGGTGAGGGTGAGCCCGCCAGCGGCGGCCCTGACGCCTTTCAGCCGGGCCACGGCGGCGACCTTCTGCTGGCTGATCGGGCCGTAGGCGCCGCTGCCGAGGTGGTCGCTGGTGGTGCCCGCCGCATTGCGGCACTTGCCGTTGGAGCAGATCCTCGCCCCGCCCGGGCCGACCTGGAAGGTCTGCGCACCCCTGGGCGGCACGCCGGACTTGGGCGGGCCGGGCGCGGCGCCAGTCACGGTCACGTCGGTCCCCACCCCGTACAGCGAGCTGAGCACGCCTGCCTGGGCTTTCCGCACGCCTGCCGAGGCGGCGGTCACAGTGACCACCAGCCCGATGCCCAGGGCGAGGCCGAGCGCGATGACGACGGCCTGCCGCATCCTGCGGCGCAGTTCCCGCCCCAGGTAAGAGAAGAAGAACATGGTCTTGCGCTCCCGGTCGCGATCTGGTGAGCCCGCACGGCGGCCGCCGGCGGTGCTGCGCCCAGGTCTAGGGCCATCCCGGTTGCACCCCGGTTACACGCGCGAGCCGGAAGGGCCGCAGTGCGCCTCAGCCCGAGCGAGCCAGAGGACAGCGCAGCCACCCGGTCTGACGGGCGCGCAGCCGGAGGGGGCGCGGTAGCGCCCAGGCCGGAGCGAGCCGAAGGGCCGCGCCGCCGTCTGGACTGACGAGCGAGGCGACGAAGGAGCCGGAGCGAGGAGGGAAGACGGCGGGCTCGAGCGGCCCGGAG
>JBLMWU010000311.1:0-39336 GCA_050257395.1 Gemmatimonadota bacterium | reverse complement strand
CGCGGGGCCGAGCTTCGAGCTGTTCTACGAGTCCGACTACCTGATGCCGCACCAGGAGGCCGCCTGGGCGCTGCTGGCCGAGCGGCTCGCCGAGGCGGCCTGGCTGTGCGGCGAGCTGGGCCGGGGCCGCGGGGCGCAGCTCGCCGGGCAGCTGGAGCCGGTGCTCGGCGCCCTCCGGGAGCTCGCCGCCACGCTCGCGGCGCAGCTGCCGCCGCGCATCCCGCAGTCCGCGCTCGCGCACCCGCCGCCGGCCACGGCACAGGTGGGTGACCAGCTGAGCCGGGCGAGCATGATCCTGAACGAAGAAGCCCGGGCGGTGCCCCCGGCGCTGGCCGGCCCGCTCCGCGAGCTGGCCAGCCAGGTCGCGGCGGCCGCCGGGCCCGCCGGATCGCCGGCGGCTGCCCGGGACGGTGCGCTGGCGGCGGCCGGGCCGGCCGGATCGCCGCCGGGCGGGAGCGCGGACGGCGTGTGGGCGGCCGCCGCCACGGCGACCCGGCTGGCCGCGCAGCTCGCTGCCGAGGGGAGCTGCCCGCCGGGACTCGCCCAGGCAGCGGCCGGGCTGCAGGACCTGGCGCTGCGGCTGGCACCGGACGCGGAGCGGGACGCGCGGCTGGCCGAGCTCTGGCAGCTGCAGGCCGGCCTGCCCGCCGGGATCGAGGTGGCGCCGGATGGTCCCCTTCTGGTGACCAACGTGCCGGACCTGACCGATCACCTGGGGGCCGGCGCCCGCCCAGCGCCCCGGCTGGCGCTGTGCCGCTGCGGCGGGTCGGCGGCCAAGCCGGCCTGCGACGGCACGTGCACCCGCAACGGGTTCACCGGCGCCAAGGACCCCGAGCGGGTCCCGGACCGGCGCGACACCTACCAGGGCCAGCAGGTCACCATCTTCGACAACCGCGGGATCTGCCAGCACTCCGGCTACTGCACCGACCGGCTGCCCTCGGTGTTCCGCACCGGCGCCGAGCCGTTCGTGGCCGCGAGCGGCGGCCCGCTCGGTGAGATCATCCACGCGGTCCGCGACTGCCCGTCCGGAGCGCTGGGCTACGCGCTCGGCGGCCGGGAAGCCCGCGAGGACGTTGACTGGGAGCGGACCCGCCCGGCCTCGATCGAGGTCACCAGGGACGGCCCGTACCGGATCACCGGCGGGATCCCGCTCACCGGGCCCGGCGGCGAGCCGGTCCCCCGCGCCGAGGGTTCCTCGGCCGAGCACTACGCGCTGTGCCGGTGCGGGCATTCGCGCAACAAGCCGTTCTGCAGCGGCATGCACTGGTACGTGCAGTTCCGCGACCCGGTGCCGCCGCCAGGGCGCGAGCCGTCGCTGTTCGAGTGGGCGGGCGGGTTCGGCCCGCTGACCAGGACGGCCCGGCTCCTGTACGAGAAGCACGTGCCCGCCGACCCGCTGCTGGCCCCGCTTTTCGCGGACCTGCCGCCGGACCAGCCGCAGCGGCTGGCCGCCTGGCTCGCCGAGGCGTTCGGCGGCCCGGCATCGGGGCGCCCGGACGCCGCGCAGCAGGACGCCGGGCAGCCTGACAGTGGGCAGTCCGCCGGCGGGCAGCCTGACAGTGGGCAGTCCGCCGGCGGGCAGCCGGACGGTGGCGGCCCGGTGATCGGGGTGGCGCCGGACGGGCAGCCACTGCCGGAGGCCGCGCGCGCCAGCTGGGTGGCGCTGCTGACCAGAGCGGCCGACGAGGCGGGGCTGCCATCCGACCCCGCGTTCCGGTCCGCGTTTGCCGCCTGCCTCGAGTGGGTCTCCCGGTCGGCGGCGCAGCCTGCGGCCGGGGACGGCGGGCCCGTGCCCGTGCCGCGCTGGGGCTGGGGGCCGGCTGGGCCGCCGCCGGCGCCCGCTGAGGAGCCGGCCGGCGGGACCGCGGGCGAGGGCGCCGCCCTGCCGGGCCCGGGCGAGCAGGTGAGCTTCGCGGCTCACATCCGCCCGCTGTTCCGGGAACGGGACCGGCAGTCGATGAGCTTCGCGTTCGACCTGTGGTCCTACGAGGACGCCCGGGCGCACGCCAGCGGCATCCTGCAGCGGCTCCAGGACGGTTCCATGCCGTGTGACGGCGCCTGGCCCGCGGCCAGGATCGAGGTGTTCCGCCGCTGGGCCGAGACCGGCACCCAGCCCTAGCAGCACCGGAGCGGGAGGTGGCGGGGACGCCATGAAGATCGGGATCATCGGGGCCGGGCGGATCGGCGGCAACGTCGCCACCCAGGCGGTACGCGGCGGGCACGAGGTGGCGGTGAGCTTCTCCCGCGACCCCGCCCGCCTGCAGGACTTCGCCCGGCAGCTGGGCGGGCGGGCGTCGGCGGTCAGCCCGCCAGAGGCGGTGAGCTGGGCGGACATCGTCGTCTTCGCGGTGCCCTGGGGCGTGATCCCGGCCGCGCTCGGCGAGGCGGGGCCGCTGGGCGGCACGGTCGTGGTGGACACCACGAACCAGTTCGGCTCCGGGCCGATGCCCGCGGCCGGGCAGACGGCGGCGGCCTTCAACGCCGCCCGCATGCCCGGCGCGCGCTACACCAAGTCGTTCAACACGCTGACGGCCGCCTTCCAGGCCGAGGCGGCCGGCCGCGCCGGCGACGCCCGCGTCGTCCAGTGGCTGTGCGGCGACGACGTCGAGGCCAAGCGCACCGTCGCCGCTTTCATCGAGAGCATCGGCTACGCCCCGGTGGACCTGGGCGGCACGGCCGGGTGCGCGGTCATGGAGGCGCCTCGCCGGCCCGGCGCCGTCTACGGGGAGGAGTACCGGCTGGCGGACGCCCGGGCGGTCGCCGAGGCCGTCCGCGCGGGCGCGCCGATCCCGCCCACCCCGCGCTACTGAGGCCGTGCCCTGCTTACCGTGCCCTGCTTACCGTGCCCTGCTTGCCGGGCCGTGCCCGGCGGCTGAAGCCCTAGTCCGGTACCTGGGCGGGCACGGGCTCGGGCAGCGGCGGCGGGGCCGAGCTGGTGCCGGCCGGGAGCCGGCGGGTGACGGCCAGCGCGGCGATGCCCACGGCCGCCGCGGCCGCGAACGCGACGGCGATGCCGAGCTGGACGTCCCGGCCCGCGGTGGCCGCGACAGCGGCCCCGCCCACGCCGATCCCGACCGCGCTGCCGAGCACGTCCGCCAGGTTCAGCGACGCCGAGGCCCGGCCTTCTCCGCCGGGCGGCGCCTGCCGCAGCATCATCAGCGAGATCGGCGCGTACGCCAGCCCCATGCCCAGGCCCGCGACCGACCAGGCGGCCAGCCCCACCGCCCACGGCACCGCCGGGTGCAGCACCAGCGCCATCCCGGCGACGCCGGCCAGGATGATGACCAGCCCGGTGCGCACCAGGCGGCGCCCCTCCCAGCTGTCACTCAGCCGGGCCTGCACCCAGGCACCCGCGGTCCAGGTCAGGGTGGCGCCGGTGACGGCCAGGCCCGCGACCACCGGGACCCGATGCCGGACCGCCGTGAGGGCGAGCGTCACGTAGGCGTCCGCACCGAAGAACGCGAAGGTCAGCAGCCCGCGGGTGAGGATCGTGGCGGGCAGGCCCGGCCGCGCGGTCAGGGTCCCGGCCGGCAGCAGCCGGCGCAGCATGGGCACCGCGATGACCAGGCCGGCCGCGATCAGCCCGCCGCCGGCCGCCAGCGCGCTGGACCCGCCGGCCAGGGTCAGCCCCGCCAGCAGCATGGTGGCCGCGGCCGCCAGGGCCAGCGCGTCGGTCAGCCGGTGCGCCTGCTGCTGGGCCTGCCCGGCCCCTGGCGGGCCCAGCCGGACCAGCGCCGGCACCGCGATCGGCGCGGCCACCGCGACCACCGGCAGCAGGCCCAGGAACACCCACCGCCACCCGAACACGTGCGCGACCTCGGCGCTGATCGCGGGCCCGGCCAGGCCGGGGGCGACCCACGCGGTGGACATGATCGCCATCATCCGGGCCCGCAGCCCGCCGGGGAACGCGCGGCCGATCGCGACATAGGCCACGGACGGGACCGCGCCCGCGCCGATCCCCTGCAGCAGCCTGCCCGCCACCAGCACCGCCATCGAGGGCGCCAGCCCGGCGATCGCCAGCCCGGAGCCGAACAGCACCACGCCGGCCACGAACGGCGCGGCCGGGCCGCGCCGGTCAGCCGCCCGCCCGGCCGCCACGATGCCGACGATGCTGCTCAGCAGGAAGGCGCTGAACACCCACCCGTACAGGCGCAGCCCGCCGAGGTCGCGGGCGACGACCGGCATCACCGTCACCACGGCCAGCGCCTCCGACGCCACGAAGGTGACGGTCAGCACCAGCCCCGTGGTCAGCGCCCGGGTCCGCGGATCCCACAGCCCCGGCAGCCGTTCCTCGCCCGTCACGCCGCCCCCTCTCCCTGCTCCCCGACCCTAGAAGGTGAAGCCCGCATGAAGTCCAGCGCTTTTTCCGCGGTCAGACCGCGCTGGGGCCGGAAGCCGGCCGCCGGAGCAGCTCGCCAGGCTGGCCTGGGGTCCGCGGGGCGCCCGCTCAGTCTGCGCTTTCCGCTGGGCGCCGCCCGCTGCGCACCGCGGCGGCGACCGCGCTGATCCCGAGCGCCCCGGCCGGGACGAGGGTCACCAGGGCGGGCAGCTGGTAGCGCCAGGAGAACTCGAACAGGTCCGAGACCAGCAGCAGGAACAGCGCCGAGGTGAAGCACAGCAGGCTGCCCAGGGCCAGCTGGTGCGCGGCGGGCCCGGCCCGCCGCCGCAGCAGCAGCACGGCCGCGCCCGCCGCCCCCGCCAGCGTGCACAGCGCCAGCAGCGGCCCCGGGGCGTACCCGCCGCCGAGCTGGTAGGAGCGCAGGAACACCGCGCCCGGATGCCACACGGCCGGCAGGCCGCCGCCGAACCGGTGCACCGACGCCGCCACGTCCGCGGGCCGGGAGTGCTGGTAGTAGGGGTAGGCGAGCTGGAATTGCCAGCGGGAGATGGGCGTGTCACCCGGGCTGGTGGTGCGGGTCAGCGCGAACAGCTTCACCACGTCGCGGGTCCAGGCACCGAGGACGCGCGCCGGCTGCTGGGTCAGTACCCGGTGGTTGAAGTCGGAGATCAGGCTGTCGGTCTCCGGCCGCGGCAGGTTCGCGTAGTAGGGCCGGATCGGGGAGCCGGGCCCGTACTCGAGCCAGTCCGGGCCCCTGGCCTGCTGGGCCGGGGTGGGGCACATCCCCTGCTCGGTCCGGGGCAGCGTCAGGGTGCCGCAGTCGGCGGCGGCCGCCAGCCGCCCGTAGAAGGACGTGACGCCGCTGTGCGACAGGAAGAAGCTGCCGGTGAGCAGGTAGGAGCCGGCGCTGTAGGCCAGGATCGGCAGCACGAACGCCGCGGCCAGCGCGCCCGCCCGGGCGGCCGCCCTGCGCCAGCCGCCGCCCGCCGCCAGCAGGTAGATCACCCCCGGCAGCAGCAGCGCTTCGCCGACCTGCGCGAACGTGGCGGAGGTGCCCAGCAGCAGACCCGCCGCGGCGGCCCGCCGCCAGGTCGCGCCCGGCCGCCAGAGCAGGATCGCCAGGCCACCCACGATCAGCGCCTCGAACCAGGTGCCCGGCATGATCGTCTGCTCGTTCTGCACCTGGTAGGCGTCCAGCAGCAGCGGCGCGATGGCCAGCGCCGCCAGCCACCGCGCCACGCCGCGCCGCAGCAGGAGCAGGTAGAGCAGCACCGCCATCGCCAGCCCGAGCAGATGCTGCACGGCCGCGACCGCGTCGAAGTTGGCCACCGCCAGGATCGCCAGCAGCGGCCCCTTGTAGCCGACCGGGTCCATGCCCTGGGAGTCGTACAGGTAGCGGGGCGTGTCGATGTAGAAGAGCGCGGGCCGGTAGCTGACCTGGGCGGCCACCCGCAGCGCCAGCCCCGCGGCCAGCAGCAGCCCGGCCGGCCAGTGCCGCCGCGCCACGGCCCGCCAGCCGGCCCGCCGGGAGGCAGCTGGGCTGCCCTGGTCCTGCGCTGGCCGTGCCTGGCGGTCTGCTCCTGCGGTCCTGCTCAGCACCAGCGGGTTCTGCCGTTCATAAGCGTGAGGGCACCGCCTGCCCGCCGCTGGAATGGCACAGCGCCAGGAACACGGTGACCAGCGTCAGCCACCGGGTCATCCGGTTGCGCGGCACCTGGGTCAGCGCGACCCAGGCGATCCCGGTGTACCAGGCGAACACCCACGGGGCGACCAGGATCCAGGCGTAGGTCAGCGCGAACGGCGCGACCACCTCCCGCGGCTGGTCCGACGAGATCCGCCAGTACACCAGCCAGGCGACGACGATCATCGCGATGGGCCAGGTCAGGCCCATGATGGTGCCCACGGTGGGCTGGCTGACCCCCAGCCCTTCGGCCGCCAGCTGGAACAGCCGCCACGGCGAGGGCAGGGTGGCCAGCTGCAGCCCGCCGAACAGCGGCTTGAGTGCGGCCAGCCCGTACGGGCTGTACTGCAGCGCGACCGTGACCAGGGTCACCACCGCGATCCGGGTGGTGCGCAGCCACTCGTGCCGGCGCAGCAGCGGCCACGCCAGCCCGAGCGCGACCAGCACCGCGTTGGCCTTCACGCCGATGGCCAGGCCCAGCAGGACGCCGATCAGCACGTCGCCCCACCGGCCGGACACCCGCCGGGCCACCTGGATGGAGCAGATCGCCGCCGCCGCCACGAAGGTGTCCAGGTGACCGCCGCTGACCAGCTGCTGCAGCAGGACCGGGTTGGCGGTCCAGAACAGCGTGGCCCGCACCGGGTCGTCCGAGGTCTTGAGCAGCAGCACGCCGACGCCGATGAACACGGCGCCGTTGAGCATCATCAGCACCCAGATGGTGGTGGCCACGTGCGGCCCGCCGACCCAGGCCGCGAAGGTCTGGATCCAGGTGGCGAACGGCCCGTACACCGACGGCTGCGCCTTCCACAGCGAGCCGACCGCCTGGAAGTAGGGCGAGTGGGTGCCCAGCCAGGCCTGCGGGTTGGTGAGGTAGGGGTTGCCGCCGGTCAGCGAGATCCGGCCGTACGCGGCGTAGCTCGCGGTGTCCGACGAGCCGACCGGGGTGAGGCTCACCATCACCGCGACAATGGCCGAGCTGGCCAGCAGCAGGTGCCGCGGGTTGGGCCGCCAGCCCTGGCTGTGCGCCCACAGCATGCCGGCCAGCCCCAGGCAGGCCAGCACGTCCCCGAGGTAGAGCACCACCGAGGCGATGATGACGTTGGCCTCGGAATGGCCCAGCGACGGCAGCAGGTAGGACAGCGGCAGCCGGACCGACAGCGTCTCGGCGTTCGGGGCGGTCGCGCCGACCAGCACGCCCAGCAGCAGGCCCACGCCGGACACGGTCATGGCGACCTTGGGGTCCGAGAGCCGGCTCCAGGAGAGCTTGCGGATCACCGTGCTCATGACCCGCTCGATCGGGCCGTTGGGGCCCTCGCCGTCCAGCGGGCTGCGCGGCCTCAGCCGGCCTACCGGCCCGGCCTGCCCAGGGCCGGCCGGGCCGGTCGAGACCTGAGTCACCTGGGCCGTACCTCCATAAGCGGCCCCTGCGGCCGCTGCCGGCGCAGGAACGCTGCGCCACCCGGTCGAGAAGAGAGGCAGCCGGAGCCGTCGGATTCCGGCTGGCCCGCCTGCATGTCTTCCCCCAGCGTAGAGGGGCACACAAGGACTGCACGCCACGTTCGGCGTAATCCGGCCGTCCAGTCACGCTGGCCACCTGCGCGTCCGCCCCCGCAGCGGCCCCGGTCCGCAGGCCAGGCAGCCGCACTTTCAGCACGAATTGTTATGACTACGTGACCCCGTGCCAGTTGCGCCCGGCCAGTGTGTGACCCCTGTCACCTCCGGCCGGCCTGTTTCGATCCCCGCTGCCCGGGGCAGCGCACTGGCATGCTGGACAAACTCGCCCGGGGAGCGCTGGCCGGGCTGACCGGGACCGCGGCGCTGAACGCCGTCACCTATCTGGACATGGCGGCCCGCGGCCGTCCCGCCAGCAGCGCCCCGGAACAGGTGGTCGAGGAACTCACGAAACGCACGGGCCGCGGGGTGCCCGGCACCGGGGCGGAACGCGAGCACCGGGTGCAGGGCCTCGGCGCGCTGGCCGGCATCGCGACCGGCACCCTGGCCGGGGCGGCCGCCGGGCAGGCCCCGGGCCTGGTGCGCGGGCTCGGCCCGGTCCTGGGCCCGGTGCTGCTGGGCGGGGCCGTGATGGCCGCCACCGACCTGGGCATGGCCGGCCTCGGGGTCAGCGACCCCCGCTCCTGGGACGCCGCCGCCTGGCTGAGTGACGCGCTGCCGCACCTGGCGTTCGGGCTGGTGACCTGGTCACTGCTGGCGGACCTCACTCCCAGCGGAAATACCTGACCGCCAGCACGCCCGCGGCCGCCGCCCACGCCGCCAGCACCAGCAGCGCGCGGGCACCCGGGAACGCGCCCTGCATCGCGTCGCCCATCGCCTGCACGGCGGCCCCGAGCGGCGTGTAGTCGCCGATCTGCTGCAGCACGGGCGCCATGTTCTGCCTGGGCACCCACAGCCCGGCGAAGAACAGCATCGGGTAGAGGGCCAGGTTGCCGAAGACGCTGGCGACCGCGGGTGTGCGGGCGCGCGCCGTGATGAGCAGCCCGATCGCGAACATCGCCGCCATGGCCAGCACCAGCGCCAGGGCGAAACCGCCCGGCTGGGCGGGGAAGCGGCCGCCGTAGAACAGGATGCTGCCCGCCACCAGGACGATCGCCGTCACCAGGGCGAGCACCACGTTGATGAGCAGCTGGGCGGCCAGCAGCCAGGACGGCGGCGCCGGGGTGGCGGCGAACCGCCGCAGCACGCCGAGCTGCCGGTAGGTCACCAGCGGGATCGGCAGGCTGATCAGGGCCAGCAGGGCCAGCGACAGGCAGACCAGCACGGGGATGTACGCCTGGAAGAACGTCACCGTGCTGCCGGCCTGGACCGGGTGCCGGAACACCGGGATGGCGCCGAAGATGATCAGGAGCAGGACCGGCAGGGCGACGCCGAAGACCAGCCCGACCGGTGCCCGCAGGGCCAGCCTGGCCTCGGCCCGCAGCAGCTTCCGGAACGCCCGCCCCGGCGGCCGGGCTCTGCGCGGCCGGTGCGCCGTGGCCGTCGCCGTCATCGCCGCGCCGCCCCCTCCGGGTGCGCCCCGTCATGGCCGACGAGCCGCACATACGCGTCTTCCAGGCTGGCGCTCTCCAGCTGCACGTCGTGGGCGGTCACCCCGGCGGCGCCGAGCGCGGCCAGGACCGCCTCCGTCAGCTCGCCGTGCCCGGTGACCACGACCCGGTGCCCCTGGTGCTCCACCGAGGCCACCTCCGGCAGCGCGGCCAGCACCTCGTCAGCGACCGGCCCGGACGGCACGAAACGCAGGTGCGCCCCGCCGCCTTCGCGCCCGGCCAGGCCGGCCGGGGTGCCGATGGCCGCCGCCCGGCCGGAGTCGATGAGCATGACCCGGTCGCAGAGCCACTCGGCTTCGTCCATGTAGTGGGTGACCAGGATCACGGTGACCCCGCGGTCCCGGATGTGCCCGATCAGCTGCCAGGTGTCCCGCCGCGCCTGCGGGTCGAGCCCGGTGGTCAGCTCGTCGAGGATCGCCAGCCGCGGGCTGCCCACCAGGGCCAGCGCGATCGACAGCCGCTGCTTGAGGCCGCCGGACAGCTTGCGGAAGGCGACGCCGCGCTTGTCCGCCAGGCCCAGCGCTTCGAGCAGCTCGCCGCAGTCGGCCGGCTGCCGGTAGAAGGACGCGAACAGGTCGACCAGCTCACCGACCCGCAGCAGGGCGGGCAGCGAGCTCTCCTGCAGCTGGACGCCCACGCATTCGCGCAGCGCCGCCCGGTCAGCCCGCGGGCTGAGGCCGAGCACCTCGATGTCCCCGGCGTCGGGGATGCGCAGCCCGGCCAGGCATTCGACGGTGGTCGTCTTGCCCGCGCCGTTCGGCCCGATGATGCCGAAGATCTCCCCCTCGCCGACCGTGAACGACACCCCGTCCACGGCCACGGTCCCGCCGTAGGTCTTGCGCAGCTGCTCCACCCGCACGACCGGCGCTGCCGCGGGCGGTCCCGCGGAGCCCCGCGCCGGCCGGGTGCCCGCTGTGGTCATGGCGCCACCCGGTCCGCTCCGATGTCCCTTCCGCCAGCGTCCGCCCCCCGCCCCCCGTCCCGGCACGGGCGGAGGTCCCCGCCTGCCCGGCCTTTCAGCCCCTGGCGGGCCCCACCCCCGGCAGGACACCTTTTCTTTGACGGGTGTCCAGCGTGGCGCGGATCAACCGGGCCATCCGCGGCGCGGCCGCCGCCCGCGGCCTGCCGGTGGCCCCGGTGTCGGGCCACTTCATTCCGCTGTGGAACGGGAAGTTCGCGGCGGACCGTTTCCATCCCAGCCAGGCTGGCTACCGGACTGGGCCCGCGCGCTGCTGACCGCCCTGCCCGTCCCGGCTTCCCGGGGCAGGGCGGGCTTACCGGGCGCACCCCGGGCAAGCCGCCGGGCCGGCCCCCGCGGGCGGGCGCCGCTTGTACGGTAACGGTGCGGCACCTGCCGGTGATGTCTGCACGTGGGGGGCGGAACATGCGGTCACTGCGCTGGGTCGGGGTCTTCGCTGCGGTCATCGCGCTGGCCGCCGGGTCCGCGCCCGCGGCGCGGTCGGCCGCGCTGCCGCGGGCGGCGGCCAGGCTGCCGGCCATGTCGCTCGCCCAGCTCGCCGGCCAGCGGATCATCTACAGCTACGCCGGGCTCACGCCGCCCGCCAGCCTGAAGAACCTGATCAGCGCCGGCAAGGCGGGCGGGGTCATCTTCTTCTCCGACAACATCTCCAGCGCCGCCCAGATCCGCCGGGTCATCCAGGGCCTGCAGCGGCTGAACCGGGCCAGCCCGGCGGGTGAGCCGCTGCTGATGATGACCGACCAGGAGGGCGGGCTGGTGCGCCGGCTGCCCGGGCCGCCCGCACGGTCGGAGAAGCAGATCGGCCAGTCGGCGGACCCGCCCCTGGCCGCCGCCCGCGCGGGCAGGGCGGCCGGGCTGAACCTGCGGGGCGCCGCCATGAACGTCAACCTGGCGCCGGTGCTGGACGTGTACCGGCAGGCGGGCAACTTCATCGACGAGTTCGGCCGTTCCTACAGCAGCAACCCGAAGGTCGTGTCCCGGCTCGGCGCCCGTTTCATCGGGGCGCAGCAGGGCACCGGGGTGGCGGCCACCGGCAAGCACTTCCCCGGGCTGGGCGCGGCCGCCCGCAGCCAGAACACCGATCTGCGCCCGGTCACGCTCAACCTGCCGCTGGCGCAGATCCGCGGCGTCGACGAGTACCCGTACCGCGCCGCGATCCGCGCCGGGGTGCGGCTGGTGATGGTGTCCTGGGCGGTGTACCCGGCGCTGTCAGGGCGGCCGGCCGGGCTGTCGCCCGCCGTCGTCCGGGGTGAGCTGCGCCAGCGCCTCGGCTTCGGCGGGGTGACCGTCACCGACGCGCTGGAGGCCGGGGCGCTGCGCAGCTACGGCTCCCTGGGCAACCGCGGCGTGCTGGCCGCCGGGGCGGGCATGGACCTGCTGCTGTACGCGGGCCGCAGCGTCAGCGACGGGGTCAGCGGCCTGCACGCGCTGGTGGCCGCGCTGCGCTCGGGCAGGCTCGGCCGCGGCGCGTTCCGCGCCTCGGTCGCCCGGGTGCTGGCGCTGCGCGCCGGGGTGGCGCGCTAGCCCCGCGCGCTCTCACCATGGGAGAGCTTCGCCGGCCGGCACGCGGCCGGCGATCTCATCACGGTGACGGTGACCAGGGCGCTTGACCTTCGACCTGGGTTCAGCGTTTACCGTGCTGGCATGGCCCCCTACCGGATTTCTGAGCTGGCGGAACGGACCGGGACCCCGCCGAGCACGCTGCGGTTCTATGACCGGGCAGGGCTGCTGCCGGCGCAGCGGTCACCGTCCGGGTACCGGCTCTACGGCGACAGCGCGGTGGAACGGCTGGCTTTCATCGCGTCAGGCAAGCAGCTCGGGCTGCCGCTCGCGGACATCCGCGGGCTGCTGGCCGTGTGGGCGGACGGGCTGTGCGGCGATGTGCGCGGGCACCTGCGCCCGCTGCTGGCGGCGCGGATCGCCGGCGCCGAGCAGCAGGCGGCCGGGCTGGAAGCGGCCACCGCCCGGCTCCGGGAGGCGCTGGCGGCGCTGGACGGCCCGGCCAGCCCGGGCCGCTGCGCTCCCGGCTGCGGCTGCTGGCAGCACCAGCGGGACAGCCCGGCAGACCCGGCCGGAGCCACCGCCGGCTGCGGGCAGGGCGGCTCCCCGGAGATCGCCTGCACGCTGGCTGCGGATGACCGCGCTGACCGGTTCGGGCAGTGGCAGCGGCTGCTGGCCCTGGCGACACGGCGGGAACCTACGGCCGGCGGGTACCGCATTCACCTGCCCGCCGCAGTCGCCGGGCCGGCCGCGGAGCTGGCCGCCGCCGAGCAGCAGTGCTGCGCGTTCTTCGGCTTCACCCTGCACCTGGCCGGGGCAGGCCTGGTCCTGGAGGTCCGCGCCCCGGCTGAGGCCGCGCCGCTGCTGGCGGGCCTGTTCGGCGCGGGCGGCTAGCGTCCGGCCGCGGTGACGTTCAGCTGGTGGCCCGCCCGGCCTGGCCCGCGGGTTCACCGGCGGGGTCGTAGTAGTGGGCGTACTGCCACACCCCGCGGGCTGCCAGTTCCTCATCCGCGAGCGGCCCGAACCGCCCGGGCGCGAGCGCGGTCATGCCGGGCGGTACCTCGCCGGTCACGATCCAGCTGGCCAGCGCCTCGCCGATCGCCGGTGACGAGGAGAAGCCGGACCCGTTGCAGCCGCTGGCCACCCACAGGCCGGGCACCTCCGCCACCGGGCCGGCCACGAACCGGCCGTCGGGGCTCATGGTGAACAGGCCGCCGCGGTGCTCGGCGACCGGCGCCGCGGCCGCGGCCGGGGCCTCCGCGCCGATCAGCGCCGCCAGGCCGCGCAGCACCGCCAGGTCCAGCGGCAGGTCGCCGGTGCTGAACGACGCCGGCTGCCCGCGCGGGTCCACCGGCAGCGGGTCCGGCTCGAAACCGCCGGCCATCAGCCCGCCGCGGGCCGGCCGCAGGTACACCGCGGCGTCTACCACCCGGGTGATCGGGTCGGCCGGGTCGATGTCCGGGGACGGCGCGGTGATCAGGAGCTGGTGGCGGACCGGCGCGACCGGCACCTCCGCTCCCGCCAGCCCCGCGACCTGCCGCGCCCAGCCGCCCGCCGCGTCCACCACGACCGGCGCGGTGATGGACCGGCTGGCGGTCTCCACCCCCGCCACCCGTCCCCCAGCCAGCGGGATACCGGTGACCGGCTCGTTCTCCAGCACCACCGCGCCGTGCAGCCCGCACGCCGCCAGGTAGGCGCGGACCAGGCTCATCGGTTCCTCGATGTAGGCGTCCTCCGGACACCACAGGGCGTACTCGCCGCCCGCGGGCCGGTAGTAGCTCAGGCGGCCCGCGAGCTGCCCGGGGTCTGCCTCGCGGACGTCGGCTCCCCAGCCCCGCGACTGCGCCAGCTCCCGGCGCAGGAACTCCCGGTGCTGCGCGGTCCGCGCGATCAGGAAGCTGCCCGGCCGCTGCACCGCCAGCGGGACACCCGCCCAGTCCGCGAACGCCACCGCCATGCCGATGCTCCGCCGGGCCAGCCGGGTGCGCAGCTCATCGGCCTGGACGGACTTGAACAGCCCGGCCGCCCGCCCGGACGCCTGGGAGCCGGCCGTGAAGCGTTCCACCACGGCCACCGACCTGCCAGCCAGGGCGCAGTGCAGCGCGGTGCTGAGGCCGAGCGCACCCGCTCCGATGACCACGACGTCAGCGTCCATTCCGCCAGTGTGCCGCAGGCCACCCGGGTCCGTAATACCCGCAACGCCCGGCGGCGGGCGGGTGCCACGGCGCGCTGGGCCTCGCGCGTAGGCTCGCCGTCATGACGCCTGATGAGCGCTGGCTGGCCGCGGTGTGGCCGTTCGTGCGCGACTCGCTCCCGCCCGCCCCGGCGCGGGTGGTGGAGATCGGCTGCGGGCCGCTGGGCGGCTTCGTCCCCCGGCTGCAGGCGGCAGGGTACGAGGTGACCGGCGTCGACCCCGAGGCGCCCGCCGGGCCCGGCTACCGGCAGGCCGAGTTCGAGCGCAGCGGGCAGCCGCCCGGCGAGCTGGACGCCATCGTGGCGTGCACGTCGCTGCACCATGTCGCAGACCTGCCCGCGGTGCTGGACCTGATGGACGCCGCGCTGGCACCGGGCGGCGCGGTCGTGGTGGTGGAGTGGGCGCGCGAGCGGTTCGATGAGGCCACGGCCCGCTGGTGCTTCGCGCGGCTGCCCGAGCCCGGGGACGACCCGGGCTGGCTGCACCAGCGGTGCCAGGAGTGGGCCGGGTCCGGCCAGTCCTGGGACCGCTGCCTGCGATCGTGGGTGGAGACGGAGGGCCTGCACGCCGGGCAGGACATCCTGGCCGGGCTCACCGCCCGGTTCGGCCCCGGGCCAGCGTCATACGGGCCCTACTTCTTCCCGGAGCTGGCCGGTGTCAGCGAAGCCGATGAGCAGGCGGCGATCGATGGCGGGCTCATCCAGGCCGGCCGCGTCCAGTACGTGGGCCAGCGCGAAGGCGGGCATGGCTGAGTTCCGCACCAAACCACAGCGCGGCGGCGCGGGGGCGGCGGCCCGCTGCGCCGGCTAGGCGCGGCGGCGTGTCCTGGCCACCAGCGACACGACGATGAAGAGGACGACCCCGATCAGGCCGATGATGAAGAACGTCTTGAGCATGGCGAAGATCCAGCCAATCACCATGAGGATCAGCCAGATGGCGAGGATCACGCCGAGGATTGCCAGAATGGTCTTGCCCATGTCCTCAGGATATTCGCCCTGGCACGTCCCGGAGGCGCGCCGGGGCGCCTTTTCCTGCCGCCATCATGATCGCGTGAATGCCCGGCTACTCGTAAACCGCCTGCTCCGGCCCTGGCAGCGGCGGCAGGTAGCCCTCGCGGATGAGGCGCTCGGCGCCCACGGCGTAGACGGCGGGGTCCCGGGGCGCGGCCGTGCCCAGCCCGTCGACGTACCGGTTGAACATGCAGAAGGCCGCGGCGATCAGCACCGCGTCGTGGATCTCCAGGTCGGTCGCGCCTGCCGCGCGGGCGTCAGCGATCTGCTCCGCGGTGACCGCCAGCCCGCTGCGCTGCACCGCCGCCGCGATCACCAGCAGGGCTTGCAGTTTCGCTGGCAGCGGCGCGCCCGCGGGATCGGCCCGGGCCTGCTCCACCAGTGCCATGCCGCCCGGCAGCTGCGCGGCGGCGGTGGCGGAGTGCGACGCCGTGCAGTACTGGCAGCCGTTCAGCGCCGACACGTACGCGGCGATCAGCTCCCGTTCCCCGCGCGGCAGGGTGCCCGGCCCGCGCAGCAGCACCTCGGCCAGCTCGCTCAGCGGCCGCCCGGTCTCCGGCCGGAACCGCAGCAGCCCCCGGATCCCCGGCTCCCCCGAGTTCAGCGTGATGTGCGGCATCAGCCCTCCTGCTCATTCTGCGGGTGACCCGCGTCCGCGGAGCCGGTGTGGACAGGCCGCCCATTGCGCGATGGACTTGCCTCAGTGAAACGCCCGGGCCGGCAGCCGCGCCGGGGCGCCGGGCCGGGCCGCTGAGGAGATCCATGGCCGAGGAATTCCGTCCGGTGGCTCCGGTAGATCCGACGAATCTGCGGCCGATGCTGTTCCTTGACGTGG
Source organism: Gemmatimonadota bacterium (assembly GCA_050257395.1). GTDB lineage: Bacteria > Actinomycetota > Actinomycetes > Streptosporangiales > Streptosporangiaceae > JAIRTY01. The sequence goes on along the minus strand of JBLMWU010000311.1, from coordinate 23,736 downwards.
CCAGGCAGATGATGCTGAGCGAGCGCTGGCCCTACCGGGCCGCTTCCATCGTCATGGAACGCCATACCGGGCCGGGGCGCTACTCGTTCTACGGCGCCAATCACCCCGGCATTATCGACGACGTTCACGAGCGCCGCGTCGACGTGTCGATCCTCAACCCGGCGGCCCTGCTGACGATGGCGCACCGCGGGACCGGCGCGTTCGGCAGCCCGCGCGAGGTCGCCACGATCGCCGTGCTCCCCCACGACGACCAGCTGGGTTTCGCCGTGGCCAGCCGGCTCGGGTTCACCAGCCTGGAGGAGATCGCCGCTGCCCGGTATCCGCTGCGGGTGTCGGTCCGCGGCTCCATCGACGCGTGCACGCCGATCATGGTGGACGTCGTCCTGCGGGCGCACGGATTCAGCCTGGCTGACATCCGGGCTTGGGGCGGGGACGTCAGCTCCGGCCAGCAGATGCCCAACGACCCGTCCCGCATCGGGCGGCTCGAACGCGGCGAGATCGACGCCATCTTTGACGAGGGCGTCGTGATCTGGGCGGACCTGCTGGCCGCGGCCGGGGCCACGCTCCTGCCGCTGAGCCCTGATCGCCTGGCGGCGCTGCAGGCCCAGGGCTTCCGGCCGGCGGTCATCGAGAAGTCCCGGTACCCCTCGCTGCCGGCTGACATCCCGGCCGTGGACTACAGCGGCTGGCCGATCTACTGCCGCACCGACACGGACGGCGCGCTCGTCGAGCACTTCTGTGAGGCCATGGTCAGCCGGCGCGAGGACATCGTGTGGGACATCGGCGGCCCCCGCCAGCCGCCGCTGCCGCTCGCGCGGATGGTGAAGGAGTCACCGGCCACCCCGCTCGATGTCCCGCTGCACCCGCGTGCCGCCGCCGTCTGGCAGCGGCACGGCTACCTCCCCTGACGTGCCTGCTGGCGGACCGCGGTGATCGGCTGAGCGTAGGCTGGCCGCCCAGGCAGGAGAGGAGGCCGGATGGCCCGCCGGATGACCGCCGCGTTCGCGGCCCTCGCAGCCGCGGACACGGTCCTCGCCGCGGCCGGGCGTGACCGGCTGCGGTGGCTGACCAAGCCCCTGCTCATGCCCACGCTGATGGTGGGCAGGGACCGGCCGGTGCAGTGCGCCCTGGCGCTGGGCGGCGCGGGCGACGTCGCCCTGCTCGGCAGCGGCGACGCCGCGTTCACCGCCGGGCTCGCGAGCTTCCTCGCCAGCCACGCCGCCTGGATCGTCGCGCTGCGCCAGCGCCCCGGCGGCGGCCGGCTGCGCGCCCGGCCGGTGCTGGCCGCCCCGTACCTGGCCGCGTTCGCGGGCCTCAACGCCTACCTGTGGCCGCGCACCGGCAAGGACCGGCTGCCGGTCGCCGCCTACAGTGCCGTGCTGCTGGCGATGGCCCTGACCGCACTGGACCGGGGAACCCCGGAAGCCGCCGCTGGCGGCGCCCTGTTCCTGGTGTCGGACGCCCTGCTGGCGCTGGCCAAATTCGGTGACCTGCACCTGCCCGCGCACGAAGGCCTGGTGATGGCGACCTACACGTCCGCGCAGGCGCTGCTGGCGGACTGACGTCCGCACCGGGCGCCCTTCCCTGGCGGCCGGCCGGAGCTGCCCGGCCCTGGTGAACGCCCGGCCCTGGCCGCGGCCCTCAGCAGCCGAGGGCCCCGGCCAGCTCGCCCAGGTCCGCCGCGTCGATCACGCCGTCCAGGCCGGGCGCGGCGGCCGGCTCCGCGCCGGGCCCCCATTCGAGCGGCCGCCGCACGAACAGCGGGCGCAGGCCGAGCGCCGCGGCGGCGCGCAGGTCCGAGGGGTGCGCGGCGACCATGCCGGCCTCCCCCGGCTCGCAGCTGAGCAGCCGCAGCGCCGTGAGGTAGACCCCGGGATCGGGTTTGTAGCCGCCGGCGAGCTGCGCCGACAGCAGCGCGTCCACCCGCAGGTCGGCGAACTTGAGCAGGTCCGCCAGCAGCGCGAGATGCCCGTTCGACAGCGTGGCGGTGATGTGCCGGCGGCGCAGCCGTGCCAGCCCGTCCCGGCTGTCCGGCCAGGGCCGCAGCTGCCGCCAGCCCATGACCAGCGACTCGCGGTCCGCCTCGGCCAGCTCCGCCCCGTGCCGGGCGAGCACGTCCGCTAGCGTCCCGCGCTGCAGCGAGTCCAGGTCGCGCCACTGCTCACCGTGGCGGACCCGGTCCATCGCGGGCTGGTAGGCGCGCCGCCAGTCGTCCACGATGGCCGCCCAGTCGGCGTGCACACCCGCCCGCTCCCCCGTCCGGCGGCCGAGCCCGATCAGGCTGCCCCGCCAGTCCACCAGCGTCCCGAACACGTCGAACAGCAGCACCCGCAGCGGCTTCACAGCCGCCAGTATGCCAACCGTCAGCCAGCCTTTCCGGCCGGGGCCGTATCCCCGCTGCGGAGCGGAATCAACAGAAATTCATCCCGGCAGGGAACCTGCCGCGGGAGTATGTCGTGGTTTATGTCACCTGCCCGGCCGACCGACAGTGAGCGGAGACCATGATCCAGGAGCACGCGATCCACCAGCACGCGCGCACCCCCCGCCACCGGCTCCGGCCCGCCGCCGGGCTGGCAGCGCTCACCATCGCCACGGCAGCCGCCGCGCTGGGCACCGCGGGCAGCGCCGCCGCGGTCACCGCGCCCGCCCGGGCCGCGAGTGCCGCGCCCGCGCCGGGCAGCCGGATGGCGATGATGCAGGCCGCCGCCCGCGAGTTCGGGGTGCCCGCCCGGCTGCTGCTGGCGATCTCGTGGGACGAAACCAGATGGACGGGCCATGGCACGGCCCCGAGCGTGGACGGCGGCTACGGGGTGATGAACCTGACCGCCAGGACCTTCCGCGGGCCGGACGGCCGCGGCCTGCCGGGCGCCGCGGGCACCCGCACCGTCACGCTGCCCAGCATCCAGTACACGCTGAACGAAGCAGCCCGGCTGCTGCACCTGCCCGCGGCCAGCCTGCAGGCCGGCGACCGGCAGAACATCCGCGGCGCAGCGGCGGTGCTCGCCCACGACGCCCGGGCGCTGTCCGGCGGGGCGCTGCCCGCCTCGCTGGGCGGCTGGTACGGGGCTGTGGCGCAGTACAGCGGCGCGGCCACCGCCCAGCAGGCGCAGATGTTCGCCGACGGCGTTTTCCGCACGCTGGCCCGCGGGGCATCGCTGACCACCACCGACCGGCAGGTCATGACGCTGCCAGCCACGCCGGGTGTGCACCCGGACCGCGCCCAGCTTGCTCGCCTCGCGCGCTGGCAGACCCCGGCCCGAACGGCCGGCAGCACCCCCACGATCGACTGCCCCGCCGCCCTGAACTGCACATACACGCCCGCGGCCTACGCCCAGGACGACCCGGCCGACCCCACCAACTACGGCAACTACGACACCGCGGGCCGGCCGGCCAGCATGCTCACCCCGGCGCACCAGCCCGCCAGCATGAAGATCCGCTACATCATCATCCACGACACCGAGGGCTCCTACGCCGCCGCCATCAGCACGTTCCAGGACCCCACCTCGTACGTGAGCGCCAACTACGTGGTCCGGTCGGCCGACGGCGCGGTCACCGAGATGGTGCCCCCATCCGACGTCTCGTGGGGTGCAGGCGACTGGTACGTCAACATGCACGCGATCAACATCGAGAACGAGGGCTTCGCGGGGCAGGGCAGCACCTGGTACACGCAGGCGATGTACCAGTCGGACGCGGCCCTGGTCCGGTATCTCGCCGCCGAGTACGGCATCCCCCTCGACCGGTCGCACATCCTCGGCCACGAGGACGTGCCGGGGCCGACCACCAGCCTGACCGCGGCCCAGCACTGGGACCCGGGCCCGTTCTGGAACTGGAACCACTTCATGGCGCTGACCCGCGGCGTGAGCGACGCCGCGCAGCGGGCGGCCGGCGGCGCGTCGTCACGCGGCACCCATCACCTGGTCACGATCGACCCCACGTTCGCCACCAACGTGCAGACGATGACCGACTGCACGGGTTCGGGCTGCGTGACGCTCAGGCAGCCCGCCAGTTTCGTGTACCTGCACACCGGCCCGGGCAGCGGGTACCCCCTCGTCGCGGACAAGGTGCTGTACCCCGGCGGGGGCAGCGGCACCAAAACCGACAGCGACTGGGGTGACAAGGCCACCATCGGGCAGCGGTTCGTGTTCGCCGGGCAGAGCGGCAAGTGGACGGCGGTCTGGTACTCCGGCCGCAGGGCGTGGTTCTACAACCCGGGCGGCAGCCAGCAGAAGGCGCTGTACACCAGCGGGAAGGTGATCACCCCGAAGTCAGGCCGCACGTCCATCCCGGTCTACGGCGCCGCCTACCCGGAGGCGTCCGCCTACCCGTCGGCGGTGCCGGTGACGCAGGTGGTCAAGCTGGCGTACACCATCCGGGCCGGGCAGCGGTACCCGCTGGCCGGCGCAGTGCCGACGGACTACTACTACGCCGCGACGATCGACTCCAGCCTGCCGGACGACCACACGATCATCATCGGCACGACGCCCTACTACCAGATCTCCTTCAACCACCGGACGTTCTTCGTCCGGGCCAGCGACGTGACCGTCCAGACGCTGTCCTGACGTCCGGCGGCGGCGGTCAGCGGATGCCGGGCGGTCAGCGGGTGCCGAGCGCGGCGTCCAGCGCCGTGGCCGCCCCCTGATCCCGGCCGGCCTGGCCGCGGGCGCGGCTGCGGCGCAGCACGACGGCGGTGACCACGATCGCGGTCACGGTGACCGCCAGCATGATGGTGGCGAGCGCGTTCACGGCCGGGGTGAGGCCGAAGCGGACCGCGGAGAACAGCACGATCGGCCAGGTGTTCGTGGTCCCGTTGGTGAAGGCGGGCTCCACGTAGTCGTCGAAGGAGAAGGTGAACGACAGCAGGGCCGCCGACACGATGGCGGGCATGAGCCGGGGCAGGGTCACCTGCCGGAAGGTGGCCAGCGGCCCCGAGCCCAGGTCGTAGGCGGCCTCCTCCAGGGTGTCGCCCATCCCGACGAACCGGGCGCGGATGATGAGCATCGCCACGGACGCGTTGAACACCACCTGGCCGAGCAGAATGGTCACCTTGCCCAGCGCCGGGAAGGCCGGGACGGCGCTGCGTGCCTGCACGAAGAAGATGAGCGAGGCCACCGCGATCACGATCTCGGGCACCACCAGGGTCAGGTATGCCAGGGCGTCGAACGGGGCCCGCAGCCGCGGCTTCATCCGGGCCAGCGCCAGCGCCGCGCACAGCCCCAGCACGGTGGAGACCACCGAGGCCTCGGCGGCGATCTGCAGGCTGGTGACGATCGCCGGGATGTAGGTCGGGTCGTGCAGCCCCGCGCTGAACCAGCAGGAGGTGAACCCGTTCCAGACCGCGATGTTGCCGACCTGGGCGGGCGGGATGCTGCAGATGCCGGAGCCGTGGAAGGCGGCCAGCGCGGCGGCGGACGGCTTGTTGAAGGCGAAGACCACCATCACCAGGATCGGCAGGAAGAGGAACGCGTACACCAGCACGGCCCAGGCGGTGAACCCGTGCTTGGCCGACAGGCGCCTACGCACCGAACTGCTCCTCTTTCGTGGCGAACAGGATGTACACGACCACGAACACCGACAGCGCCAGCATCAGCGCGATCGACAGCGCCGAGCCGAACGGCTGGTTCTGGGCCTGGTCGAACTGGTCCCCGATGACGTTGCCGACGAACTCGTAGTTCCCGCCGGACAGGATGCTGGGGATGATGTACTCGCCGGTCATCGGGATGAACACCAGCAGCCCGCCGGTGACCACGCCGGGCAGCGTGAGCCGCAGCGTGATCTGCCGGAACGCGGTGAACGGGCGCGCGCCCAGGTCGGTGGCTGCCTCGATGAGCGTCCAGTCCATCCGCTCCAGCGACGCGAACACCGGCAGGATGAACAGCGGCAGGTAGTTGTACACCAGGCCCACGGCCACCGCGTACTTGGTGTACAGGATGCTGATCCCCAGGTCGCGGGCCAGGTACCCGTTGGGGTCCAGAATGATCTTCAGAGCGTAGGTGCGGATGAGGAACGAGGTCCAGAACGGCACCACCACGATGAGCAGCGCCAGCATCTTGTAGTCCGACAGGTAGCGGGCCATCCAGTAGGCGACCGGGTACCCCACCAGGACGGTCAGCACGGTCCCGATCGAGGCCATCACCAGGGTGCGCTCGAAGATCGTGATGTACAGCGGCGTCAGGACCTGGCCGTACTGGGACGTGTGGAACCCGTAGCTGAGCGAGCCGAAGCCCTGCTGCTCGGCCAGGGAGAACGCCACCAGGATGGCCATCGGGCCCAGGAAGAAGACCGCGTAGTACAGCAGCGACGGTGCGGTCAGCCAGGACGGGTAGCGAGGCTTGAACGACCGCGCCCGGCGGGTGGCCGCCGGGGCGGCGGCCACCTCCGGCGTCTTCTCGGCGACCGCCATCAGGGCATGTCCTGGTGATCGTGGCTGGGCATGCGCTTACGCCGCCTTGAACTCCGAGTAGATCTGGGTGCGGGTCTCCACCACCTGCGGGCTCACGTTGAGGATGTAGTGGTAGTTGTCCGTGTACGACTTCGGCACGTTGAACATCGGGTCGTTCTTCAGCGCCGAGGGCAGCTGGGCCAGCGCGGCGGGCATCGGGATCTTGTAGTTGTGGTAGTTCATCTCGGTCACGGCCGTGCTCGGGGTGAGCAGCCAGTTGATCCAGGCATGCGCGGCCACCGGGTGCGGCGCGGTCGCCGGGATGCACCAGTTGTCGGCCCAGATCTCCGACGCGGCCTGCGGGATGACCGCGGTGATGTCGCCCTGCTTCTTGCGCCCCTGCACGATCCGGCGCACGTCACCGTTCCAGCCCTGGCTCATGATGATCTTGCCGGCGATGGCGTCGTTGATGTAGGCGGACGAGTCGATGGTGGTGACGCCCTTGCGGATGGACAGCAGGAACGTCTTGACCTTGGCGAAGTCCGCGGAGCTGGTGGTGTTGGGGTCCATGCCCAGCGCCATCAGCGCCAGCGGCACGACCTCTTCCGCCCCGTCCAGCAGGTTGGTCCTGCCCTTGCCCACGTACTTGGGCAGCAGGTGGTAGAAGTCGAGCATCGTCTTCGGCTGCTCGGTCACGATCTTGTTGTTGTAGAAGAACATCGTGATGCCGAAGTCTTTGATGACGTGGTAGTCGCCGGTCGGGTCGTAGGACGGCCGGAGGAACGACGGGTCCAGGTTCTTGAGGTTGGGCAGCAGCGCCTTGTCCAGCGCCAGCAGCATCTTCTCCTGGATGAGCTCGGCGACCGCGTTCTGGCTCGGCACGATGATGTCGTAGGTGGTGCCGCCCGCGTGCAGCTTGGCCAGCAGCTCGTCGTTGCTGGAGTAGAAGGTCTCGTGGGTGGTCAGCCCCGCCTTGGCCTCGGCCGGCAGCTTGGTGAACTTCGTGAAGGTCGACGGGTCGTCGTACTCCGACCAGTTGTAGATCTCCAGGTGGTTCTCCAGCGGCTTGCCGGTCAGCGAGCCGGACCCGGAGCCGCTGGTGCTGCCGCCGCCGGACGAGCCGCCCGAGCTGCCGCAGGCAGCCGCGGCGGCCGCCAGCATCGCCATGCCGCCCAGGCCGAGCGCCTGGCGGCGGCTCATCGCGTGGCCCGCGGCCCGCTGCACCTCCCGGTGCAGGTAGTCGAGCTTGGGCTTCATCTCCCGCGGAGCGAGGATCCTCAGCTCATCCCGGTCGTCGTTCATGATTCCTCCTGCTGGCTAGCCGGGGCGGCTTGCGCGGCTTCACCCAGGAGAAGTGGTGCGGCTTCGTCCCAGCTGAGAGCGATTCGGTCGCCTGGATGGATGGCGTCGAGCGCGGGATCGGCGCTGGCACGCTGCTCGCGCACCACCACGTTGCCGATGCCCGCCAGAGTGGCGACGATCTGGATCTGATCGCCCAGGTACATCTTGGTGACGACCTCGCCGGTGGCCGAGTTGGCCGTCCCGGCCGATGCGCCCGCGGCGGCGACGATCCGCTCGGGCCGGATGCCGATCCGCACCCGCTGGCCCTTGACCGCCTCGCCGCGGCCGCGCACCACCACGCCCGGCCCGGCGGCGACCGCGAACCCGCCGTCGCCGGCTTCGGCGACCTCGCCGGACAGGAAGTTCATGTCCCCGATGAAGTCGGCGACGAACGGCGTGAGCGGCCGGTCGTAGATCGCCCGCGGCTCGTCGATCTGCTCGATGACGCCGTGCGACATGACCGCCACCCGGTCGGACATGGACAGCGCCTCACCCTGGTCGTGGGTGACGTAGACGAAGGTGATGCCGACCTGCGCCTGGATGCGCTTGAGCTCGATCTGCATCTCCTTGCGGAGCTTGAGGTCGAGCGCGCCAAGCGGCTCGTCGAGCAGCAGCACCCGCGGCGACATGACCAGCGACCGGGCAAGGGCGACGCGCTGCTGCTGGCCGCCCGACAGCATGCTGGGCCGGTGCTTCTCCCGGCCGGTCATCTGCACCAGTTCCAGTGCCTCCCGCGCCTTCGCGTACCGCTCGGCCTTGCCGACCTTGCGCTGCTTGAGCCCGTAGGCGACGTTGTCCAGCACGGACATGTGCGGGAACAGGGCGTACTGCTGGAAGACGGTGTTGACCTCACGCTTGTAGGGCGGCGTGCCGACCGCGTTCACCCCGCCGATGAGGATCTCGCCCTCATCCGGCTGCTCGAACCCGGCGATCATCCGCAGCGAGGTGGTCTTGCCGCAGCCCGACGGCCCCAGCAGCGACAGGAACTCGCCCCTGTGCACCCTGAGGCTCACGGCGTCGACCGCGGTCAGATTGCCGAAGCGCTTGGTGACGGCCCGGAACTCCACGTCGTAGGCGCTGTCGCCGTTCGGGTGAGTGACGGCCAAGGGTTACCTCTTGAGACCTGAGTCAAGTACGTTACAGGAGTTCTTGATTGGATTTCGGGTCACGCTACACTTCTGGTGAAGTGACCGTCAATATCGGGATGAAGCGAGACAAAACCGTGACTGATGCCGTGGAGACGGACGCCAGCGTCGATGGTCTAGGCCCGCGGATCCGCTCCTACCGGCAGATGAGGAAGATGACGCTGCGCCAGGTCGCCACGGCGGCGGAGGTGAGCGTCAGCTTCCTCAGCCAGCTGGAGCGCGGCGCGTCCGGTGCCAGCATCCCGACCCTGCACCTGATCGCCGAGGCGCTCGGGCTGACGCTGTCCGACCTCTTCTCCGCCGAGCCCGCGCGGGCGCACCGGGTGCTGCGCGCCGCCGACCGGCCGATGATCCAGGCGGCGGGCGTGGACAAGTACATGCTGACCCGCAGGCCGCTGCAGCACCTCGAAGTGCTCGAAGGCGTGGTGCACCCCGGCGCGACGGTCGGCAGCCGCACCCACAGCCACGGCGACTCACAGGAGCTGCTGCTGGTGCTGGATGGCTCGGTCCGGCTGACCCTGGAGGACGAGGAGCACGAGCTGGGCAGCGGCGACAGCATCGAGTACCGGAGCTCCCTGGCCCACTGCGTGGTCAACGACACCGGGCAGGCGGCCCGGGTGCTGTGGATCATCAGCCCGCCGAGCCTGTGACCGCGCGCTCCGCCACCGGCTGAGCGGGGTCTCAGGCGCCCGGCAGCGAGTACGGGGCAGGCGGGCGCGGCGCCCGCCGCAGCCACTGCCAGAAGGTGCGCCGGGGCGGCCGGGGCGGCCGGGCGGTGATGCTGCCGCTGGCGACCTTGCCGGACACGTGGATCCGCAGCACCGGCTGCGTCTGCGCCGGCCAGGGCGCCCGGACCTTCACCGAGCCGCTGCGGATCGCCACGTCATCGGTCTCGACCACGATGCCCGGCCTGGTCACCAGCCGCAGCGAGCCCGACCTCACCTCGGCGTCGATCTCCAGCACCGGCGCCGCGATCACCGCCCGGGTGAAGTCGAGGGTGACGGACCCGCTCGACAGCCGGACTTCCATCCGCTTGGGAACCAGCCACCGGCCGTCCCGCTTGGTGCTGCCGCTGCCGCAGTCGATGCGCATCAGCTCGCGCGGCGCCACCGGCCCCGCCTCGAGCGCGGCGTCCTCCGGCAGGTCCCTGGTCAGCGCGGCGAGCTCGCCGTAGGTGCGGGCGCTCAGGGCGGCCTCCAGCCGCTCGTCGAGTTCCTCGGCGGTCAGCCTGCCGTCCCCCGCCGCCACCCGCAGCAGCTCGACGACCCGGTCGCGGTCCTGGTGGGACGCGCGCAGCTCGCTGCGCGCCACCGCACCGCCGTCCCGCGGCGCCACCTCGCCCGTCATGCATGACACTGTAAAGGCCCGGCGGCGCTCCTGCGGCGCCGCTGCCGCCATCGCCGTGCCGCACCGGGCCGGGCGGGTGCGGAGCCGGAGGTCACCGCCGCCGATCCGGCGCCGCGCGGGTGAGCCGGCCGACGGCGGCGAGGTGGCGGAGCGCCTGGGCGTAGGAGCCCGCGAGGCTGTCCTGGCAGTACGGGATGCCCCGCTGCCGGCAGAACGCCTCGGTGAGCGCCTGCGACCGGCGCAGGTTGGGGCGGGGCATGGACGGGAACAGGTGGTGCTCGATCTGGTGGTTCAGGCCGCCCAGCGCCAGCTCGGTCAGCCAGCCGCCGCGGACGTTGCGCGAGGTCAGGACCTGGCGGTGCAGGTAGCCGGTCCGGTCCCCGGCGGGGAGGATCGCCATCCCCTTGTGGTTGGGCGCGAACGAGCACCCCAGGTACAGGCCGAACAGGCCCTGCTGCACCGCGATGAAGGCGGCCGCCTTGACCGGCGGCAGGACCAGCAGGACCACCGCGAGGTAGCCGGCGAGGTGGCCGGCCAGCAGCACGGCCTCCCAGGCCCGGCCGGGAGTGGCGCGGGTGGCGAGCGCCCGGATGCTGGCCGCGTGGATGCTGACCGCCTCCAGCAGCAGCATCGGGAACAGCAGCCAGGCCTGCCACCGGTACAGCAGCCGGGCGGCGCCCCTGCTCAGCCGGGCCTGGCCGGCGGTGAACGCCACCGCGCTCAGCATGATGTCCGGGTCGGCGCCCTCGGTGTTGGGGTGCGCGTGATGGCGGTTGTGCTTGCTGACCCACCAGCCGTAGCTGAGCCCGATGGCGAGGTTGCCGTGCAGCAGCCCCAGGACGTAGTTGCCGCGCCGGGAGCCGAGGATCTGCCGGTGCCCGGCGTCGTGGCCGATGAAGCCGGCCTGGCCGAACATCACCGCCAGGTACGCGGCCACCGCCAGCTGCCACCAGGAGTCGCCGGCCAGCACGAAGGCCGCCCACCCGGCGGCCAGCAGCACCCCGGTGATCGCGATCCGCCACGCGTACCAGCGGGTGCGCCGCTCCAGCAGCCCGGCCTGGCGCACCTGGCCCAGCAGGACGGCGTACTCGCTGCCGCGCGGCCGCGGCCGGAGCTGCGGATGGGCCTGCGGCTGCGGCCGGGGCGCAGCCGTCACCGCCGCGGGGTCGGCACCGTGCACGTGGGGCTCCTCATCGCCGGTGGCACGCTCACCCTAACGGCCGGGGTTGACCGCGATGGGAACGGCGGGGCACGGCGGGCTGACCGCCGGGCGGCGGCTGCGCGCCGGGCGTGCCGCTAGCCGCCGAAACTGATCGTGACCTTGCTGAAGCCGAGGGAGTGCAGCATGCCCGCCAGCATGCTGCGGGTGTTCTTCTGCGCCTGCGCCAGCAGCGGGCTGCGCCGCGCCGCGGCCTGGATCTTCTGCTGCGCCAGGATGTAGACCTGCTGCTGGCTGTTCGGGTTGCCGGAGAAGAAGTTCCCGATCCGGTTCAGCAGCCCCTGCTGCTGGGCGTAGACGTAGGACTGCCGGACGCTGAGCACGGCGGGCTCCAGCCGGGGGGCCGGGAGGGCCACCGTCACCGCGGTGCGCCCCCGCGAGACCCGGATCGCCTTCCCGTTCAGCCGGGAGAAGTCGACGAAGGCGATGTCAGTGCCCTCCCCGATGAACAGGGTGTCGCTGCCCTCGATGAAGGACGGCAGGAACGCCGTCTTCTTCGACAGGTCCACGATCACCTGGAACGACCCGCTGGCGGCCTCGTAACGGCTCAGGGCCGTGATCGACTTGAGCAGGGCCGGCTGGCTGCGGACGGTGGTGGACTCCGCGAACGGGTTCCGGAGCTGCGGCAGGAGGTGCACCGCCGACAGCACGACGAGGAGGGCGGCGACCGCGGCCACGGCCGCCACCACTGCCACCAGGCGGCCGGCCAGCCGCTGGCCCTGGGCGAGGCGCGCCATCATGCCACTCCTGTCCTGGGTGTTTCAGGGGCGTTTCGCCGGGCATTGCGCCAATGGCCCGGTAATGGCAGCCCGCCGGGCCGGGCTGGAGGGACCATGCTCAGGCGCTTCCTTAACTGGCTGAGCCGCCCCGCGGGCCGGCCAGCGCCCGGACGGCGGCGCAGGCGCTCCGGCTGCCTGCTGTGGCTGCTCATCCTGATAGGCCTGCTGGTGGTCTTGTCGCTGTTCTTCGGCTCATACCAGAAAGGCACCAAGGCGGCCGGCATGGCGCCTCCCTTCTCCGCGCAGATCGGCGCTTACCCGCATGTACCCGGCTGATTGCGGTCCATCCCGGCCGGTGCCCGGCGGGCGCCGGGACCTGCGCCGGGGCTGGCCGGGCGGCTCCCGGCAGCGGCCGCCAGCCAGCCGGCCGGGCGGGCGGCGGCGGGCCGGGCGGCGGCTGGAAATGCGCGGGAACGCAATAAAGAATCGCGCCCGCCAGCGGCCGCCATCGTCACAGAATGAAACCGAATCCGGCGGGGAACGCGGGCCGCCGCGCCCGGCTGCGGGCCGTTTGCGGTCCCGCCGGGCGGCCGCGCCGGCCCGGCCAGCCGGGCCCCGCGGCCCGGCCCGGATACGCGCTGTAACCCCCTGGGCTGCCCGGACACGGTCCGTGCAGATCTTGCGCCTGTTCGCAACAGGCCGTAACGAAACTGATACGGGCTCGCCATTTCGTTAACAGCGAATTAGGATAGGCGAGTCCTGGTTACCTGGCAGTAGCAAGTCTGGCGGTGGCTTTCATGGCAAGGCATCGGTGGGGCTGGCGAATTGCAGCCATCTCGCCTGCGGTGGTCGTCATCGGCCTGGTCGGGGCCGGCACGGCGCTGGCGTCCGGCGCCAGCAGCACGGGCAGCTGCACGACGTCCGGCGGGCTCGTCGGCCAGCTGGTCGGCGGCGTCTGCCAGACGGTGTCCTCGCCAGGCAGCATCCTGCCCTCCCCGGTGGCCAGCCTGCTGCCGAGCCCGGTGGCGAGCACGGCCGGCTCCGCCGGCTCCACGGTGGGCAGCACCGTGGGGTCGGTCACCGGCAGCTCCGGCAGCAGCGGCGGCAGCAGCGGCAGCGGGAGCACCGGCAGCAGCGGCTCGGGCGGCACCAGCTCGGGCGGCTCCAGCAGCCACAGCAAGACCGGCGGCTCCCAGCAGCACTCCCAGGCCAGCACCTCGGCCATCGGGCTGGCCGGCTCCCCCAGCGCCGGCGTGCTGTCCTCCCTCGGGGTCCCGGCCTGGCTGGTCCGGGGCGGGCTGGGCGCGCTGCCCGGCAGCACGGTACCGCTGAGCTTCCCGGTGGTGCACCCCAGCCACAACAGCAGGACGGTGGCGCAGCAGATCCGGGCGTCGAACCAGCCGCGCGCCGTCAGCTCCCTGTGGCTGGTGTTCGCGGTGGGGGTCGCCTGCCTGGTCGGCGTGGCCGGCGGCCTGGGCCGGTTCGAGGGCCGCCGCCGCGTCCGCCGCATCCCCAGCTGACCCCAGCCGCCGGCCCCACCCGCTGACCCCGGCCGCTGGCGGCGCCAGCGGCCGGGGGCGGCCGGTCAGCCCGCCTGCCGGCGGGCGGCCGCAACCTGGGGGCGGGCGCTGCGCCAGGCCTGCGCCAGCAGCGGCACGGCCGCGCGCAGCTGGGCAGGCGGCTGGGTGTAGGCGATGCGCACCCAGTCCCGGCCGGCGTCGGCCGCGCTGAGCAGCCGGCCGGGGATCACTCCCACCCCCAGCCGCAGCGCGGCCTGGGCCAGCACCCCGCTGTCCGCGCCGTCCGGGAGCCGCACCCACAGGGTCAGGCCGCCCGGGGGCAGCGTCCATGACCAGCCCGGCAGCTGCGCGCGCAGCGCCGCATGCAGGGTGTCCCGGCGGGTGCGCAGCTGACCGGCCCGCCAGGCCACGATCGCGTCGTGCCAGCCCGCCAGCAGGGCGGCGGCGACCGCCTGCCCGTAGGCGTTGCTGCCCAGGTCCGACGCGGCCTTGGCCGCGGCCAGCCGGCTGATCAGCGGCGGGGCCGCGCGGATCCAGCCGGTCCGCAGGCCGCCCCAGTAGATCTTGGACAGCGAGCCGACGGTGACGATGTTCGGCAGCCCCGGCGCCAGCGCCGCCAGCGGCGGCGGGCCGGCTTCCGCCCCCGCGGCCTGGCCCGGCCGGGCCAGGCTGAGTTCGGCCAGGGTCAGGTCGTCCACGAACAGGGTCGCCGGATGCTCCGCCGCGAGGCCGGCGAGCTGGCGGCGCTGCGCCAGCGGCATGACCCGGCCGGTGGGGTTGTGGTGGGTGGGGATCAGGTAGACGAGGGCCGGCCGGTGGGTACGGAGCAGCCGGGCCAGCCGGTCCACGTCGGTGCCGTGCGCCGCGGGCAGCCCGAGGGGGCGGGCACCGGCCCGGTGCAGCGCGTCGAGCGCGCCGGGGAAGGTGGGGTCCTCGACCACGACCGGCTGACCCGGGATCACCACTGCCCGCATGAGCAGGTCGATGGCCTGCTGGCCGCCGGTGGTGACCAGCACCTGCCCGGCGGTGGTGGGCAGCTGGTGCCGGGTGGTGAAGTGGCTGGCGGCGGCGTCCCGCAGCGCGGGCAGGCCGAGCGGGTGGTAGCCGGTAGCCCCGGTGATCGCGCGGCGCTGCGCGGCGCCGAGGACCGTGGCCGGCTCGTCCAGCGCGGCGGCGACCTGCGGCGCGCAGTCGACCGCCGACAGGGTCAGGTCCACCGCCACCTGCGCGGAGCTGAGCAGCCCGGCGAAGTAGCCGTTGGCGCGGTGCACCGCGGCCGGCGTGGTCCGGTGCGGCGCGATGCTGGTGCCCGCACCCTGCCGGGTCTCGGCCAGCCCTTCGTCCCGCAGCAGCTGGTAGGCGGCGGCCGCGGTGTTGCGGCTGACCGACAGCGCGGCGGCCAGCTCACGTTCGGGCGGCAGCCGCAGGCCGGCCGGCAGCTCCCCGCTGTCGGCCAGCGTGGCGATCCGGTCGGCCAGCAGCCGGTACAGCGGCCCCTCCCGGGCGGGCCAGCGGCCGAGGAGGTCGGCCAGGGCCGCGCCACTGATCTTGGAAACAGCCACCGAACCCCCAATTGGCCCTGTTTTGTTAGGGCCAATCATGCCACGGTGAGCGGCGGCAGGAGGACACGCCTAGCACCGGGAGGGAAGCGTGACCGGCCTCGTGATCAGCCTGGCGGGCGTGCTGGCCGTGCTGGCCGCGGGGATCGGGATGGCCTGGGCGGGCCTGCGGGCCGGGGACCGGCCGGGTGACATCACGGTGTCGGTGGCCATGGGCACGGCGGTGCAGCCGGACGGCTACCAGCCGGTGCCGGTCCCCCGCCCCGGGCGGCGCTGCCGGCTGACCGTGGTTGCGGGCCAGGCCGGCGGCCGGCTGCGGGTGATCCGGCTGCCGGTGCCCGCCACCCCCGCCGCCCCGCCGCGCCAGCGGCAGGTGTTCACTGGACGGCATGGCACTGGAAGGTGAGTACGAGCCGAGCAAGGCCGCGTGGGTCCGCGAGCAGGTCGAGCTGTACGAGAGCTCCGGCGGCACCCAGGGCACGACCCTGCGGGACACCGGGCTGCCCGTGGTGATCATGACGAACCGCGGCGTGCGCAGCGGCAAGCTGCGCAAGACCCCGGTGATGCGGGTGGAGCATGACGGCCGCTACGCCGCGGTGGCGTCCCAGGGCGGTGCGCCCACGCACCCGAGCTGGTACTACAACCTGCGCGCGGACCCGGTGGTGGAGCTGCAGGACGGCTCCGGCAGGTGGCTGATGCGGGCGCGCGAGGTCACCGGCGCCGAGCGGGCCGAGTGGTGGGACCGCGCCGTGGCCGCGTACCCGCCGTACGCCGAGTACCAGCAGCGGACCGACCGCCAGATCCCTGTTTTCGTGCTGGAACGGGCAGCCGCGGGCTGACCCCGCCAAACCTGCCCACACCGGCCCGGGTCAGCGGACGCGGGAGGCGGCCGGCTGGCATGCTGCCGGGATGGCGGCCTCAACCACGATCAGCACCCCCCACGGCGACCTCCCCGGCTATCTCGCCGTCCCCGACGGTGACGGCCCGTGGCCCGGCGTGGTGGTCATCCACGACGCCCTTGGCATGACCACGGACCTGCGCAACCAGGCCAGCTGGCTGGCCAGCGAGGGGTACCTGGCGGTCGCGCCGGACCTGTTCGCCGGGCGTGGCACGGTCTCCTGCATGGTCTCGACCATGCGCCAGGCCCGCAGCGGCAGCGGCCGGGTCTTCGACCAGCTCGAGGCGGCCAGGGCGTGGCTGACGGGCCGGCCGGACTGCACCGGCTCGATCGGGGTGATCGGATTCTGCATGGGCGGCGGGCTCGCCCTGCTGCTCGCGCCGAATCCGGGCTACTCCGCGGCCAGCGTCAACTACGGCGCCGCCCCGAAGTCGGCCTACTCCGCAGAGTTCCTCAGCCGGGCGTGCCCGATCGTCGGCAGCTACGGCGGCCGGGACCGCACACTGCGGGGCGCGGCCGGGCGGCTCGGGAAGGTGCTGACCGAGGCCGGTGTCGAGCACGACATCAGGGAGTACCCGCCAGCGGGGCATTCCTTCCTCAACGACCACGAGAGCACCGGCGGCAGGACACCGCTCATGTTCGCCGTGTTCGGGCGGCTCGTTCCCGGCACGGGGTACCACGAGGAATCCGCCGGGGACGCGCGGCGCCGGATCATCGCCTTCTTCGGCGCCCATCTGAAGGCCGCGGCGAGCGCCTGAAAACGCGGCCGGGCGGGCGGCAGCGCCGCCCGCCCGGTCACCCGGCCCGCTGGATCAGGAGGGCTGCTTGGCCCAGCGCAGGTACGGCCGGACCTCCTCCACGTCCTCGAACTTCTGCCGCGCGTCGTCCGTGGAGATGGTCGGCGCCACGATGATCCGCTCCCCCGGCTGCCAGTCCACCGGCGTGGACACCGGCGCCCGGTCGGTCAGCTGCAGCGCGTCGATCACCCGGAGGATCTCGGCGAAGTTGCGGCCGACCGACTTCGGGTAGGTCAGGGTGAGCCGGACCTTGTTCTTCGGGTCGATGATGAACACCGACCGCACCGTGGAGGTGTCGCCCTCACCCGGGTGGATCATGTCGTAGAGCTGGGAAACCTTGCGGTCCGAGTCGGCGATGATCGGGAAGTTGAGGTCCGTGCCGCCGACCTCGGCGATGTCAGGCGCCCAGCCGTTGTGGCTCTCGACCGGGTCCACCGACACCGCGATGACCTTCGCGTTGCGCTTCTCGAACTCGGACTTGAGGGTCGCGGTGCGCCCCAGCTCAGTGGTGCAGACCGGGGTGAAGTCGGCCGGGTGGCTGAACAGGACTGCCCACGTGCCGTCCTTCCACTGGTGGAAGTCGATGGTGCCCTCGGTGGTCTCGGCGGTGAAGTTAGGGGCCTCGTCGCCCAGCCGGATGCTCATATCCGTTTTCTCCTTGTGTCCGATCAGGGTTGCCGGTCCAGCGCGCCACGGGTCACGCTCACGTTCAGCAGCATATGGGCCGGCCGCCCGCCGGTCCCATCCGCTCCTGCCTGACCCGCCGCCACCACCCGCGGGTCACGGCACCATGACCCGCAGGTAACACATCAGGGGCCCGCGGCGCTTATCTCAGAGCCGGGTGACGCCGGGCTCCGGGCACCGGCAGGTGCCGGAGCCCGGCGCTACTTCTTTCCGCCCCAGCCGGGGCGTTCCCGGGCATGCGGGCGGAACCGGGGCACAAGCCGGTCCGCGCCACAGCGGGCCGGCGGGCGTAGTAGAACGGCCGCATGAGCCGCCTTCTTGCCCTCTTTCCGCTGGTCATCGGGTCGTTACTGGGCCTGGCGGCGCAACGCGCGCCCGCGTCGGCCGCCACCGCGGCATGGCCCGGCAGCCAGCAGGTGCCGCTCGGGATCACCCTGTCGGGCACCCAGTGGGGCAGGCCGCTGGCCGACCTCGACGCGCAGATCAGAGCCATCAGGGACTACTGGTACTCGAACGTGGTGCGTCTCCAGGTGCAGCAGGACCGGTTCGACACCGACAGCGGATACCGGGACTACGTCCGGGCGGCCATCGGCGACGGCCTGCGCGCCGGGCTCACGGTCGTCATCAACCCGCAGACCGAGCCGGTGCCCGGCTGGACCGCGAACGAGCGGCTGCCGACCCAGCAGACCCTTGATTTCTGGCAGCTGATCACCGCTGACTACAGCAACAACCCGGACGTGGTGTTCGACCTGTTCAACGAGCCGCGGGTGCCCGACACCCCCGCGGGCTGGGCACTGTGGCGCGACGGCGGCACCTACCGGGGCGTGGCCTACCTCGGCATGCAGACCGTGCTGAGCTTCATCCGCGACCAGGGAGCGGCCAACGAGGTGTGGGCGGACGGGCTCGCCGGCGCCAGCACCCTGGACGGGGTGCCCGGCCACCTGCTGTCCGGCGGCACGGTGATCTACTCCTTCCACCACCCGGCCGGCCCGCACGACCCGGCGGCCTGGTACCGCGACTTCGGCTACCTCGCCGGCCTGCACATCCCGGTGGTCAACGGCGAGTTCACCAACTACGAGCAGGGCTACTGCTGGCAGGACGCCCCCACCGCCCTGCCGCAGTACCTGGGCTACCTGGCGGCCCGGGGCATCGGCCTGACCGCGTGGACCTTCGGCGGGGCGCTCAACGGCGGCGGCGGACTGGCCAGCGTGTCCGTCCTCGACGGCGCCTGGTCCTGCCCCGGCACCGGCCTGGAAGGACCCGGGCAGCTGCTCAGGGACTGGTTCGCGGCGCACTGACGGCCGGGCCCCGCGCCGCCGCCCGCCCGCGCGACACGCCGGGTGCCGCCACCGGGGACCGCCCGCGCTGTCATGATTGTCGGGTGAACGGCGAACCACCGCCCGCGACCACCCGGCGGGACCGCCTCTGGCAGGCCGCCGAGGCGCGGGGCGTGCCGCTGCGGACGATCCTCACCGTCGCCGTGGTGGTGGTCTTGTTCTACCTGGCCGGCAAGCTCATCTACCGCCTGCGGGACGTGTTCCTGCTCGTCCTGGTGGCGGCGTTCCTCGCCGCGCTGCTGAACCCGCTGGTGGTCTTCCTGCAGCGGTGGAAGATCCGCAGGCGCGGCCTTGCCGTCGCCGTGGTCGTCGTGTGGGGCGTGGTCGTCTTCGCCGGGCTGGCGCTCGCGTTCGGCTACCCGCTGGCCAACGGCATCACCCACCTGGCGCAGTCGCTGCCGGGCTACGTCAACTCGATCGAGCACGGCCGGGGCTGGCTCGGCCACCTGGTCGCCAAGTACCACATCCAGACCTGGGTGACCAAGAACGCCCCCAAGCTGATCAGCCTCGGCCAGGGGCTCGCCAAGCCCGCCCTCAGCCTCGGCAAGGGCGCGCTCACCCTGGTCGTGTCGCTGTTGACGATCTTCATTCTGGTGCTGCTGCTGCTGGCGGAAGGGCCCCGGCTCCGGCGCGGCCTGCTCGGCATGATGGCGCCGGAGCGGGCAGCGCGGTATACCCGGCTCGCCAGCGAGGTGAACCGGTCGGTGACGGGGTACATGCTCGGCAACTTCCTCACCTCCGTCCTGGCGGGCGTGGTCGTGTTCGTGACCCTGTTCGCGCTGGGGGTCCCGTTCTCGTTCCTGTGGGCACTGTGGGTGGCGCTGGTGGACTTTCTGCCGATGATCGGCGGCGCGCTGGCGGGCATCCCCACGGTGCTGTTCGCGGTCGGCCATTCGCTTGCCGCGGGCATCATCACCCTGGTGGTGTTCCTCGTGTACACGCAGATCGAGAACCACGTGCTGAACCCGATCGTGATGAGCAGGACGGTGCGGGTGGATCCGCTGCTGGTGCTGATCTCCATCCTGGTCGGCGCGTCGGTCGGCTCGTGGATCGGCGGCATCTTCGGCGCCTTCGTGGCGGCCCTGCTCGCCATCCCTGCCGCGGGCGCGCTGCAGGTGCTGGTCCGGGAGGTCTGGCACACCACCGCCCCGGCCCCCGCGGAGCCCGGCGGTGGCTGAGATACCGGCGCCGCTGGCCAACTGGGCCGGCAACGTGGTGTTCGGCGCGACCGAGGTGCACCGGCCCCACTCGGTGCCGGTCCTGCAGGCGCTGGTCGCCAGCAGCCGCCGGATCCGCGCGCTCGGCAGCGGGCACTCGTTCAACCGGATCGCCGACACCGACGGCGCCCTGGTCGCCACCGCGGGCCTGCCCGCGGTCATGGACATCGACCACGAGCGGGCGTCGGTCACGGTGGGTGCGGGCGTCCGCTACGGCGAGCTGGCCGGCCACCTGCACGCGGCCGGCTACGCGCTGCCCAACATGAGCTCGCTGCCGCACATCACGGTGGCGGGCGCGTGCGCCACCGCGACGCACGGCTCCGGCGACGCCAACGGCAACCTGGCCACCTTCGTGTCCGCGCTGGAGCTGGTCACCGCCGGGGGCGACCTGGTGACGCTGCGCCGGGACACCGACGGCGACCGGTTCCGCGGCGCGGTGGTGGGACTCGGCTCGCTCGGCATCGCCGCCACCCTGACGCTCGACCTGGTCCCGGCCTTCGAGGTGCGCCAGCACGTGTACGAAGGGCTGCCAGCCGGGGAACTGGCCGAGCGCTTCGAGGAGATCTTCGCCAGCGCCTACAGCGTGAGCGTGTTCACCGACTGGCAAGGCCCCCGGCACAGCCAGGTCTGGCGCAAGCACCGCACACTCGACATCGGCGATACCCCCGCTCCCCTGCACTGGCACGGCGCCCGCCTCGCCACCGGCCCCCGCCACCCGGTGCCCGGCATGGACCCGGCCAACTGCACCGGGCAGATGGGCGTGCCCGGCCCGTGGCACGAGCGGCTGCCGCATTTCCGGGCGGGTTTCCGGCCCAGCGCCGGCGAGGAGCTGCAGTCCGAATACCTGCTGCCCCGGCACGCGGCCCGGCCCGCCCTGGCGGCGATCGCCAGCCTCCGCCACCGGCTCGCGGCGGTGCTGCAGATCTCCGAGATCCGCACCGTCGCCCCGGACGACCTGTGGCTCAGCCCCAGCTACCAGCGCGACACCGTGGCCCTGCACTTCACCTGGATCCGCGACCCGGTCGCGGTGGGGCCGGTGATCGTGGCGGTCGAGGCCGAACTGGCCCCGCTCGGCGCCCGGCCGCACTGGGGCAAGCTGCTGACCATGCCGGCGGATCAGGTCCGCAGCCAGTACGAGCGCTGGGAAGACTTCGGGGGGCTGCTGCGCGAGTACGACCCGGCGGGCAAGTTCCGCAACGAGTTCATCGACCGCTTCTTCCCCCCGGGCGGCTGACTCAGCGCGGGCCGGTCCTACGGCTCGTCGAGGGCGGCGAACAGGAGGCCGCCGATCATGGCGAGGTTCTTGTGGAACTGGATCCGCTGCATCTTGCGGGCTGCCGGGTCGTCGACCGTCCAGTACGAGTGCCCGGCCAGCGTCGTCGGAACCAGCGAGCCGGCCAGGACCAGGGCCGACAGGCGCGGGGCGATGCCCAGCGCGAGCAGCGTTCCGCCGGCCACCATGACGGCGGCGTTGCCCCGCACCACCAGCTCGTCATCCTCGGGCAGCGGAACCACCTTGCGCATCGCGGCCAGCACCGGGCCGGCCTGATCGACCCGCCCGCCCGGCGCCCGCAGGGCGTCAAAGCCGAGCAGGACATACGTGGACCCGGTGAGGATGCGGGCGGTCGGGCGAAGGGACGAGAGCATGCGGCGGGTCGCGGTCATCGTGCCTCGATGGGTGTCGTAGGTGCCGGAGCCTCCGGTACAGCAGGACTGTACGCGCCAGCCGTCACGCTGCGCACTGTGGCCTCGCACAGAAAACGTGTGTCAGGTGCTGGCGGCCTTCCCCGCTCCCACCTGGCTGGCCTCCGCCTGGGAGCGCTCGCGGGCGAGCCGCTCGGCCCGCTCCCGGATCCCGTTCAGCATCCTGACTTCCATCACCAGGCTGCCGGGCTCCATGAGGTACAGGTTGAACAGCCGGACCAGCGGCCCGGCGCCCGGCGTGGCGATCCGGTTGCGGCTGATCAGCCGGGTGCCCTCCGCTTCGGGTGCGAGGGAGAAGATCCACACCCAGGTCCCGTCCGTGAACCGGACGGTCAGCGTGCGCTCGGGCTCGAGCACCTCCACCCGCATCATCGGCCGGCCAGGCCCGAGCTCCAGCTCGTCGCCCACCTTGAGGTCCTGGAACTGCGGCAGCACCTCGTCCGCGCTGTGCATGGCCAGGCCGAGCAGGTTCTCGATCCAGTCATAGGTGTAGGCGCCGCCGCGGCCGCTGCCCATCTGCACCAGCCACGGCCACACCGCCGACGGCGGCGCGGCGATCGAGATCGCCCGGGTCGCGACGACGTCCGGGTCCGGCATCAGCTCGTCCCCGGGCAGCGGGCGGCTCACCTCGTCCGGCGTCGCCCCCCAGGTCAGGCACTTCTTCCGCAGCAGCAGCGGGTAACTGAGCGCCGCCGCGCCGGCCGCCAGGCCGGCGGCGGCCATGATCCGTGCGCGTCCGCATGCCATCGCGCATCCCCCCATCCGGCCACTTGTACTTCCATCCTGACGGCGGCCGCCGGGCCCGGTGCCGACCGGTGGTCCCGGCCGGCCGGGCCGGTGGTCGCGTCCCGCGCGGGCCGCGCCTATGATCGGGCCGGTGCGGCGCGAGTCTTCCACGGTGGTCTGCCTGGTTGGCGAGCTGCCCGGCCAGCTGCTGACCGAGCTGGGGCGCTCCCCGAACGTGTCGGTGATCCGGCCGGCCGGGGACGCGGCCGGCAGCCTGGACGCCGCGGCCCGGTCGCTGGCCGAGGCGGCCCGGCGGATGTCCCCGTTCGTGCTGGTGGCCGCCGACCCGCTGGCCGGCCTGGCCGCCGCGTGGCAGGCCATGTGGGACGTGACGCAGGGCCCGGCGGGCGTGGCCGCGTTCGAGCAGCAGGCCGCCGGGACACTCGCCGCGTGGCGGGACCGCCGGTTCGAGCTGCCCGACTACTACCTGGTCGCCGCCGGGGACGGCGGCGGGGAGGACCCCGCGGCCGGGCCCGGTTTCCACCTCGGCCCGCTGCGGGCCGCGCGGCCCCGCCGGGTCAGCGCCGTGGTGGCCACCGGCGGGCCGGAGGATGCGGCCAGGATCCGGCAGGCGCTGCGGGAACTGCCGCACGGCCCGTGGTGGCCGCCGCTCACCGAGGTGGTCGGCACCGCCCGCGGCTTCTACGCCGGCGGCCTGGCCGAGGGCGCCGGGTCGCTGGCCGCGCCGTGACCGGCGCGTTCGCCGCGGCTGACGTGCACTACCTGCGCTCCGGTGGTGCCCGCGCGGCCGCCGTGCTGGCCGCCGGTCCCGGTTTCGGCGAGATCGTGAGTGAACGAACCGCGCTGCTGGCCGAGGTGGCGCCCTACCGGCCCGGCGAGTTCTACCTGCGGGAGCTGCCCGCCTTGCGGGCCGTGCTGGCCGGCCTGGGCGAGCTGGCGCTGCTGGTCGTGGACGGCTACGCGGACCTGGACCCGGCCGGGCGCCCGGGGCTCGGCGCGCACGCGCACGAGGAGTTCGGCGTGCCGGTCATCGGCGTGGCCAAGACCGCGTTCCGCACCGCCACCCACGCGGTGCCGGTGCTGCGCGGCCGGTCAGCCCGGCCGCTGGTCGTCACCGCGGCCG
>JBLMWU010000310.1:0-9218 GCA_050257395.1 Gemmatimonadota bacterium | reverse complement strand
GGCCTCGGCGCCGCCACGTCTGCCCTGCGCGCCCCGCAGATGCCCTCCGCGTCGCTGCGGCCCATGACCCTGCACGCGGGCAGCGCGCAGTCCCACATCGCCGTAAGCCTGGGGCTGACGTCGCCGGCTGATCGGCTCGCCTTCGGGACCGCGCTCGGCCTGCTGGTGCTGTCCACTCTCCCGCTGGTGGCCTGGGCGTGCGTCGCCGCCCAGACCGGGCTGGGGCAGGCGCTGCTGTCTGACTCGTCCGCGCTGCACCGCCGGATCAGCGGGCTGGAGCAGGAGCGGGACACCGCCCGCGCGCAGACCGTCGCCGCTATGACAGCTGAGGCGGCCGCGCTGCGCCGGCTCGAACGCGACATCCACGACGAACCCCAGCAGCGGCTGGTCCGCCTGGCGATGGAACTGGGCCGCGCCCAGCACCACCTCGATAGCAGGCCGGAGGCTGCCCGGCAGGCCCTCACCGACGCGATCGCCCAGACCCAGGAGGCACTGGACGAGCTGCGCGCCCTGTCGCGCGGCATCGCCCCGCCGATCCTCGTCGACCGCGGCCTGCACGAGGCGCTCACCGCCCTTGCCGCGCGCTGCACCGTGCCCGCCGAACTGGATGCCGACCGCTGCACCGCCGCCTGGACGCCGCCGTCGAGACGGCCGCGTATTTCGTGATCGCCGAGGCCCTGACCAACGTGGCCAAGCACAGCCGCGCCCGCCGCTGTGCGGTCGGGCTGCGCCACCGGGAGGCAACCCTGCGGGTCTGGGTGACGGACGACGGAGTGGGCGGCGCGGCTCTCGGCAAGGGACACGGGCTGCGGGGGCTGGACGACCGGCTGCACGCGGCCGGCGGCAGGCTGCGGGTCGCCAGCCCGGACGGCGGGCCGACGACGATCACCGCGGAGCTGCCGTGCTGCTGACCCCAGGCGACGCGGCGCCCGGGCCAGCGCCGGAACGGACAGCCCGCGGACCGCTGCGGATCGTCGTGGCCGACGACGCGGTACTGCTCCGCGAGGGCCTGGTCCGCCTGCTCGCCGAGGACGGTCACCAGGTGGTGGCCGCGGTCGGTGACGGCCCCGCCCTGGTGGACGCGGTGCTCATGCACCGCCCGGATGTGTCGGTCGTCGACGTACGGATGCCGCCGACGCACACGGACGAGGGCCTGCGCGCGGCGATCACCGCCCGCTCTCACCTGCCGCGCGCCCCCATGCTGGTGCTCAGCCAGTATGTGGAGGCGACCTACGCCGCCGATCTGCTCGCGGACGGCGCCGGCGCGGTCGGCTATCTGCTGAAGGACCGGGTCGCCAAGGTTGAGGAGTTCCTGGACGCCCTGGACCGGGTCGCCCGCGGCGCGACGGTGCTCGACCCCCAGGTCGTCGCCCAGCTGCTGGCCGGGCGACGCCGGGACAGCGCCCTGGGGGCGCTGACCGCCCGTGAACGGGAGCTCCTCGCACTGATGGCCGAGGGTCATTCCAACGCCGCCATCGCCCAGCGGCTGGTGCTCTCCGGCAGCGCGGTGGAGAAGCACATCGGCAACATCTTCGCCAAGCTCGGCCTGCCGCCCGACGACGCCCAGCACCGGCGGGTGCTCGCGGTTCTGGCCTACCTCAGGGCCTGAGCGCGCTCCTCCGGCACCCGCCCCCGCTGACCGGGGGTGTGGCAGGCCACACCCCTGACTGTCCGGCGGCCCCCCGTGACCGGGCGGAGCCGGTGCGGAACGGTGGTCGGCATGACAACAGCCCCACACCGCGCCGGTGCGAGCGAGCGGGCCCGGACACAGCACGGGCACGGTCCCCGCTGGCGCGACGCGCGCCTCATCGCGCCTGCGGCCTTCGTGGCAGGGACTTTGCCGCGCTGGTACCGCAGGCCCTGCCCAGGGCCATCCTCGACCGGTTCGACATCGTCGGGGTCGACCCGCGCGGAGCGGCCGGCAGCACGCAGATCAGGTGCTTCGCCACCAAGCCGGAGCAGACCCGTGCCGAGGCCCCGCTCACCACCATCCGCTCCGGCTTCCCCGTCACGCCGGCCCAGCAGCGTTCCTGGATCCGCGCCGCCCGGGCGCTCGGCCGGGCCTGCTCCACCACGGCCCGGCCGGTCGCGCCGGAGATGTCCACCACGGAGGACGCGCTCGACCTGGATGTCCTGCGGCGCGCCGTTGGCGACCGCAAGCTGACGTTCTTCGGCGAGTCCTATGGCTGCTACCTCGGGCTGGTCTACGCGAACATGTTCCCCGGCCGGGTCCGGGCGGTGGCGATCGACGGCATCATCGACCCGCAGGCACTCGCCGGCACCCCCGGCACGGCGGGGGTGCCGGTCTTCGACCGGATCGGCTCCGCTGCCGCCAGCTACCGCGCGCTGCACGAGCTGCTGGAACTCTGCCAGCGGGCCGGCCGGTCCCGGTGCTCCTTCGCCACCGCGGACACCCCGGCCCGGTTCGGCCGGCTGGCCCGCCGGCTCCGGGTGCGCCCGCTGCACCTCGCCGCCCCCGGGACCAGGGCGACCACCTTCACCTACGCGAACCTGATCGCTGACACCTGGCAGTGGCCGCACCAGCCCGACGGATACCGGGGCCTCTTCGCCGACCTGACCGACCTGGCGCGGCTCACCGCGGCCGGCGGGGGTGGCCCCGGCCGCGCAGCTGTGGTCCGGCGTTTCCTGAGCCGCCACCCGGTGGTGCGGCCGGGTCAGGGCTACGACAACCAGCTCGAAGCCCAGTCCGGGACGCTGTGCACTGACGGCCTGCACGCCGCGGACGCCGCCTCATGGCCTGCGGCCGCCGCTGCCGCCGACCGCCGGGCCAGGTACTTCGGGGCGTACTTTGCCTGGTTCACGGTCCAGTGCGCGCGGAACACCTGGACCGCGCAGGACGAGGACGTCTACCGGGGCCCGTTCAGCCATCGCACGGCCGCACCCATTCTGGTGGTCGGCAACTGGTGGGATCCCGCCACCAGCTACACCAGCGCCGTGAAAGTCGCACGGCTGCTGCCCAACAGCCGCCTGGTCTCCAGCGACAGCTGGGGCCACGAGGCTGCGGGGACGTCCGCCTGTGTCGACAGCGCGGTCTTCGGCTACCTGATGCGCCCGCAGGCCCCGGCGCCGAAGACCACGCACTGCCGCGGCGACGTCCAGCCCTTCGCCCCCTCACCGCCCACCCCATGACCGCAGCCCGGGGCCGGCTCACGCCAGGCCGTGAGCCGGCCCCGCGGCGCTGGCCTCAGCTGCCTGCACGCCGGGCACGCGGCCGGGCGGCCGGGGCGGTAGCTTGCGGCCATGTATCCCCAGCCCCTGACGGTCACTGCCGGCGGACGGGTGCTGACCGCCGAAGACACTGGCGCCGCAGCTGGCTTCCCGGTTCTCGTGCACAGCCCAAGCGGATCCCGGCATCTGTTCCCGCCCGCTGCCCGGGCAGCAGCCAGACACGGGCTGCGGCTCATCAGTTATGACCGGCCCGCCTACGGCGGGTCAACGCCGGTGCCCGGCCGGGTGGTCGCCGACTGCGCGGACGACGCCCGGGCGATTCTCCGCGAGCTGGGCATCACCCGCGCAGCGGTGTGGGGGTTCTCCGGGGGCGGGCCTTTCGCCCTCGCGACGGCGGCCCTGATGCCCGAGGTGGCCGTGGCCGTTTGCCTGTTCGCCCCGCTCGGGCCGTACGGCTCTCCCGGGCTGGACTTCCTGGACGGGATGGACGACTCCTACCGGGAGGAGGCCCGCAGCTTCTTCGCGAACCGGCAGGCCGCGCGGGAGAAGTTCCGCATGGACGCGGCAGAGATGCACGGCCGGCTCTCCACCGCGGCAGGCTGGCTGGCGAGCTGGGGCGAGCAGGCAGGCAAGGACGCCGCGCACGACCAGGCCACTGCCGAGTATCTGGCCCTGCTCCAGCGGGAAGGCTGGACCACCGGTGATGACGGCTGGTGGGACGACTGGAGCGCCTTCCTCAGCCCATGGGGCTTCGAGCCGGCGGCCGTCACGGCACCGGTCAGGCTGTGGCACGGCCTGGCCGACACGCGCTGCCCGCCGGCCCACTCCCGCTGGCTGGCCGGGCAGCTGCCGCACGTCACCGCCTATTTCCCCGAGCACGAGGGCCACACCAACGTCGAGGAGAACAATCGCCCCGCGGCGTTCGCGTGGCTGCAGAGCCTGATCCCGCGCTGAGCCGCCGCCAGCTCAGGTAGCGGTGAGTCCCCTAGCCTGGCGGTCATGGCCGTCTACCTCTTCGCAGGGATATCAGTCAGCGACTACCCCGCGGCGCTGGCCTGGTACGAGAAGCTGCTCGGCTCCGCGCCATCGATGTTCCCCCATGAGACGGAGGCGGTGTGGGAGCTGGCCGAGCACCGGGCTGTATACATCGTCCAGCGGCCGGAGCATGCCGGCCACGCCGTGCACACGGTCATCGTCGATGACCTCGACACCCTGGTGGCCGAAATAGCCGGGCGGGGCCTGGAGCCGGCAAAGCAGGAGACGTACCCGAACGGCGTCCGCAAGACCACTTACACGGACCCCGACGGAAACGAGATCGGCTTCGGCGCGGTCCCGCGCTGATCGGGAGCCAGCCGCGGCAGGCTGCCCGGGCTTGTCCCCCTGACGGCGGGCGCCGTCAGGGGGCCGCTGCGGGCCTGCCGGCCGGAGCTTTACGCCACTTCGGACTCGGCGACCCTGATCTCGAAGCCCAGGGCCCGCAGGATGCTGCCGCCGGCGGAGACGACCCGGGCCGTGCCGACGACCGGGGCGATGGCGATCATGATCGCCTGGATGTCGTCGGGAGTGATGCCGCTGTCCGCGACGGCGCCCGCGTGGGCGAGGTAGGAGGCGGGCGGCGCGTCCACCGCGATGAGGGCGGCGATCCTGGCCAGCATCATCTCGCGTGATGGGAGCGAGTTGTGCTCGACGGCGGCGACGTTGATGTCGGCGAGCGTGTCGAGGACGGGTGTCTCAGCAGTCATGGCATCCCCCGGTCGTGATGGAGCGCTTTCTGGCGCAGGTCAGCTCTCCGGGCAGTCCAGCGCACTCCGGGCCGGCCGGCATCATCCTGACTGGGTGATCGTTCCGTCGCTGCCTCAGGAACCGGGGCTGGCGGCGGCCTGCTCGGCCGCATGGACGATCTGGGCATCGGTGGCGTCGATCGCGGTCGGGCCGCCGGGGACCGGGATGAACCAGATGTGCATCATCGGGGGTGTCGGCCGGTTGACCGACCCTGGCGGGCAGCTGGGATGGGCGGCGTTCAGCGCCCCCACCACGCCGCGCCCGGCGCGCATGCACAGGTTCGTGTGCACGTGCCACTGGGTGAGGCAGCCGCCCGGCTGCGGGGTGGCCCCGCCGGGTGCGGTGATGTACATGACAGCGGCCAGCACCGGGCCGCTGGGCGTGTTCGCGTACACCAGGGACTGCGGCTGCGCCGTGTCGAGCACGGAACCGCCCAGCAGGGTCTGCCGGTAGAAACGCGGGTTCACGTAGTGGACGACGGGCGCTCCGGCGGGAGTCACCGCCCGGCGCCGCGGCCGGGCCGCTCATGTTCATCACCATCTCCGGGCCGCCCGCGACGAGCGCGGCGCTCAGCAGGGCCGCGGTCACCCCGCCGGTGATCACCGGTGCGGCGCGCGGGGCCAGCCGCACGGGCCGGTCCGCCCGGGCGATCAGCAGCCAGGCGCAGCCGGCGACGACGATCACCTCGAGCACCGTGCACAGCAGGCCCCCGAATCCCACCGGCTCGGCCGCGCGCGGGCTGGGGCCGACGAGGTCCCCGGCCGTCCGGGTGACCACATACACCGTCACCACACCAGCATCGAGGGCCGCCCCGGCCCACAGCAGCGGGCGGGACGGCCGCAGGGTGGCCAGCACCGCCCACAGCAGCTGCAGCCAGGCCGCTGCCAGCATGAACACGCCGAACAGCCAGTACTGCCGGAAATGCTGGCCCGCCGTGGCGAAGTGGATGACGGCGGTGGCGACGCTCAGGATGGCCAGGCAGGACAGGACTACTGTGCGGAGCGGGGCCGGGCGGCCCGGGACCGTGCGGCCGCCCGGGCGGATGCGAGTTTCCGTCACATATGACACCTTAAGCCGAACTGTCATATGTGACAAGTTATGGGGTGGTCACGCACCGCCGCCCGGCCCGGGATTCCCGCCGCCTGGCAGCACCGGCCGTGACCGGGCCGGGACGCAGCGCCGGCGGGGTTGGCAAGCCGTGCGGGGGCACCTGACACTGGTGCCATGCAGTTGCTGGAACGGGGGCCTGCGCTGGCGTCGCTGACCGCCTGCGCGCAGGAGGCACGCCAGGGCGAGGGACGGCTCGTCCTGCTGGCCGGGGAGGCGGGCGTCGGCAAGTCGGCGCTGGTGGAACGGCTTGAGCAGGACCTGCCGGACGCGGTGTGGAGCTGGGGGGCGTGCGACGGCCTGTTCACCCCGCGGCCGCTGGGACCGCTCTTCGACCTCGCCGCCGAGCTGGGCGGGGACCTGCTGGCGCTGAGCCGGGCCGGCGCTCCCCGCGAAGAGCTGTTCGGCGCGCTGCTGCGGCAGGTCAGCGAGCCGGGCGGGCTCAGGGTGCTGGTGGTGGAGGACATCCACTGGGCCGACGAGGCCACCCTCGACCTGCTGCGCTTCCTGGCCCGGCGGATCAGGAACGCGCCGGTGCTGCTCATCGTCACCTACCGGGACGAGCAGCTGCCCGCCAGCGACCCGCTGCGGGCCGCGCTGGGTGAGCTGTCCCGCCAGCGACCCGCGCGGCGGATCGGGCTCACCCCGCTGTCCGCGGCCGCGGTGCGGCGGCTGGCCGCGCCGAGCGGCCTGGACGCGGCGGAGCTGTACCGGCTGACCGGCGGCAACCCGTTCTATGTC
Source organism: Gemmatimonadota bacterium (assembly GCA_050257395.1). Lineage (GTDB taxonomy): Bacteria > Actinomycetota > Actinomycetes > Streptosporangiales > Streptosporangiaceae > JAIRTY01. The sequence goes on along the minus strand of JBLMWU010000310.1, from coordinate 2,399 downwards.
ACCGAGGTGATCCAGTCCGGGATGCGCGAACTCCCGGCGGCCGCCCGCGACGCGGTGCTGGCCCGGACGGCCCGGCTGAGCGGCGACGCCCGGCAGGTGCTCGATGTCGCCGCGCTGGTCGGCGCCCGCGCCGGGCTGCGGCTGGTCGAGTCCGTGACGGCCTGCCCGCCCCCGGCCCTGGACGAGGTCCTCACCTCGGGGCTGCTCACCGCGGACGGGGACTGGCTGCGGTTCCACCACGAGATCGCGCGGATGGCGGTGGCGCAGGCGATCGCGCCGCACCGGCGCACCAGCATCCACGCTGGCATCCTCGCCGCACTCACCGCGGACGGCTGTGACGACGACGCCCGGCTGGCTTTCCACGCCGAGGGGGCTGGCGACGGCCCGGCGGTCTTCCGGCACTCCTCCGCTGCCGCCCGGCGGGCAGCGGAACTGTCCTCCCACCGTGAGGCGGCGGTTCAGTTCGAACGGGCGCTGCGCTCCGCCGGGGACGCGGATCCCGGGACGGCCGCGGCCCTGCTGGACGGGCTGGCCTTCGAAGTCGCGCTGCTCGACCGGTGGCAGGATGCGGCAGATGCGCGCGAGCAGGCGCTCGCACTCTGGCGCCGCGCCGGTGACCGGCTGCGTGAGGGTGACACCCTGCGCCATCTGTCCCGCACGATGTGGCGGCTGTGCCGGGGTGAGGACGCGGCCGCCGCCGCGGACGGTGCCGTGGCGATCCTCGAGCCACTGGGGCCGACCCCCGAGCTCGCGTGGGCCTACGCGAACCTGGCCGGCCAGCGGATGGCGGACTGCCAGCACGCCGCGGCCATCGCGCTGGCGCGGCGCGCGCAGGCCATTGCCACCTCGCTCGGAGTGCCCACGGTGCTGAGCGACGCGCTCAACACCGAAGCGTGCTCCACCTACACACTCGGCGGGGACTGGGCCACGCCCATGCGCCGTGCGCTGGACATCGCCATCGAGGGCGGGCTGCCCGAGCAGGCGGGCCGGGCTTTCGCCAACCAGCACAGCACCTACTGCGCCGGGCGGCGGTTCGCCGAGGCCGAGGAGTGCTTCGCCGAGGGCATAGCCTTCTGCGACGAGCACGACATCAGCACCTTCAGCACCTGCCTGCGCGGCGAGCGCGCCAGCATGCTGGAGAAGCTCGGCCGCTGGGACGAGTCGGTGGCCGCGAGCCTGGAACTGCTCGCCGGCAGCGCGGCCTCCCCGGTCAACCGGATCAACCCGCTGGCCGCGCTCGGCAGGATCCGGGCCCGCCGGGCCGAGCCGGGCGCATGGCAGGCCCTGGACGAGGCCACGGTGTCCGCCGACGGCAGCGGCGAACCGCAGTACATCGTGCTGATGCGGCTGGCCCGGGCGGAGGCGCACTGGCTCGCGGGCCAGGCCCAGGCCGCCAGGGAGCAGGCCGAGCTGGCCGACGACGTGGCCGGGAGCTGTGACCCGTGGGAACGTGGCGCGGTGGCCGCCTGGCTGCGGCGCACCGGTTCCCCCCGCCCGGCCCGGGGCGAGCTGGCCGCGCCCTGCCAGCGGCTGGCTGACGGCGACTGGGAGCAGGCGGCAGCGCTGTGGAGCGAGCTGGGCTGCCCCTACGAGGCCGCGCTGGCCTGCTATGACGGGCGGCAGGAGGCGGCACTGCGGCGCGCCCTGGGCATCTTCACCGAGCTCGGCGCGGCAGCGGCCGCCCAGCGAGCCCGCCAGGAACTGCGCCTGCTCGGGGTCCGGTCGATCCCGGTGGGCCCGCGCACCGCCACCCGGGCGGACCCGCTCGGGCTGACCCGCCGGGAGCGCGAGGTGCTGGGCCTGATCTGCGCGGGACTCACCAACGCCGAGATCGCCGGGAAGCTGTTCATCTCCGCGAAGACCGTCGACCATCACGTCTCCGCGGTGCTGGCGAAGCTGGGCGCCCCCACCCGCGCCGTCGCCGCCTCCCACGCGGCCCGGCTCGGCCTGGCCGCGGCCCGCGGTTAGCCGGAAACCGGGGAACGCCGCCGGAAACCTGGGGAACGGCGCCGGAAACCTGGGGAATCACTCCCGATCCGGGCCGCTGCCCGGCAGCCGTACGGTCACCGTGAGCTCATCGAGCAAGGGAGACCGTCATGAACCGCTTCCAGCGCATCCGCCGGCTCGCCGGGGTGCTCGCCGCCGTGACCGCCGGGCTGCTGGCGTGCGGCGCCTGGACGTCCGCCGGGGCCATGGTGCCGGACCCGGGCGGGGCCGGGGCCAGCCCGGCCGCGCCCGCCGCGCACACCGTGATCCGCACCGTCATCGTCGGGGGCATGCCGGGGTGGGAGATCACGCTGATCGCCGTGGGTGCGGCGGCCGTCGCGGCCGCGGCCGCGGCACTCCTCATGCGGACGCGCACCGCCCAGCGGGCCGCGGCGCAGCAGGAGCCGGTCAGC
>JBLMWU010000309.1:0-25508 GCA_050257395.1 Gemmatimonadota bacterium | reverse complement strand
CTCCCGCCGCCCCGCCACAGCCGTGATCACCTGGGGTTGGTGTCTGGGGCCGGACGTGCGTCAGGGGCGGACCGTGCCGGTCCGCCCCTGACGCATGGCTTGCTGCTTCCTGGCGGCCCTTATGCCGCCCCCGGCTCCGAGCCGGCCGGTGCACCGTCGGCGGTGATGCTGACGGCCCGGCGGCCGCGCACGTTGCCGAAGGTGACCCGCCCGGGGATCAGGGCGAACAGGGTGTCGTCGCCACCCCGGCCGACCCCCGGCCCGGGGTGGAAGTGGGTCCCGCGCTGCCGGACGATGATCTCGCCCGCGTTGACCAGCTGGCCGCCGAACCGCTTCACGCCGAGGCGCTGGGCGTTGGAGTCACGCCCGTTGCGGCTGGACGACGCGCCTTTCTTGTGTGCCACGTGTCAGTCCTTCTTCGTCGCGGTGCTGGCGGAGCCCGCCTTGCTGGAAGCGCTCCTGGTCCTGGCGGCGGCCGGCTTGTCCGCCGCTGCCTTGGCGCTGGCCTTCGCCGGGGCCTTGGCCTTGGCGGCGGGCTTGCCGCCGCCGATGGCGGTGATCTTCACCTGGGTGTACCGCTGGCGGTGACCCAGCCGGCGGCGGTAGCCGGTCTTGTTGCGGTAGTGGATCATGTTGATCTTCGGGCCGGCGACCGGCCCCATGATCTCCGCGGTGACCTCGTACCCGCCCAGCTCCGCCGGGTCGCTGATGACCTTGCCGTCGTCCACGACGAGCAGGGCGGGCAGGGTCACGGTCGAGCCGACCTCACCAGCAAGCGTGTCCACGGTGAGGACGTCGTCCACAGCCGCCTTTTCCTGCCTGCCACCGCAGCGCACGATCGCGTACACCCGAGAACTCTCTCTCTGCCTCGTGAGGACCCGCCTCACCAGCCTGCTGCCTGGTGGGGGCCGGCCCTTGCCGGGCGGTGCCGTGGGGCACTGCCCTTGTCAGGACGTCTGCCGTTGGGTGGCTCTGCCTGGGGCATCGCCTCGGGGGCGCCGCCTGTTGCGGCACTGCCTGTGGGGCTCCACGCCTTCCAGGGCACCGCCAGGCTCACCTGCTCGCGCACGGCTGCCTGGGGCCAACCGCCCGAATCCAACCTGCAGATTATCAGACTGGCGGGACCACCTCAGCCCGCTGCTGGCGGCTGGAAGCCCTCGCCGTCACCGGGACCGGCGTCCTGGCCCCGGTCGGTGACCGCCTCGTCGAGTGTCTGCTGGCCGGGGATCTGCCAGGCCTGCTCCGGCCCGCCGTTGCCCGGCTGGTCCGGCCGGTCCGCGGCGGCGTCGCCGGCCGCTGCCGTCTCGCCGTTGACGTCCGCCCAGCCCACCGGTGCGGTGAAAGCGTCGGCGCCGGCCGCCCCGCTGTCGCCGGTGGGCACGCCGAACCCAGCCGTCCCGCCGACGCCGGTGGTGGCGGCGGCCACTCCCAGGCCGTCACCCGCGCCGCCGAACACGGTCCCCTGCCAGCCCGCGCTGGCCGGGCCCGCGTCCGGTGATCCCAGCCGCTCCCAGCCCATGCCGGGCGCGGTCCCGGCCGGCTCGCTCCCGGCAGCACCCTGCTGAGCCGCACTGCCCCGGTCCGCGCCGCCGGCTTCCCCGGTGGCGGGTTCCGCGGCCACGCTGGCCTGTCCGGCTTCGCCCGCAGCAGGCGCGCTGGCCTGGTCCGGGCCTGCCGGCACGGCTTCGCTGCCGGCCGGCGCACCGCCCTGGTCAGCCGGTGCTGCGGGGGCAGCTTCCCCGGCGGCGGGCACACTGGCCCGGTCAGCCGGTCCCCCGGCGTCCTGGGTGGTCCCGGTGGCCGGGTCGCCCGCCCCGGCGGCGCCGTTCGCCCCGGAGAGTGCCTGGTAGGCCGGCGCGGGTGCGCCCTGCTCGCGGGTGGCTGCCCGGCGGCGGCCCCGGGAGCGGTGGTCCTGGCCCTCGCCTGCTGCCCGGCCCGTGCCAGCGGCCTGAGCGTCACCGCCGCCCGCCTGGCCGGCCTTCCCGGCTGCCGGTCCGGCCGTTGCGGCGGGCTCAGCCGCGGGCTCAGCGCCCGGCTCCGGGGCCTGGCCACCGGAGTCTGCCGGCCCTGCCGGGGCGGCGTCCGTGCTGGCGGCCTCAGCCTCCGCACCGCCCGCCGCCGCGGGAGCGGCCCGGCCGCCGTCCGGCGCGGCGCCGTTCCTGCCGCCGCCCTCACGGTCGCCGCCCTTGCCGTTCTTGCCCCGGCGGCCGCCGGACTGGCGGTCGTCCCGGCCGCCCCGGCCGCCGCGGTGACCCGCGGCCGCGCCGTCGTCGAGGTCCATGGAGACCAGCACGCCCCGGCCGTTGCAGCAGTCGCACGGCTGGGAGAAGGCCTCCAGCAGGCCCGAACCGACCCGCTTGCGGGTCATCTGCACCAGGCCGAGCGAGGTGACCTCGGCCACCTGGTGCTTGGTGCGGTCCCGGGCCAGGCATTCCAGCAGCCGCCGGAGCACCAGATCGCGGTTGCTCTCCAGCACCATGTCGATGAAGTCGATGACGATGATGCCGCCGACGTCGCGCAGCCGGAGCTGGCGGACGATCTCCTCGGCCGCCTCCAGGTTGTTGCGGGTGACCGTCTGCTCCAGGTTGCCGCCCTGGCCGGTGAACTTCCCGGTGTTGACGTCGATGACCGTCATGGCCTCGGTCTTGTCGATGACCAGCGAGCCGCCGCTGGGCAGCCAGACTTTCCGGTCGAGCGCCTTGGCGAGCTGCTCGTCGATGCGGTACCGGCCGAACACGTCCCCGTCGTCCTGCCAGTGGCTGAGCCGCCCGGACAGGTTGGGTGCCACGTAGCGGACGTACTCGTCCACCAGGTCCCAGCTGTCTTCACCGGCCACGACCAGGCTGCTGAAGTCCTCGTTGAAGATGTCCCGGACCACCCGGATGGTCAGGTCGGGCTCGCTGTAGAGGAGCTCGGGCGCACTGGCCGTCTTGGCCTTCTGCTCGATGGACTCCCACTGCGCGGACAGCCGCGCGACGTCGTGCGCGAGCTCGTCCTCGGCGGCGCCTTCCGCGGCGGTGCGGACGATCACGCCCGCGCCTTCCGGCATGACCTGCTTGAGGATCTGCTTGAGCCGGGTGCGCTCCTTGTCGGGGAGCTTGCGGCTGATGCCCATCATGGAGCCGCCCGGCACGTACACCAGGTACCGGCCGGGCAGGCTCACCTGGCTGGTCAGCCGGGCGCCCTTGTGCCCGACCGGGTCCTTGGTGACCTGCACCAGGACCGACTGGCCGGACTTGAGCGCGGACTCGATCCGCTTGGACTCGCCTTCCAGCCCGCTGGCGTCGAAGTTGACCTCGCCCGCGTACAGCACCGCGTTGCGGCCCTTGCCGATGTCGACGAAGGCGGCCTCCATCGACGGCAGCACGTTCTGGACCTTGCCCAGGTACACGTTGCCGACCAGCGACTGGTGGCTGGACTTGTCCACGTAGTGCTCGACCAGCACGCCGTCTTCGAGCACCCCGATCTGGGTGCGCTCGCCCTGCTGGCGGACGACCATCACCCGGTCCACCGCCTCGCGGCGGGCCAGGAACTCCGATTCGGTGATGACCGGCGGGCGGCGGCGGCCGGACTCGCGGCCCTCCCGGCGCCGCTGGCGCTTGGCTTCCAGCCGGGTGGAGCCGCGGACCGACTGGACCTCGTCGGCACCCCCGCCGTCCTCGGCCGCGGTCTTGCGGGGCACCCGGATGTGCACCACCGTGTTCGGCGGGTCGTCCGTGGTGCCCTGCTCGGCGTCACCGCCGGTGCCCCGGCGGCGCCGCCGCCGGCGGCGCCTGCTGCCCGCTTCGCCCTTGTCCTCGTCGCCTTCCTCGGCGGCCTCGGCTTCCCCGGCCTCCGGCGCGGCCTCGGCGGCCTCGGCCGCCTGCTCGCCGTCCGCGCCCTCCCGGCCGCGGCCGCGGCCGCGGCGCCTGCGCTTGCGGCCGTCCTCCCGCTCGGCCCCGTCCTCGTCCTCCGCGGCCGCCTGGCCCGGCTGGGCTGCGGGCTCGCCGGCCTCGGCCTGGCCGCGCCGCTCCGCCTCGCCTTCGCCACGGGCCCGGCCACCCCGGCGGCGGCCGGCGTCCTCACCCTCGCCGTCGCCGCCCGATGCCGCCGCTGGCGGCTGGAACAGCACCTGGGGCGGCTGGAACGTCGGCAGCGGCACCCCGGGCGGGCCTTCCTGGCCCTGCGCGGGCGTGCCCGCGGCCTGGGACTGGGCCGGTGGCGGCTGGGCGCCGAACGGGCCGGCGAAGGGCCCGGAAGGCGGCGTGGCCGGGCTGCCGCCCGCCTGCGCGGCGGCGCCGGCGGCCGCCGGCGCTCCTGCCGTGTCCGCGGGCGGCCCGGCCTCGCGGGAGGCGCCGCGGCGCCGCCGGGTGGCCGGGCGGCCGCCGCTGCCGGCCTCGCCCGCGCCCGCCTCGCCCGCGCCTGCCTGAGCCGCGCCAGCCTGAGCCGCGCCTGTGTCAGCGGTGCCGGTCTCAGCCGCGCCGCCGCCCGTCGCGGCCTCGCCGCTGTCACCAGCGCCGTCTGCCGTGGCCCGGGTGGCCCGGGTGCGCCTGGTCCGGCGGCCGCTGCTGGCACCGCCAGCGGTCTCACCGGCCGCCTCGCCCCCGGAACCGGCCGCGCCGTCGCCGGCCCTGCCGGTGTCCGCGCCGGCACTGGCAGCCCCGCGGGCGCCACCGGAGCGGCGCCTGGTGGCCCGCGGCGGCGCGGGCTCGCCCGCTACCTCAGCGGGCCTGCTGTCCTCCGGCGTTTCACTGCTGGACTCGCTGTTCAGCTCGTGTTCGAGCATCCGGGCAATCTCCCGTCAGGCTCCCGGGTGCGAAGGCCCGTCCGGGCTGCTCCGCTCCGCGCGGGAACTGGTCGTACGCGCTCGCCCGGGGGGCGGCTGCCGCCGTGGCGGCTGCCGATCCGGGGCGCGTTGTCTCAACTTGTTCTGGTGCTGCGCCCTGGCCGGGTGGCTGCGCCGCGGCGCCAGGCCTGGTAGGCCCGGCGAGCCGGTCAGCCCCGGCAGGGAGCCTGGCGGCCACCTCACCGGCAGGGCCCTGCACCAGCCGGGTCACCTTCGGCGGTGACGCCGGCGCGAGGGCCGTGTCGCGGTGAAGCGCTGCCAGGATGTCGTCTGGCCGCACGGCAGGTATGACATGCCGAACAACCATTCGAAGTATCGCATTCCCGTCGCGCTGAGCATCCACAGCGCGGCGGTCGGCTTCCATCGTGATAACCGCGGCGCGGGCATCCACCCGCCGCCTGCCCTTGTTCGTCAGCCGTTCCACTTCGGCTGTGGTGAGGGCAAGAAACTCGCTGACAGCCCGGGCCGCTTCCGCGGGCTGGACCCCGGGCAGGACGACCTCCCACTCGGAGGCCTCCAGGGGGAGGTCCGCGAGCGGCACCGGGCCATCCAGCACGTCAATCACATCAATCCCGTCCGGCAGGGCCGCATCGAGCAGGACCCGCACGTCCGAGGCGTCACGGTGCTCCGTGAGGGAGAGTTCCAGATACTCAGCCTCGCTCGCGGTCCCGGTCGGGGCGGCGCCAGCGTAAGAGATCTTCGGGTGCGGCGTGAACCCAGCGGAAAGGGCTATCGGCAACCCTGCCTTGCGGACTCCCCGCTCGACCGCGCGCGCAATGTCTCTGTGGCTGGCAAAGCGCAACCTGCCTCTTTTAGCGTACCGGACAATCAGCCGCTGAGTGGCCGGCAACGGGCGGGGACCCGGTGGCGGGTCGTGGCGGGGCATCAGCCGCTCTCCCGGCTGCCGGCCACGGTGAGCGGCAGCAGTTTCGCGCCGGTCGGCCCGGTCTGGATCTCGGTGCCCATGGACGGGCACACGCCGCAGTCGTAGCAGGGGGTCCAGCGGCAGTCCTCGACCTCCGCGGCCCCGGCCGGGTCCACCGCGTCCTGCCAGTCCTGCCACAGCCAGTCCCGGTCCAGGCCCGCGTCGAGGTGGTCCCACGGCAGGACCTCGTCGTAGTCCCGCTCCCGGGTGGTGTACCAGGCCAGGTCCACGGGCTCGCCGGCGAGTGCCTCGGCGGCGCAGCGCTCCCAGCGGTCGAACGAGAAGTACTCGCTCCAGCCGTCGAACCGGGCGCCGTCCTCCCAGGCGGCCCGGATGATCCGGCCGACCCGCCGGTCCCCGCGGGAGAGCAGGCCCTCGATGATCGAGGGGCGGCCGTCGTGGTAGCGGTAGCCGACCGCCCGGCCGTAGCCGGGGTCGGAGCGCAGCGCGGCACCGAGCTTGCGCAGCCTGGTGTCCACGGTCTCGTGGTCGCACTGGGCGGCCCACTGGAACGGCGTGTGCGGCTTGGGCACGAACCCGCCGATGGAGACGGTGCAGCGGATGTCCCGGCGGCCGGTCACCTGCCGCCCGGCCTGGATCACCTTGCGGGCCAGGCCGGCGACGGCCAGCACGTCCTCGTCGGTCTCGGTGGGCAGCCCGCACATGAAGTAGAGCTTCACCTGCCGCCAGCCGTTCTCGTAGGCGGTGGTGACGGTGCGGATCAGGTCCTCCTCGGTGACCATCTTGTTGATCACCTTGCGCATCCGCTCGGACCCGCCTTCGGGGGCGAACGTGAGCCCGCTGCGCCGGCCGCCCCGGCTCAGCTCGTTGGCCAGCGTGACGTTGAAGGCGTCCACCCGGGTGGACGGCAGCGACAGGCCGGTCCCGGTGCCCTCGTACCGGTCGGCCAGCCCGGCCGCGATGTCGTTGATCTCGCTGTGGTCGGCGCTGGACAGCGACAGCAGCCCGACCTCGGCGAAGCCGCTGGCATCCAGGCCCTGGGCGACCATGTCGCCGATGGCGGTGATGCTCCGCTCCCGCACCGGCCGGGTGATCATGCCCGCCTGGCAGAACCGGCAGCCCCGGGTGCAGCCGCGGAAGATCTCCACGCTGAACCGCTCGTGCACGGACTCCGCGAGCGGCACCAGCGGCTTGCGCGGGTACTGCCACTGGTCCAGGTCCATGACGGTGTGCTTGGCGATGGTGAACGGGGCTTCCGGCCGGCTGGGCGCCACCCGCCGGATACGGCCGTCCGGCAGGTAGTCCACGTCGTAGAAGCGCGGCACGTACACGCCGCCCCGCGCCGCCAGCAGCGCCAGCAGCCCGTCCCGGCCGCCCGGCCGCCCGGCCCGCTTCCACTCCCGGATCAGCCCGGTGATGGCCAGCACGGCCTGCTCGCCGTCGCCCAGCACGGCGCCGTCGATGAAGTCGGCGATCGGCTCCGGGTTGAAGGCGGCGTGCCCGCCGGCCAGCACGACCGGGTCGTCATCCCGGCGCCCGGCCGCCAGCAGCGGGAGCCCGGCCAGGTCCAGCGCGGTGAGCAGGTTCGTGTAGCCCAGCTCGGTCGCGAAGCTGACGCCGAGCACGTCGAAGGCGGCGACCGGCCGGTGCGCGTCCACCGTGAACTGCGGGATGCCATGCTCCCGCATGAGCTTCTCCAGGTCGGGCCAGACGCTGTAGGTGCGCTCGGCGAGCACCCCGTCCTGCTCGTTGAGGACCTCGTAGAGGATCTGGATGCCCTGGTTGGGGACGCCCACCTCGTAGGCGTCGGGGTACATGAGCGCCCACCGCACGTCGGCCGCGTCCCAGTCCTTGACGGTCGAGTTCAGCTCGCCGCCGACGTACTGGATCGGCTTGCGGACCAGGGGAAGCAGCGACTCCAGCGCGGGGTAGACCGATTCCACTGGCATCCCCCCAGCTTACCGAGCCCCGCCCGCAGCGCAGCCGGCCGCCAGCCATCGGCAGGCCTTTCATGATCACGAGAGTTTTTCCCGCCTATGTTCTGAAAAACCCATCATGATCATGAACGAGAAGCCCCCGGCACCGCCCTCCCGCACGGCGCGGCCCCCGCCGGACCAACGAACAGCAACCCGCAAGGCGCGCTGCGCCCGGGCCGAGCGAGCCAAAGGGCCGCGCCGGCCTGGGCGCTACCGCGCCCCCCGCGGCTGATCACCCGTTGTCCCGGTGGCTCCGCGGTCCTTTGGGCTCGCTCCGGCCTGGGCGCTACCGCACCCCCTCCGGCTGATCCGCCGGTCTAGGTGGCGCGGGTCTTGGGTCGGGTCAGCTGAACACGTAGTGGCGGCGATGGATGGCCTGCAGCACGCCGACCGCGATCATGTCCGCGAACAGGGCCGACCCGCCGTAGGACACGAACGGCAGCGGCAGGCCGGTCACCGGCATGATCCCGATGGTCATGCCGATGTTGATGAACGACTGGATGCCGAACCAGGTCGCGACCCCGGCGGCCACCAGCAGCCCGAACTGGTCCTCCGCCCGGGCCGCGATCCGCAGCGTCCGCACCAGCAGCAGCGCCAGCAGGGCGATGATGCTGATGCTGCCGACGAAGCCGAGCTCCTCGCCCGCCACGGTGAAGATGAAGTCGGTGTGCTGGGACGGCACGAAGCTGCCCGCGACCAGCTGGCCGTGGAACAGGCCCTGGCCGAACATGCCACCCGAGCCGATCGCGATCTTGGCCTGGGCGGCGCTGTAGCCGGTGCCCAGCGGGTCGGCGGACGGGTTGGCGAACGCGGTGAGCCGCTGCACCTGGTACGGCGCGAGCAGGCCCAGGTGCAGCACCGCGGTCACCGCGAGCACGCCCGCCGCGGCCAGGGCGGCCAGCCACCGCAGCCGGATCCCGGACAGGGCGACCAGGCATACGGTCAGGGCCAGCAGCACGATCGTCACCCCGAGCGCGGGCTCGGCCACCACCAGGCCGAGCACCGGGATGGCGCACACGACGGCGAGCCCCACGTCCCGCAGCCGGGGCAGCCGGTCGCCGTCCCGCAGCTCGCTGAAGATCATCGCAATCATCAGGATGAGGCCGAGCTTCGCGTACTCCGACGGCTCGATCTGGAAGCCGCCGGGCAGTGAGATCCACGCGTGCGCGCCGTTGATGGTGCTGCCCAGCGGGCTGAGCACGGCGACCAGCCCGAGCAGCCCGGCGATGTACACCAGCGGGGCGAACGCCCGGATCTGCCGGATGTCCAGCATGCCGACCCCGACCATGAGCACCAGCCCGATGACCGTGTTGAGGAGCTGCCGCTTGAGGTAGGCATTGGGGTCACCGCCCCCCTGGGCCAGGCCCGGCCTGGTGGCCGACCACACCAGCAGGGTGCCCATCAGGCTGAGGGCCAGCACCACCAGCAGCAGCGCCCAGTCGAGCTGGCGCAGCGGGGAGTCCTTGGCCAGCAGCCGCTGGCGCCTGGTCAGCGGCCGGGTGAGGCCGCCGCGGCCGCGGCCGCCCGGCCAGACCGGGTCCAGACCGCCGAAGCCGCCGCTGCGCCGCGGCAGCGTGAGCGGAGGCCGGTCCGAGCCGCTGTTCCGGAAGCTCATCGGGCCCTCCCGTAGCCGGGGGGCGGGCTGATGGCGCCGCTGGCGTCGATCCTGGGCAGCTTGACGGGCGCCTGCCCGCCCGGGAAGTCGGCCTTGTGCCCCTCCAGGCCGTAGATGCTGTCGTAGATCTGCCGGGCGCAGGGCGCCGACACGTCCGCGCCTTCGCCGGACTTCGGCACCATGACGACCACCACGTACTTGGGGTTGCTCGCGGGGGCGAACGAGGCGAACACCGAGGTGGCCTGGCCGCCCGCGACTTCCGCGGTACCGGTCTTGGCGGCCACCTGCACCTTGTTCAGCGGGAACCCGGCGAACGCCCCGGCGGCGGTGCCCTGGGTGACCACGTCGACCAGCGCGTTCCTGATGTAGCCGAGCGTGGAACGCGGGACCCGCAGATGCCCGGCCACCGGCGGCTTGATCCTGCTGACCACCTTGCCCGACGAGGAGAGCAGCGCCTCGCCGATGCGCGGGCTGTAGAGGGTGCCGCCGTTGGCGAGGGCCGCGTAGGCCCGGGCCAGCTGGAGCGGGGTGACCGAGACGTAGCCCTGGCCGATCGCCGCGATCGCCGCCTGGCCGGGCGTCCACTGGTAGCCGGAGCGGCAGTTGTCGTACTCGATCTGCTGGACGTAGCTGCCGTTGGCGTTGCCGTGCTTGCACCAGTAGTGCCGGTACTGGGCCCAGTAGTTGTACAGCCACTGGCGGGTGGGCACCGTGCCGGGCGACTCCTCCGGCAGGTCGATCCCGGTGTTGCGGCCGAACCCCCACTGGAGTTCCATCTTCTGCATCCACTGGGTGGGCGCGTGCGGGTTGATGCTGACGTCCGCCTTCGGGTGGTCGCGCAGGTACATCTGGTAGGCGACCTGGTAGTAGACCGTGTCGCAGGACATCACCAGCGCCTGGTGGAACGACATCGCCCCCATGTTGGCGCTCGTCCAGTTGTTGAACGTGTGCCCGGCGATGTTGACCGCGCCGGGGCAGCTGTACGGCCCGTCGGCGGAGAAGCCGTGCGCCATCGCCGCCGCGGTGGACGTCACCTTCCAGGTCGAGCCCGGGCCGTACTCGCCCTGGGTGGCCCGGTCGAGGATGGGCTCGCCGTGCGTCGTGCCGAACAGGCGGCTGAACTGCCGCTTGCTGATGCCGCCGGTCCAGATCGCGGGGTTGTAGGTGGGGTAGCTCGCCATCGCCAGCACCCGGCCCCTGGGGGTCATCACCACCGCGGCCCCGCTGGTGGCGCCCGTGTTGCCCTCGGACTGGGCCCGCTGGATGGCCTGCGCCAGGGCCTTGTACGTGTCGGTCTCCAGCTGGCCGTTGAGGCTGGTCACCAGGTTGCTGCCGGGGGCTGGCGGGGTCTTGCGGACGGTCCCGGTCACCGCGCCCGCGGCGTTCACGGACACCACCTGGCGGCCGGCCGTGCCGCGCAGCTGCTGGTCGTACTGGGACTCCAGCCCGGCCTGCCCGATCAGGTCCACCCCGGAGAACCCGGTCACCGGCAGGTGCAGCCGGGACATCTCCTGCGAGGTGACGGGCTGCAGGTAGCCCAGCATCTGGGCGGCGGCGGTGGCGTACGGCTGGGTGTACTGGGTGAGCGGCTGGACCAGCGCGCTCACCCCGGGGTAGTCCCGCTGGTTCTCCATGATCTGGAGGGCGACCTGCGGGGACGCGTTCTCCTGCACGGGGATCGGCTGGTACGGCGAGCCCTGCCAGCAGGGCTGCCCGACCTTGGGCCCGCAGATCCGCAGCTTCTGCTGCAGCAGCCCGTAGCTCATGTGGAGCAGCGAGGCGAGCCGGTGCAGCTCGGCCACCCCGCCGTCGCTCTGCTGGGACAGCAGCACCCGGTTCACCGAGACCACCATGGAGGTGCGGTTGCCCACCAGGGTGGTGCCGACGTCGTCCAGGATCTGCCCGCGCACCGACGGCACGATGATCGTCCTGGTCTGGTCCTGCGCCGCCGCGGTGGTGTACGCGGTCCGGTGCATCACCTGCAGGAACCACAGCCGCCCGCCGAGCAGCACCAGCAGCGACGCCACCACCGCGGACAGCGCGACCAGCCTCCGCCGTGAGGACGGGATCATGACAGTCCCCCTGTCCGCTTGCTTCCGATCCGCCACACCCGGGACCGGCGCCCGGCCCGGCCCAGCCGCAGCCGCCGCCCGGGCAGCCGGGTGCCGGGCAGCCCGCCGGTCAGCCCGCCGCCGCCGAGGCCGCCGCGGCGGCCGCGCCGCCCGGTCAGGCCGCTGCCGGAGCGGAACCGGGGGGTGGCGGCCCGGCCGGACACCAGTTTCATGCCGCGCCGCCGGCCCAGCAAGCCGGTGACGCTGCCGCCGACCACGCCGTCGCCGCGGCGGCTGCCGATCCGCAGCCGGGCCGGTCCGCCGGCCAGGCCGGCCGGTGCCCGGCGGGCTGCGGACGGCCCGCCGCTGAACGCCCCCTTGCGCGGCGCTTTGCTCAGGAACGCCCCCGGACGCCGGGCGGCGGCCGGGCCGCCGCGGAAGCTGCCCGACCGGGGCCGCACCTTGCCGCTGAAGGCCGCCCCGGACGCGCGCGCCGCGGACGGGCCGCCGCGGAAGGAGCCTGCCCGGGGCTGCGCCCTGGCCAGGAACCCGGTGCCCGCCTGCCGGGCCGCTGACCGGCCGCCGCGGAAGCTGCCCGCCCGGGGCCGGGCGCCGGGCAGCAGGGCCCGCGCGTCGCCGAGCGCGCCGACTGCCACGGCGGCACCGGGGATCCGGTCGCCCCGGCGACGGCTGCCCAGCCGCAGGTTCACCGGCCGGGCCGGCAGGCTCCGGCTGACCGGCACGGCCGCGGCCGACCCGGCCTGGCCGCCGCGCAGCCGCAGGTTCAGCGGCCGCCGCTGGGCCATCTGCCCGCCCGCGGCCGGGTGGCTGCCGATCCAGCCGTCCGCTGGCCGGCCCGCCGCGGCCCGCAGCCGGGGGGTGCGGCCAGCGCCGGTGCTGCGCACCGTCTCGGAGATGCCCGCCAGCCCGGCCAGCGGCGAGGCCGCGGCCTTGGTCCTGGCGGCCAGTTCGCCGCCCATCGCGACCGGGGCGTCCGCGAAAGCGCCGAGCCGCTCCCGCAGGCCGGCCACGATCGCGAGCACGAACGGGCTGAGCGCGCATTCGTAGACCAGCGCCGCCGGCAGCACCTGCCGGGCAGCGCTCCAGGTGTAGTCCGGCTCGGAGAACATCAGGCCGAGCGCCGCCTGCAGCGCTTCGCCCGCTGCCGCCGCCACGGCCACCACGGCCAGCCGCAGCCAGGCGGTGCCCTCCAGCGGGCCGGCCAGCCGCCCGGCGGCGTAGCCGATCAGGCAGAACACCAGCGCCTGCTGGCCCACCAGGTGGACCGCGGGCGGGGCGATGTCGAGCGCCAGGCCGCCGGCGAAGCCTGCCAGCGCGCCTTCCATCGGGCCGCCGGTCACCGCCAGCGCGGCGATCGCGACCAGCACCAGGTCGGGGCTGGACCCGCCGGGCAGCGGCAGGCTGTTGACGGCGACGATCTGCAGCAGGACCGCACCCAGCAGGACCAGCGCAGACAGCAGGAGGCGCCGCATCAGGGCGTGTCCTGCCGGTCTTGGCCGTCGCGAGCGGCGTCCGGCGGGATGGACCGCAAGGCGGAGGAGGAGGGCATAGCGGAGCTATGCGCGACGACGACAACGCCGCGGCACGCCCGTCCGGGCGGCGCGCAGCAGGCCGAAGGTCGGCAGGGCATGCCCTGCCCGGCGCCCCGTCGGTCGTGGCGGGCCATGCGCTAGTGCCCGGAGGCGGTCGGCGAGGCGGAGGCCCCGGGGCTGGCGGTGGCGGCGCCGCGCCGGGCCCCGCCGGTGGGGGTGGGCGTGGGCGTGGGCTTCGGCCTGGCCGGCAGCACCGAGTCGCGCGGGTTCACCCGCGGCGGCACGATCACCACCCCGACCACACTGAGTGCCGAGTCGTCCGCGAAGGGCCGGACCAGCGCCAGCTTGGTGAGGGAGTTCTCGCTGCCGGTCACCTTGATGATGGTGCCCACCGGCACCCCGGGCACGTAGGGGCGGCCGCCCACCGACCCGAAGGTGACCAGCTGCTGGCCCACCCTGAGCACCGCGCTGGCGTCGAAGACCTGCAGCTTGAGCAGGCCCGGGCCGGGCCTGCTGCGGCCGGTGCCGGTGGCGGCGCCGATCTGCCCGGTGCCCGCCAGCCGCACGCCGACGGTCGCGGCGGCGTCGGTGTCCAGCAGCACGCTGGAGGTGTGGGAGCTCACCGCGGTGACCGTGCCGACCAGCCCGGCGCCGTTCAGCACGGTCTCGTTTGGCTTGATGCCGTCGGCCGAGCCCGCGTCGATGGTGACCGTGTCCTCATAGGCGGGCCCGCTGGCGATCACGCTGGCGGCGACGACCCGGTACCGGCCCCGGCCGGCCAGCTGCAGCAGCCGCTGCAGCTGGGCTTCGTCCGCTCTGCCCAGCCGGGCCTGGTTGAGCTCCGCCTGCAGCCGGATGACCTGCCGCTGCAGCTGGCTGATCCGGTTCTGGGCAGCCGGGCCGCTGGTGATGCCGTCGAACAGCCGGGTGAACGGCGCGGCCACGGTGCTGGCCACGTTCTCGGCCGACCCGAACACCGACGCGCCCGCGCCGCGCGCGGGCGACGCGCCCCGGGCGTCGAAGGTGATCAGCGCGAACGCTGCCACCAGGAGCACGCCGAGAACCACCCGGGTGCGACGGCTGTCGTGCACCAGATCTCCTCATCCACGCCGCTGCTGCGGCCAACCCGGTGTGAGCTGGGTCAGCGCCTGGACTCTGGCACAAGTACCTGCCGCAGCGTGTCGAAATCCTCAACGCACTTGCCAGTTCCGAGCACGACCGAATCGAGCGGGTTGTCGGCCATGTGCACCGGCATGCCGGTCTCTTCCCGCAGCCGCTCGTCCAGGCCGCGCAGCAGCGCCCCGCCGCCGGTCAGCGCGATGCCCCGGTCCATGATGTCGCCGGCCAGCTCGGGCGGGCACTTGTCCAGGGTGGTCTTGACCGCGTCGATGATGAGGGCCAGCGGCTCCTCGATCGCCCGGCGGATCTCCTCCGCGGAGATCACGATGGTCTTCGGCAGGCCGCTGACCAGGTCACGGCCGCGGATCTCAGCGTGCGGCTCCTCCGCCGAGGGGTACGCCGAGCCCAGTGCCATCTTGATCTCCTCGGCGGTGCGCTCGCCGAGCATGAGCGAGTACTCCTTCTTGCCGAAGGTCATGATGGCCTGGTCGAGTTCGTCGCCGCCGATCCGGATGGATTGGGAGGTCACGATCCCGCCCAGGGAGATCACCGCGACTTCGGTGGTACCGCCGCCGATGTCCACCACCATGTTGCCGGTCGGCTCGTTCACCGGCAGCCCGGCGCCGATGGCAGCCGCCATCGGCTCCTCGATGATGTACACCCGGCGCGCGCCAGCCTGGTGCCCGGCCTCCTTGACCGCGCTCTGCTCGACGCCGGTGATCCCGCTCGGCACGGCCACCACCACCCGCGGCTTGGCCAGGTGCCGGCGCTTGTGGACCTTCTGGATGAAATAGCGGAGCATCCGCTCGGTGACGTCGAAGTCCGCGATCACGCCGTCCTTGAGCGGCCGGACGGCGACGATGTTGCCCGGCGTCCGCCCGATCATGCGTTTAGCTTCCTGGCCCACCGCGACGATCTGGCCGTTGTTGGTATTGAGGGCGACCACGGAGGGCTCGTTCAGCACGATCCCCCGTCCCCGTACGTAGACCAGGGTGTTCGCAGTGCCGAGGTCGACCGCCATGTCACGGCCCAGAAACGCCAGCGCGTTGCTCATAGGAGACGAGCACCTTCCAGATGGGTCCTGCCGGGTTGTACTGGCCTGCAAGGGGGCCGCGCCAGCTCACGCCGGCGGACCCCCCGCACAGGACCAGATAACTGTGAACAAAGCTGGTGTTCCTGCCCCCCCACAGGCCTGAACACAGCCTTGTCTCCTTCATCGACCAGGGCCGGGCCGGCTAAACGAGGTCAGGGAAGAAGATCTTGATCTCGCGCTCAGCCGAGTCGGGCCCGTCGGATCCGTGCACGATGTTTTCCTGAACTTCCAACGCGTAGTCACCGCGGATGGTGCCCGGAGTGGCGCGCACGGGGTCGGTCGCGCCGGCCAGGCCGCGGAACGCCTCGATCGCCCGCGGCCCCTCGGCCACGATGGCCACCAGCGGGCCGGATGTGATGAATTCGACCAGCGAGCCGAAGAAGGGCTTGCTGGTGTGCTCGGCGTAGTGCAGCTCGGCGGTGGCCGCGTCGAGGGTGCGCATGTCCATGGCGACGATCCGCAGGCCCTTGCGTTCCATCCTGGACACGACCTCACCGACCAGGCCCCGGTGCACGCCGTCCGGCTTGACCAGGACAAGGGTACGTTCAGACAAAGAAAAATCCTCCTCGGAGCAGCAACGCCAGGGCGTCACGCAGCGATCACAGAAACTCCCCCCGTTACGCGGGAATCCTACCGGGGCGTGAGGCCCCGCAGCCGCCCGCGGCACACCTGCCGGCGTGGTCCGGGGGGCCTGGCGGAAGCCGCGAGCCTGGACATCCCTACCCGCGCTGGGGCAAGCTCAACGTGATCAGATGTCGCCGGCCGGGGGGTGGCCGGCCACAGATGACCAGCATGTGACCAGGCATGATGTCCCCCGGCGGGAGGGAGACTCGCCGGGACGACCCATACAGGCGCGGTGCGGCCCAGGCCCGAGCAACCCAAAGGCCAGCACCGCCACCCACACCGAAGGGATCAGCCGGAAGCGGCGCGGGAGCGCCCAGGCCTGAGCAACCCAAAGGCCAGCGCCGCCGCCCAGACCGGCGGGATCAGCCGGAGGGGGCGCGGTGCGCCCCAGGCCCGAGCGAGCCGAAGGGCCGCGCCGCCGTCTGGACTGACGAGCGAGGCGACGGAGGAGCCGGAGCGAGGAGGGAAGACGGCGGGCTCCAGCGGCCCGGCGGCGAGCGCGGGCCAGAAAGAGGGGCAGGGGTGGACGCTGGGAACGGCAGTCTCGGGCGGGAACCCGCGCGTGCCGTCACGCGCCCCGGCCCGCTCGGCATCGTGGGCGGCCCGGGACCGGACGGCGGCACGGGCCAGCGCCGCTCCCCGTTCGACCGGGACGGCCGGCTGGCCAGGGTGCTCCCGTTCGCGGTGGTCGCGGCGGTCGCCGAGGCGAGCCTGGCGCTGCCGCCGGGCCCGCAGTCAGCCACCGGGCTGGCCGTCAGCCTGGTGCTGCTCGCGGCCACCGCCGGCGCGGTGTTCCTGCCCTGGGGCTGGCTGCCGCGCTGGCTCGCGGTCGGCGTCCCGCTGATCTACCTGGTTTCGGTGCTCGGCCTCACCGTCGCCTCCGGCGGCTTCAACTCGGGCGTGGACCTGATGCTGCTGGTGCCGGTGGTGTGGACGGCGCTGTTCCACCGGCCGTGGGAGTCCGCGGTCGTGGTGACCGCGCTGGCCGGCGCGGGCTTCGTCGCGTCGCTGTTCCCGGGGGAGGCGCCGCCGGCGATCATCGCCCGGCGGGTGCTCTTCCTCACCGCGGTGGCCGTCATGATCTCGGTGGCCGCGCACATCCTGCGGGCCCAGGTCCGGCGGTCGGAGGCGGCGACCGCGCGGCTGCAGGGCCGGCTGCGTGAGCTGAGCATCACCGCCGACCGGGACCGGATCGCCAGCAGCCTGCACGACACCGTGGTGCAGCGGCTCTTCACCGCCGGGCTGTCGCTGCAGGGCGCCGGGCAGCTGACCGGCGAGCCCGAGCTGCGCAGGCGCATCGACGCGGTGGTGCAGAACCTCGACGACGCCATCACGCTGCTGCGGCAGTCCATCTTCGGGCTCGGGCACGGGCTGCCCGTGCGCGGCCTGCGCCGCGGCATCCTGGACGTCTCCAACGAGCTGACGCCGCTGCTGGGCATGGTGCCGGAGGTGGTGCTGGACGGCCCGATCGACACGGCGGTGCCGCCGCCGCTGGGCGCCCAGCTGCTCACCGCCCTGCGGGAGGCGCTGGCCCAGAGCGGCCGAGGCGCCCACGCGACCCGGGTGTCGGTGACCGTGGCGGCCGGCCCGGACACGGTGTGCCTGACCATCGCCGACGACGGGGTCGGCTGGGCCGCCCGGGCCGCCGGGGACGGTCCCCGGCTGCACACCCTGCGCGACCTGGCGGAGCGGATGGGCGGCACCCTGCGGACCAGGCCCGCGGACGGCGGGGAGGAGCTCGTCTGGCAGGTGCCGCTGCCGCCAGCGGAGCCGGCCCGGGGCGGCCAGGCTGATCAGCTGCCCGCGCACGGCACGCCGGGACCGGGCACGGCCAGGCGGGAGATCCCAGGCCGGGAGAGGGCGGAACGGAAGGCCGCGGGCCGGGAGCCGGGCCAGCGGGACGCGGCCGGCCGGCCGGGCCAGCGGCCGCAGCCTTAGGCCAGGGGGCCCTGCAGCCTTAGGCCAGGGGGCCCTAGGGCATGCCCTCGTACCGGCGGCCCAGCCAGATCGCGGTCAGCCAGAGCCCGGCGAAGATGGCACCCAGCGCGTACATCACCGGTACCACCGCGCCCGCCGCGATCAGCAGCGCCTGCAGCACGGTGCCGGCCACCAGCGCCCACCGGGCCCCGGGCCGGCCGGCCACGCCCGCCAGCGCCACCGCCGCGACCGCGAGCACACCGCCGGCGATCCCGGCCGTGCCCGGCGGGGTGTGGGCGATGGTGATCGCGACCGGGATCGCCAGGCCGATCACGATCGCCTCGAAGACCAGCACGCTCGCCAGCAGCCGCCGCATCAGGCCTGCCCGTTCCCGCCGTCGTCCGGGGCGGGCGTCCCGGCGCGGCCCGGGCCCGGAACGCCCAGCAGGACCCGGGCATCCCCAGCCGTCACGACGGAGCCGGTGACCAGCACCACCGCGTCGCCCGGCCGGTCCGCGGAGGCCTCGTCGGCCAGGCCGACCGCGATCTCGATCGCGCCGTCGAGCCGGGGGGCCAGCCGCACCCGCTCCGGCCCGAACACCGGGCCGGCCAGCTCGGCCAGCTTGGCCGCGTCCATGGACCGGTCGGAGGAGTTGCGGGTGACCACCAGCTCGGACACCACCGGCTCCAGCTCCCCGAGGATGGCGGGCACGTCCTTGTCCTCGCTGACCGCCAGCACCGCGATCAGCTCCCTGAAGCTGAACGCCTCGGTCAGCCCGGCCACGCTGGCGGCCATGCCGGCCGGGTTGTGCGCGGAGTCCACGATCACCACCGGGCTGCGGCGCACCACTTCCAGCCGTCCCGGCGAGGTGACCTGGGCGAACCCCTCCCGCACCAGGTCCGCGCCCAGCGGCTGCTCCCCGCTGCCGAACGCCTCCACCGCGGCCAGCGCGCAGGCCGCGTTCCCGGCCTGGTACGGGCCGAACAGCGGCAACAGCACGTCGTCATACTGGGCCCGCAGCCCGCGCAGGGACAGCAGCTGGCCGCCGACCGCCAGCTCCCGGCCGACCACCCCGAACTCCAGGCCCTCGCGGGCCACGGTGGCGCCCACGTCGGCGGCCCGCCGCATCAGCACCTGCGCGGCTGCGAGCTGCTGCTGCGCCAGCACCGCGACCGCACCGGGCTTGATGATGCCGGCCTTCTCCCCGGCGATCTCCTCGATGGTGTCGCCCAGGTACTTCGTGTGGTCGACCGCGACCGGGGTGATCACCGCCACCGCGCCGTCGGCGACGTTGGTGCTGTCCCAGGTGCCGCCCAGCCCCACCTCGACCACGGCGACGTCCACCGGCGCGTCCGCGAAGGCGGCGAACGCCATCGCGGTGAGCACCTCGAAGAAGGACAGCGGCACCGGCTGGCGGCCGTCCACCATCGCCACATAGGGCGCGACGTCGTCGTAGGTGCCGGCGAACCGCTCGGCTGACACCGGCTCGCCGTCGATGGCGATCCGCTCCCGGAAGGAGGCCAGGTGCGGGCTGGTGAACAGCCCGGTGCGCAGCCCGCGGGCGCGCAGCAGCGACTCGATCATGCGGGCGGTGGAGGTCTTGCCGTTGGTGCCGGTGACGTGGATCACCGGGTAGGAGCGCTGCGGGTCGCCGAGCAGGCCCAGCAGGTCGGTGATCCGGTCCAGGGTCGGCTCGATCAGGTGCTCGGGCCGGCGGGCCAGGATCTCCCGCTCGGCCTCGCGCAGCCGCTGCTCCGGGGTGAGGTCGCCCGGCAGCTGGCCGCCTGCCGCCGGCTGCCCGCCGGCGTCCGGGAACTCGCTGGCGCCCGTCAAGCGTCCGCCTGCCCGGCGAGCCCCGCCAGCCGCCCGGAGATGCGGGCGATGTCCGCGCGGGCGGCCGCCAGCCGCTGGCGGGTCTTGTCCACGACGTCTGCCGGCGCCTTGGCCAGGAAGGAGTCGTTACTGAGCTTGCGCTCGGTCTGCTCGGCTTCCTTCTGCGCGGCGGCGAGGTCCTTTTCCAGCCGGCGCCGCTCGGCGGCCACGTCCACCGCGGCCGCGCCCAGCTCCACCATGACCCCTTCGGCCTGCAGCGACGCGGTCACGCTGAACCCGTCCTCCGGCTCGGTGAGCCGCAGCAGCGCGCGGATGGCCGGCTCGTGCGCGGCCAGCGGGGTGGACCCGATGCCCGCCAGCAGGGCGGGCACGGGCTGGCCGGGGCGCAGTCCCTGGTCGGACCGGAACCTGCGGACCTCGGTCACCAGCCGCATGAGCGAGCCGATCTCGGCCTCGGCCGCGCTGTCGGCGGCGCCGATGGCGGCCGCGGCGCCGGCCGCGGGCTGGCCCGGCCAGGAGCCGGCCAGCACGGAGTCCCCGCCGGTGAGGGCGGTCCACAGCTCGTCGGTGACGAACGGGATGACCGGATGCAGCAGCCGCAGCAGGGCGTCCAGCACCCAGCCGAGCACCTCCCGGGTGGTCTCCGCCGCCGGCCCGGCCAGCTGGGTCTTGGCCAGCTCCAGGTACCAGTCGCAGACCTCGTCCCAGGCGAAGTGGTAGAGGGTCTCGCACAGCTTGGCGAACTCGAACCGGTCGAACAGGTCGTCCGCCTCGGCGATGACCGCCGCCAGCCGGGACAGGATCCACCGGTCCGCGGTGGACAGCCCGTCACCCGCGGGCCGGGCGGCCGGCACCCGGGCCCCGTTCAGCAGCGCGAACCGGGTGGCGTTCCAGAGCTTGTTGCAGAAGTTGCGGGACCCGGTCACCCACTCCTCGCTGACCGGGACGTCGCCGCCGGGGCTGGCGCCGCGGGCCAGGGTGAAGCGGGTGGCGTCGGCGCCGAACCGGTCGATCCAGTCGAGCGGGTCCACCGTGTTGCCGCGGGACTTGGACATCTTGCGGCCGAACTGGTCGCGGACCAGGCCGTGCAGGGCGACGTGGCGGAACGGCACCGCGTCGGCCGGGTCCTTGTCCCGCATCGCGTACAGGCCGAACATCATCATCCGGGCGACCCAGAAGAACAGGATGTCGTAGCCGGTCACCAGCACGCTGGTCGGGTAGAAGCGGCGCAGGTCCGCGGTGTCGTCCGGCCAGCCGAGGGTGGAGAACGGCCACAGCGCCGAGGAGAACCAGGTGTCCAGCACGTCCGGGTCCTGCCGCCAGCCTTCCCCGGCCGGGGCTTCCTCCCCCGGGCCCAGGCAGCGGACCTCGCCGCCGGGCCCGTACCAGACCGGGATCCGGTGCCCCCACCACAGCTGGCGGCTGATGCACCAGTCGTGCATGTCGTCGACCCAGTCGAAGTAGCGGCCGGCCATCTCGGCGGGGTGGATCCGCACCCGGCCGTCCCGCACCGCGTCCCCGGCGGCCTTGGCGAGCGGCTCCACCTTGACGAACCACTGCAGCGACAGCCGCGGCTCGACCACCGTGCCGCACCGGCTGCAGTGCCCGACCGCGTGCAGGTAGGGGCGGACCTCGGCGACGATCCGGCCCTGCTGGCGCAGGGCGGCGACCACCGCCGGCCGGGCCTCGAACCGGTCGAGGCCCTCGAACGGGCCGGGCGCGGTGATGATCCCCCGCTCGTCCATGATCGTCAGGTTGCCGAGGCCGTGCCGGCGGCCGATCTCGAAGTCGTCCGGGTCGTGCGCGGGGGTCACCTTGACCGCGCCGGTGCCGAACTCCGGGTCCACGTGCGGGTCGGCCACCACCGGGATGCGGCGGCCGGACAGCGGCAGCTCGATCTCCCTGCCCACCAGGTGCGCGTAGCGCTGGTCGTCGGGGTGCACCGCGACCGCGGTGTCGCCCAGCATGGTCTCGGCCCGGGTGGTGGCGACCACGATGGACTCGTCGCCCTCCCCGTAGCGGATGGAGACCAGCTCGCCGTCCTCGTCGGCGTGCTGCACCTCGATGTCGGACAGGGCGGTCAGGCAGCGCGGGCACCAGTTGATGATCCGCTCGGCCCGGTAGATCAGCCCGTCGTCGTACAGGTGCTTGAAGATGGTCTGCACCGCGCGGGACAGGCCCTCGTCCATGGTGAACCGCTCACGCGACCAGTCCACGCCGTCGCCGAGGCGGCGCATCTGGCCGAGGATCTTGCCGCCGGACTCGGCCTTCCACTGCCAGACCCGCTCGACGAACGCCTCCCGGCCCAGGTCGTGCCGGGACTGGCCGCGGGCGGCGAGCTCCCGCTCGACCACGTTCTGGGTGGCGATGCCCGCGTGGTCCATGCCCGGCAGCCACAGGGTCACGAAGCCCTGCATCCGGCGCCGCCGCACCAGCGCGTCCTGCAGGGTGTGGTCCAGCGCGTGGCCGATGTGCAGGACACCGGTCACGTTGGGCGGCGGGATCACGATCGAGTACGCGGGCCCGTCCGCCCCGGCGTCCGCGGAGAACAGCCCGCTGTCTACCCAGTGCTCGTACCGTCGCCCTTCCACCTCGCCGGGCACGTACTGGGGCGGAAGCTCTGTGCGGTTGTCTCCGGTCACGTCAAGGCAGTTTAGTCCTGCACGGAGGCCTCTTCTGCCGGGTGACAGGCGGCTGCGCAACTGATCCCCCGGCCCGGTCAGGCCGCCCGGGTGAGCTGGCCGGCCTCCCACAGTTGCCCGTACAGCGGGCAGTCGCGCAGCAGCGTGGCGTGGGTGCCGCGGCCGGCCACCCTGCCCCCGTCCAGCACCACGATCTCGTCGACCTGGTCCAGCCCGGCCAGGTCGTGCGTGATGAGCAGGGTGGCCCGGCCCCGGGTGGCCGCCAGCAGGTCAGCGGTGAGGCCGGCCCGGGTCTCCGGGTCCAGGTGCGCGGTGGGCTCGTCGAGGATCAGCAGGGCCGGGTCGGCCAGCAGCGCCCGGGCCAGCGCGATCCGCTGGCGTTCCCCGCCGGAGACGGCCGCGCCGTGCGCGCCCACCGGGGTGTCCCAGCCCTGCGGCAGCGACCCGATCCAGGCCGCCAGCCGGGCCCGGGCCGCCACGTCGTCGAGGTCGGCCTGCTCCGCGCCGGGCCGGGCCAGCCGGATGTTCTCCCGGATGGTGGTGTCGAACAGGTGCGGGTCCTGGACGCAGCCGCCGATCAGGGTGCGCACGTCGTCGGCCCGGTAGCGGGCCAGGTCCGCGCCGCCGAGGGTGGCGCTGCCGCCCGCCAGGTCGCAGAACCGCAGCAGCACCGAGGCCACCGTGGACTTGCCGGCCCCGCTGGGGCCGACCAGGGCGACCCGCCGCCCGGCGGCCAGGTCCAGGTCCACCCCGTCGATGGCGAGCGGGCCGTCCGGCTCGTAGCGGACCCGGGCGCCGCGCAGCGCCACCCGCAGCGGCCCGGCCGGCAGCGGCAGCGGCTCGGCCGGGTCGCTGACCGGGTCGGGGGTGTCCAGCACCGCGGTGACCCGGGCCGCGCTGGCGCGCGCCTGCCCGAGCTGGATGGCGGCGGCCGGCAGCGGGCTGACGGCCTCGAACGCGGCCAGCGCGATCATGGCGATGACGGCCAGCGACACCCGGCCGATGGCACCGGACCCGGTGGCGGCCACCCCGAGCGCCAGCACCCCCCACAGGGTCAGCCCGGCGGCGAGGGTGGACAGGCCGGCGCCGAGCCCGGCGCCCGCCGCAGCCGTGCGGGCCAGCCGGGTCAGGTCCCGGTCCGCGGCGGTGACGGCGGCCAGCGCGGCGTCCTCGGCGCCGAAGGCGTGCAGGTCGGCCGCGCCCGCCAGCAGGTCGCTGACCCGGGTGCTCAGCTCGCCGCGGGCCGGTGCGGCCCGGCGGCCGGCCTCCGCGGCCCGCCGGGCGGCCAGCCACGGCACGGCCGCGCCCGCGATGACCAGCCCGGCGGCCAGCGCCAGCCCGGCCGGCCCCAGCACCAGCGCGCACACGGCCGCCGCGCCCGCCCCGGCCACCAGCGCGGTCAGCGGCGGGCTGATGCCGCGGATGAACAGGTCCTGGGTGGCGTCCACGTCGCTGATCAGCCGGGCCAGCAGGTCGCCGGGCCGGAAGGCGCGCAGGCCGGCGGGGGCGAGCCGTTCCAGCCGCCGGTAGACCCGCACCCGGACGTCGGCGAGCACCCGGAACGCCACGTCGTGGGAGGCCAGCCGCTCGGCGTAGCGGAACGCCGACCGGCTGATGGACAGCGCCCGCACCGCGACCACGGCGGCGGTGATGGCGACGATGTTCGGGTGCAGGGAGGCGCGGGCCAGCAGGAAGCCGGACACGGCCAGCAGCGCGACGCCGGAGGCGGTGGCGGCGGCGCCGGCCAGCACCGCCAGCGCGAGCCGGCCGCGCAGCGGCCGGGCCAGCCAGATCATCCGTGTCAGTGGGCCCGGGTGCGGGCGGCGGATCCTCCGCTCCGCTCGCTGCGCTCGCTCTTTATACTCGCCGGGCTCCGCCGCCCGCACCCGGGCTGGCTCGCCGGTCATGGGGTCACCGCAACAGGGCGGAGGGCTCGCGCGGAGACGAGCTGGCCTTGATCAAGAGAGATGGTGCGGGTGGCGTGGCCGGTCCAGGCCTGGCCGTGGGTGACCAGCAGGACGGTGCGGCCTGCCATGAGGGTCTCGACGGTGCGCAGGATCTGCGCGGCGGTGACGGGGTCGAGGTGGGCGGCGGGCTCGTCGAGCAGCAGCAGGGGGGCGTCGCGGAGGAAGGCGCGGGCCAGGGCGATCCGCTGGCGCTGGCCCGCGGACAGGCGGGCGGCCCGTTCCCCCAGCGGGGTGTCGTAGCCCTGCGGGAGGGCTTCGATGAAGTCCGCCGCGCCGGCCAGCCGGGCGGCGCGGGCGATGGCCGCGGGGCTGGCGCCCGGGCAGCCCAGCGCGATGTTCCCGGCGGCCGTGCCGGCGAACAGGTGCGGCTGCTGCGGCACCCAGGCCAGCTGCTGCCGCCACTCGGCGGGGTCGAGGTCCGCGATGTCAACGCCGCCTGCCCCGATCCGGCCGCTGCCGGGCTCGGCGAACCGGAGCAGCAGCGCCAGCAGCGAGGACTTGCCCGCGCCGCTGGGGCCGGTCACGGCGATCCGCTCGCCGGGCGCGATGGCCAGGCTGACCCCGGACAAGGCCGGCCGGTCGCGGCCGGGGTAGCTCAGGGTCACCTCGTTCAGGACAATCGGCACCCGCCTCAGGCTGGGGACGGCCGGCCGCCCGGGCGCGGCGGCCGCGGGCTCACCGCTGACCGGCGCGGACAGGATGTCGCAGGCGCGGGCGGCCGCGGTGACCCCTTCCATGCTGGCGTGGAACTGGGCGCCCACCGCCCGCAGCGGCAGGTACGCCTCGGGTGTCAGCACCAGGACCAGCAGGGCGGTCTCATAACCGAGGTCCCCGTTCAGCAGCCGCAGCCCTACCTCCACCGCGACCAGCGCGGTGGCCAGCGCCGCCGCCAGCTCCAGCACCAGCGCGGACAGGAACGCCAGCCGCAGCGTGGCCATGACCGACCGCCGGTGCGCGCCGGTGACCTGCCTGATCACCTCGGCCTGCGGCCGGGCCCGGCCGAACACCTTGAGCGTGGCCAGCCCTTCGGTCACGTCCAGGAAATGCCCGCCCAGGCGGGCCAGCAACAGCCACTGCCGCTGGGTGCGGGCGCTGGTCTGCCAGCCCACCAGCACCCCGAACACCGGGATCAGCGGCAGGGTCAGCGCGATGATCAGCGCGGAGATCCAGTCCGCGGCGGCCACGGTGGCCAGCACCGCGGCCGGCACGACCACCGCCAGCACCAGCTGGGGCAGGAACCGGGCGAAGTACGCGTCCAGCGAGTCCAGGCCCCGGGTGGTCAGGGTGGTGATCTCCCCGGCCCGCTGGCCGGCGAGCCAGCCGGGGCCGAGCCGGGTCACCTGCGCGGCCAGCTTGCGCCGCAGCTGGGACTTGACCGCGGCGGGCGCGCGCCGCGCGGCCGCCGCG
>JBLMWU010000308.1:0-3471 GCA_050257395.1 Gemmatimonadota bacterium | reverse complement strand
GCCGGGCCGGGTCGTTCCAGGAAGCGCATGATCTGGTGCTGGCCGCGACCGGGGTCAGCATCGGCAAGCGGCAGCTGGAGGAGATCGTGGCGCGGGCCGCGGCGGACGCGGAGGAGTTCGCAGCCGGGCGGCCGGTGCCGGGCGCGCCCGTCATCGCCGGCCCGGACGGGGGGGAGCGGCTTGCCGCGCTGGGGATGTCCGCGGACGCCAAGGGCGTCTCGATGCGGCCGGATGCGCTGCGTGCGGACACGGCCCGCAAGGCCGCGAAGCGGGAGCGGAAAGGGCAGAAACGGCTCGGGAGCGGGCAGAAGCAGGCCAAGAAGCGGATGGCCGAGACCGGCGCCGTGTTCGATTCCCTGCCCCCGGACGGCCCGCCCCGCACCCCCGGGGACATCATGCTCCGCCCGCCCGGCGAGCCGCCCCGCACCCCCCAGGCCCTGAACAAGTGGTACACCTGCGGCATCACCGCCGGCTGCGCCGAGGTCATCGCCCTGGTCATGGCCGAGGCGGACCGCCGCGATCCCGCCCGGGAACGGGACTGGCTCGTCCTGGCCGACGGCAATACCCACCAGATCGAGTGCTTCCAGGCCGAAGCCGCCGCCCGGGGCAAGGACATCACCATCCTCATCGACTTCATCCACGTCATCGGGTACCTGTGGAAAGCCGCCCTGGCCTTCACCCCGCCCGGCGATACCCGCGCTACCGAAGACCAGGTCACCGCCTGGGGCCTGGACATCCTGGCCGGCAACAGCCGCGGCGTCGCCGCCGGCATCGCGGCCCGGGCCGCCGCGGACCCTCCGCGGCCCGGCGGGGAGCACGACAAGAACATCCGCAAGGCCACGCACTACCTGCAGGCCAAGGAACCCTACCTGGACTACCCGGCGGCACTCGCGAACGGCTGGCCGATCGCCACCGGGATCATCGAGGGCGCCTGCCGGCACATCATCGGCGACCGCCTCGGCATCACCGGAGCCCGGTGGAGCCTGCCCGGCGCCCAGGCCATGCTCTGGATGCGCGCCATCGCCGCCAGCGGCGACACCGCCGCCTACTGGAACTGGCACATCACCCGCGAGCACGACCGCAACCACCTCAGCAAGCTCCGCAACCCGCCCGCACCCCAGCACGCCCTGGAACTCGCTGCATGACCACCACCGGCAGCTCACGCTGAAAGAGCCACACCCATGTGACGTTGCGACGGTTCCCGCCGTCGCGTTGTCACATCGCGACGGTTGCGGACCCGGGTCCCGGGGCCGGTCAGCGCGGCTGCCGGGTCCTGAGCTACTGGGGGGACGGGGGTTATCTGGCCGCGGAAAATCAGTTGCCCCGGACGAGGCGGCTGTGACAACCTGCACGACGTCCGGGCCGGCGCGGCCGGCTGAGCGAAAAGGAGGCGCGAGATGTCAACGACCGTCGCGGGCGTGTTCTCGCCTGCCCCATTCATCGCTCAGCTGAGGAGCACCACCCTTGTACGACAGTTCTTCCCGCCGCGGAGAGTTCAGGACCCGCCGCCGCGGTAACCGGGGTTTCGACGACGACGCGCCGGCCACGGCCAAGCGCACCAGGCGCCGGTCGCTGCCCCCGATCGACGACACGACCTACGGCTTGCCCGAAGGCGACCGCTGGTCCACCTGGGACCAGTCCATCCCCACCCAGCGCGGTCCCCGTCCGCACCCGGGCTGGCTGGTCACCGACCTGGCCGCCGTGGACACCGAGCTCGGGATCCTGAAGACCGGCAAGGAAGCCGACGTCTTCCTGCTCAGGCGCGGGGTCCCGCAGGGCCGGTCCTGCCTGCTGGCCGCCAAGCGCTACCGCGACGCCGAGCACCGGATGTTCCACCGCGACAGCGGCTACCTGGAGGGACGGCGGACCCGGGACTCCCGGGAAAACCGCGCGGCCGCCAGCCGGTCCGCGTTCGGGCGGCAGGCCATCGCCGGCCGGTGGGCGTTCGCCGAGTTCGGCGCGCTGTCCCGGCTGTACGCGGCGGGGGTCGCCGTGCCCTACCCGGTGCAGGTCCTCGGTACCGAGCTGCTGCTCGAGTTCGTCGGCTCGGACGACGGGGTCGCCGCCCCGCGGCTGGCCGAGACCAGGCCGGCCCCGGCCGAGCTGGCCGGGCTGTGGGACCAGCTGGTGCAGGCGCTCGTCGCCTTGGCCCGGGACGGGCTGGCCCACGGCGACCTGTCCGCCTACAACCTGCTGGTGCACGACGGCCGGCTGATCATGATCGACCTGCCCCAGGTGGTCGACGTGATCGCCAACTCGCAGGGCGCCGTGTACCTCACCCGCGACGCGGAGAACGTGGGCCGCTGGTTCACGGCGCACGGACTGGACGGGGTCCGCCCGGAACCCGCCGACCTGCCCGCCCTGCTCCGCCGCGAGGCCATGCTCGACCCCTGACGGGGCAGCTGCCGGCCCCCGCAAGACGGGCGGACACGGCGCGACGGTCAGATGGGGTGCCGGTCACTCGTCCCGGGAGTCATGGATCGTGACCCTGGGCAGGCGGAGCGAGACCGGCTTGGCGGAGGCGTCGGGGGCCCAGGCGATCAGGGACATCGCGTGGTCACCGGCGGGAACCGGGGACAGGTCGAACTCGGCCTGGCCGGAATCCGGCAGGGCCACCGGAGCCCGGGGATTCCAGCCGGTGGCGTCCGGGCGCTGGACGCGGGCGACCGCCTGCACGGGCGTTCCCGGCCGGGCCCCGCTGACGGTGAGAACCACGCGGACTGGCGCGGTGAGCTCGGTACGGGGGTCCACGGCCGGCTCGCCGGCCTTCACCACGTCGGTGCTGCCAGCCGCATCGATGAACGCGGCGCTCTCGATGCGCAGCCGGGGCCTGGCCGCGGCGAGCGGGAGTACGGAGCCGGGTTCCCCGGCGGGCGCAGGCGGCAGGGCTTCGGCGGGTAGCCCTCCTTCGGCGGGTGGCAGGCTTTCCGCCTTGACGGGCGGCAGGGGCTCGGGCTCGGGCTCGCGGGGCTGGCTGAGCTGGCTGGTCATCCAGGTGCAGATGGGGGCGCAGTCCCAGCCTGACCACACCTGGGGGTTGCGTTCCGGCTCGACCTCGGTCCGTTCCGCCTCGACGCGGTGCTCCCAGGCGCCTTCGTGGTGGCGCTGGCCGAAGATGATGACGAACGAGGCCGCCGTATGCCAGTCCGAGGTGTCCGTGACGAACCCGTCCAGCATGCTCCTGGCCTCGTCCTGCCACTGGGAGATCAGTTCCAGGGTCGGGCGCGGGCGGAGGTTCGCCATCGCCCGGTGGATGACGCGGCGGTCCGCCTGGACCAAGCCGCGCAGGTCGGTGACGTGGTGCCGGTCAAGGACCCGCCGGTGCTTGACCGCCAGGCCCCCGATCGAGCTCAGGCCGTCGGGCACGATGAGCTCCTCTCGTCTTCTCCGAGGCAGAACCCGGGCCCGCGGCCGTACGGCGCGGGCCCGGGGTCCGGCCTATACGAACATGTACTCGCCCTGAGCCTCGTG
>JBLMWU010000307.1:0-15109 GCA_050257395.1 Gemmatimonadota bacterium | reverse complement strand
GCTGCAGCGCAGATGCGAGCGGCTTTCGCCGGGAGCGGGGTAGCCGCAGGGTCCCGCGCGGCGCCACATGCTAACGGGATAGGGAACGAACGGCGCGGGGGCTGAGGCCGCACGCGATGGGAGGCAATGCCGGCATGTCCACGTTCACGGTGCTGAACCCGGCGACCGAGGAGGCCGTCGCCGAGGTGCCGGGCACCTCGGCCGAACAGACCGATGCCGCGATCGGGCGGGCGCTGGCCGCGGCGGCAGCGTGGCGGGCGGTCACCCCCGGCGACCGGGCGGCGCTGCTGCGCCGGTTCGCGGCCGCGGTGGACGCCGACCGCGAGCACCTCGCCGCCCTGGAGGTGCGCGGCTCCGGGCACACCATCGGCAACGCCCGCTGGGAGGCCGGCAACGTCCGCGACGTGCTCAACTACTACTCGGCCGCGCCGGAGCGGCTGTCCGGGCGGCAGATCCCGGTGCCCGGCGGCCTGGACGTCACCTTCAAGGAGCCGGTGGGCGTGGTCGGCCTCATCGTGCCGTGGAACT
Source organism: Gemmatimonadota bacterium (assembly GCA_050257395.1). Taxonomy (GTDB): domain Bacteria; phylum Actinomycetota; class Actinomycetes; order Streptosporangiales; family Streptosporangiaceae; genus JAIRTY01. The sequence continues at coordinate 14,581 of JBLMWU010000307.1, read as the reverse complement.
TCCCCATGCCGATCCTCGGCTGGGGCCTGGGCCCGGCGCTGGCCGCGGGGAACCCAGTCATCGCCAAGCCCGCCGAGCGGACCCCGCTGACCGCGCTGCGGATCGCCGAACTGGCGCTGGAGGCAGGCCTGCCCGAGGGGGTGTTCCAGGTGCTGCCGGGCAAAGGCTCAGTGGTGGGCCAGCGGCTGGTGGACCACCCGGGCGTCCGCAAGATCGTGTTCACCGGGTCCACCGAGGTCGGCCAGCAGCTGATGGCCGACTGCGCCCGCCAGGTCAAGCGGGTCACCCTGGAGCTGGGCGGCAAGAGCGCCAACATCGTCTTCGCCGACGCCGACCTGGAGAAGGCCGCGGCGACCGCCCCCTACGGGGTGTTCGACAACGCCGGCCAGGACTGCTGCGCCCGGTCGCGGATCCTGGTGCAGCGCAGCGTGTTCGACCGGTTCATGGAGCTGCTGGAGCCCGCGGTCAAGGGCGTGGTGGTCGGTGACCCCGCCGCGGAGGGCACCGAGATGGGCCCGCTGATCACCGCCGAGCACCGCGCCCGGGTCGCCGCCTACGTGCCGGACGGCGCGCCGGTCGCCTTCCGGGGCGGCGCGCCCGCCGGGCCCGGGTACTGGTACCCGCCGACCGTGCTCGCGCCGGTGGGCACCGGCGACCCGGCGTGGACCGAGGAGATCTTCGGCCCGGTGGTCGCGGTGGTGCCGTTCGAGGACGAGGCTGAGGCGGTGGCGCTGGCCAACGACACCCAGTACGGGCTGTCCGGCTCGATCTGGACCCGGGACGTCGGCCGGGCCATCCGGGTGTCGCGGGCGGTGGAGACCGGGAACCTGTCGGTCAACTCGCATTCCTCGGTGCGCTACTGGACCCCGTTCGGCGGGTTCAAGCAGTCGGGACTGGGCCGCGAGCTCGGCCCGGACGCGGTCGACGCGTTCACCGAGACGAAGAACGTGTTCATCTCAACGGAGGAGTGACAGACATGCAGCGGCTCGCACACCGGGTTGCCGTGATCACCGGCGCCGCCAGCGGCATCGGCCTGGCAACCGCACGCCGGCTGGCCGCCGAGGGCGCCGCCGTGGTGGTGGCCGACCTCGACGACGAGGCCGGGAAGGTGGCGGCCGAGGAGGTCGGCGGCCAGTTCGTGCACTGCGACGTCACCAGCGACGAGGACATCCGGCAGCTGTACGAGGTGACGCACGGCCGGTACGGGCGGATCGACATCGCCTTCAACAACGCCGGGATCTCGCCGCCGGACGACGACTCCATCCTCACCACCGGTCTTGAGGCCTGGCGGCGGGTGCAGGACGTCAACCTGACCTCTGTGTACCTGTGCTGCAAGCACGTGATCCCGTACATGCAGGCGCAGGGCAAGGGCTCGATCATCAACACCGCCTCGTTCGTCGCGGTGATGGGCGCGGCGACCTCGCAGATCTCCTACACCGCCTCCAAGGGCGGGGTGCTCGCCATGAGCCGGGAGCTTGGCGTGCAGTTCGCCCGGGAGGGGATCCGGGTGAACGCGCTGTGCCCGGGCCCGGTCAACACCCCGCTGCTGCAGGAGCTGTTCGCCAAGGACCCGGAGCGGGCGGCCCGGCGGCTGGTGCACATCCCGATGGGGCGGTTCGCCGAGGCGGACGAGATCGCCGCCGCTGTCGCGTTCCTGGCCAGCGACGACGCCTCGTTTATCACCGCGTCCAGCTTCCTGGTGGACGGCGGCATCGCCGGCGCCTACGTGACCCCGCAGTAGCCATGACCAGCCCGCCCGTCATCGGCCTGACCAGCTACGCCGAGCCCGCGAGCTGGGCGGCGTGGCACGCCCCGGCGGCCCTGCTGCCGCTGAACTACGCCGAGCAGGTCGCCGCCGCGGGCGGGGTGCCGGTGCTGCTGCCCCCGGTGCCTGGCATCGAGGCGGCGGTGGGCCGGCTCGACGGGCTGATCCTCACCGGCGGCGGGGACCTGGACCCGGCGGCCTACGGCGCGCAGCCTCATCCGCGGACCGGGCGGGTCAGCCCGGCGCGGGACTCGGCTGAGCTGGCTGTGCTGGCCGCGGCGACAACGGCCGGCCTGCCGGTGCTGGGCATCTGCCGCGGCCTGCAGATCCTCAACACCGCCCGCGGCGGCACGCTCCACCAGCACCTGGCCGACCTGCCGGGGGCGGCTGAGGCGGGGCACACACCGGAGCCCGGCACCTTCGGCTCCCACCTGGTCCGGGTCGCGCCCAGCAGCCTGCTGGGCACGATCCTCGGGGGCGGCGGTCGTCACGGCGAACGGGGGCTCGCCGTGCCGACCGCCCATCATCAGGCCATCGACAAGCTCGGTGACGGGCTGGTGGCCACCGCGTGGGCCGCGGACGGGGTGATCGAGGCGGTGGAGCCGGCCGATCCGGCCCCCGGGCAGCCGTTCCTGCTCGCCGTCCAGTGGCACCCGGAGGCCGGGGACGACCCGCGGCTGTTCCAGGCGCTCATCGCGGCGGCAGCCCGGGGCCGGGCCGCCGCTGACGGCGAGCCGCCGGCGGAAGCACCCGATCACCGGGCACTAGACTCGCGTGCGTGAGTAACCCGCCCGCCGTCGAAGTCACCGACCTGGTGAAGCGGTATGGGCGGACGGTGGCGCTGGACGGCCTGACGCTGCGGGCCGAGCGCGGCGCGGTCACCGCCATCCTGGGCCCGAACGGGGCGGGCAAGACCACCACCGTCGAGATCTGCGAGGGCTACCGGCGGCCAGACGGCGGCCGGGTGTCGGTGCTCGGCCTCGACCCGTCCGCCGACGCCCGCGCGCTGCGCCCGCGGGTGGGCGTGATGCTGCAGTCCGGCGGCATCCCGCCGGCCGTGCGGCCAGCGGAGTACCTGCACGTGATGGCCCGCTTCCACGCGCACCCGCTCGACCCGGGGATGCTGCTGGAGCGGCTGGGCCTGACCGGCTCGGCCCGCACCCCGTTCAAGCGGCTGTCCGGCGGCCAGCAGCAGCGGCTCTCCCTGGCGGCGGCCGTGATCGGCCGGCCGGAGCTGGTCTTCCTGGACGAGCCCACCGCGGGCCTGGACCCGCAGGCGCGGCACGCCACCTGGGAGCTGATCTCCGGGCTGCGGGCGGCCGGCGCCAGTGTGATCCTCACCACCCACCACATGGACGAGGCGCAGCGGCTCGCGGACCAGGTCACGATCGTGGACCACGGCCGGCTGGTGGTGACCGGCACCCCGGCCGAGCTGACCGGGACCGCCGGGCAGCTCCGGTTCCGGGCCGAGCCGGGGCTGGACACCGACGGGCTGCTGGCGGCGCTGCCGCCGGGCAGCGCCGCCAAGGAGTCGCCGGCCGGGCACTACGTGGTGGAGGTCCCCGACCGGGTCGACCCGCAGCTGCTGGCCGCGGTCACCGCCTGGTGCGCCGAGCACGGCGTGCTCGCCCAGGACCTCCGGATCGAGAGCCGCACCCTGGAAGACGTGTTCCTGGAACTGACCGGACGGGAGCTCCGCTCGTGAGCGAGGCAGCCGCCACCCCCGCCGCCTGGCCCGCACCCGACCCCGGGGCGGCGCCGCTGCGGCGGATGATCATGGCGCAGGCCGGGCTGGAGGCCCGGATGCTGCTGCGCAACGGCGAGCAGCTGCTGCTCACGCTCATCATCCCGGTGCTGCTGCTGGTCGGGTTCAGCCTCGGGTCGTTCATCAAGACGTCGGGCAAGCCGGTGAACTTCCTGGTGCCCGGCATCATCGCGCTGGCCGTGATGTCCACCGCGTTCACCAGCCAGGCCATCGGCACCGGGTTCGAGCGGCGTTACGGCGTCCTCAAGCGGCTCGGGTCAACTCCCCTGCCGCGCGGCGGGCTGATCGCCGCCAAGACCGCCACCGTGGTCGGGGTCGAGCTCGGGCAGGCTGTGATCATCTTCCTGGTGGGCCTGGCGCTGGGCTGGCGGCCCAGCGCCCACCCTGCCGCCGCGGCCTGGGTCGTCCTGCTGGTGCTGGCCGGCACGGCCGCGTTCAGCGGGCTGGCCCTGCTGATGGCGGGCACGCTGCGGGCCGAGGCCACGCTGGCGGCCGCCAACCTCGTGTACCTGATCCTGCTGGGCGTGGGCGGCATCATCTTCCCGCTGACGAAGTTCCCGTCCGGGGCCCGGGAGGTGCTGCTCCTGCTGCCGCCGGGGGCGCTGTCGCACGGGCTGCGCTCGGTCCTCGCCTACGGCGGCGGCCTGCCGTTGCAGGACCTGATCGTGCTGGTGCTCTGGGCCGCCGCCGGGATCGGCCTGGCGGCCCGCGCGTTCAGGTGGGAATGAGCTCGCCGGACACCAGCCGCCGCGGCACCCGGCCCGGCAGCGCGGCGCCCGCGCAGCAGCCGGCCGCGGCAGGGCGGGCGGCCCGCCCCGGCGCCGCCGGGCTGCTGGACCGGGTGCCGCCGGTGACGCTGGTGCTGACCGGCGTGGTGTCGGTGCAGGTCGGCGCCGGGCTGGCCGCCCGGCTGTTCACCGAGATCGCGCCGGCGGCGGTGACCGCGCTGCGGCTGTGGAGCGCCGCCATCCTGCTCGCCCTGCTGGGCGCCCGCGGCCTGCGCCGGGTGCTGGCGGGGGTGGCGGAGCGGCGGGCCTGGCGCGACCTGGCGGTCGCGGCGGCGTTCGGCCTCACCCTGGCCGCCATGAACTACTCGATCTACCAGGCGTTCGCCCGGATCCCGCTCGGCATCGCGGTGACCATCGAGTTCCTGGGCCCGCTGGCGGTGGCGGTGGCGTCCTCGCGGCGGCTGCTGGACCTGCTGTGGGTGGGACTGGCCGGCGCCGGGGTGGCGCTGCTGGCCCGCGGCGGCACCACGGCGGCGGGGATGGTGCACGCCGGCCGGGGCGCGGCGATCGCCGGGTTCGGCTTCGGGCTGGCCGCCGGCGCCGCCTGGGCCGCCTACATCCTGCTCAGCCGGGCCACCGGGCGGCGTTTCCCCGGGTCGTCCGGGCTGAGTATCGCCATGGTCGTGGCCGCCCTGGCCATCACCCCGGTGGGCGTGATCACCGGCGGCCGGGCGCTGCTGCGGCCGGCGATCATCGCGGCCGGGACCGGGATCGGGCTGCTGTCCTCGATCATCCCTTACTCGCTGGAACTGGAGACCCTGCGGCGGGTCCCGGCCCGGGTGTTCGGCATCTGGATGAGCCTGGAACCCGCGGTGGCCGCCCTGGTCGGCCTGGTCATCCTCGGGCAGGCGCTCAGCCTGCGCGAATGGCTGGCCATCGGCTGCGTCACGATCGCCTGCGCCGGCGCCGCCCGCGGCGCCGGCACCCCCCAGGCCCCACAGGCCTGACCGCGCCTGCCGCCCGGGACCGGCGGGCGTGACCGACTGTACACAGGCTCGTGGTGCAAACCGGTCAGGGCGCTCTTACCATGGGTGCGTGCCAGCCGACGTGACCGCGCCCGACGCCAGCCCCCGCCCGCCCGCCGGAGGGGTCCGGCGCTGGCTGGCGCTGGTGACCGACCCGACGCCGGTGTCGCTGCGGCGGCTGGCGCTTGCCGGGGTGATCGTGACCGCGGGCATCGTGGCCACCGGCGCGGCGGTCCGGCTCAGCCAGTCCGGGCTGGGCTGCCCCACCTGGCCCGACTGCACGAAGAGCAGCCTGGTGGCGGCGCGCACGCCGGGCGACCCGATGTTCCACACCTGGATCGAGTTCAGCAACCGGCTGGTCACCTTCGTGCTGATGGTGGTCGGGCTGGCGGCCCTGGTCGCGGCCTGGCGGTTCCGGCCCGGCGGCACCGGCGCCCGGCGGCGTGACCTGGTCTGGCTGGCGGCCATGCAGCCGCTCGGCGTGGTGGCCCAGGCGCTCATCGGCGGCGTGGTCGTGCTGACCAAGCTGAACCCGTACTGGGTGTCGGTGCACTTCTTCGTCTCGGTCGCGGTGGTGGCCGCGGCAGTGGCGCTGCACGTGCGGTGCACCGAAGGCACCGGGCCCGCCACCGCGCTGGCCCGCGCTGAACTGCGGCTGCTGGCCGGCGTGCTGGTCGTGGTGGTGCTGGCGATGCTGGCGGCCGGCACCGTGGTGACCGGCACCGGCCCGCTGGCCGGCGCGGCCGGAGTGCCCCGGTATCACCTGCAGCTGCAGGGCGTCACGCAGTTCCACGCCGACATCGGCTGGGCACTCGGCGGGGTGGTGTTCGCCCTGGTCCTGGGGCTGCGGCTGACCGGCGCCCCGGCCCGGGTCACCCGGGTCTCCTACGTGCTGCTCGGCCTGGTGGCGGTGCAGGGTCTGCTCGGCTACATCCAGTACTTCTCCGGGCTGCCCGCGGGCCTGGTCTGGGTGCACGAGTCGGCGTCCATGCTGATCTGGATCGGGGCGCTGCGGCTGCTGTACGCGATGCGGGACCGCGGCTCGGTGACGGACCCGGCGCCCGCCGCCACGGCGGCCGCGGCCCGGCCCGCTGCCGAGAACGCCGCCGCCGGCTAGCGCCGCCGCCCGCCGCCCGGCACGCCGCGGCCGCGGGCGGCGGGCCTGGCCGGGCGGGGCTACCCCGGGACGTGCCGGTGGCGGCCGAACCCGGATTGCCCCGGCTGCGCCCAGGGCGGCACCGGCGGTTCCGGCTGGTGCCGGAAGAACAGGTCCCGGGCCGCCGCCATCAGCAGCAGCAGCGCCTGCTGGCGGGCCGCGAACTGGCCGCCGCTGATCATGCGGCGCTCGGCCCGCTGGTGCACCAGCGCCAGCTCGGTCGCGGCCAGCTGGTAGTCGGTCATGGCCTCCGCGGCGGGCCGGCCGCCCGCGAACCTGGCCCAGTTCCGGGCGGCCCGCCGCTCCCGCAGGGTGCTCAGCATCCGCACGTCGGCCTGGGTGACCACCCCGGCCTGCTCGTAGCCGGGCAGGAACCGCCAGATCAGCCGGACGATCCGGCGCCGGTCGGCCACGATCACAATGGCCAGCGCGCCCATCGCGCACGCCAGCACCGCATAGCCGATCCCGATGCCCGGCAGCCCGAACGCGGTCAGCCCGTTCCACAGCCCGTGCAGGAGCATCGCGCCCAGCAGGCCCAGCCCGATGGCCCAGCCGCCCCGCCGGTGGGTGGCGGCGTAGGCGGCGCCGATCCCGGTCATCGAGGTGAACACCGGGTGCGCGAACGGCGACAGCAGGCCCCGGAACACGAACGTGACGCCCAGCAGCTCGGCGCCGCCCACCTGCGGGCGGACCAGCGCGTCGATGTAATAGCCGACGTTCTCCATCATCGCGAAGCCCAGCCCGACCATGGCCGCGTAGATGATGCCGTCGGTGGGGCCGTCGATCTCATGCCGCCGCCGCCACAGCAGCCACAGCAGCGCCGAGCCCTTGAGCGTCTCCTCCACCACCGGCGCGCCGAAGGTGGCGGAGATGTACTCGCCGGTGCTGCGGCCCAGGTCCGGCTGGGTGATGAAGATCAGCCCCGCGGTGTTGATGATCAGCGCCAGCAGCGCGGCGATGCCCGCGCCCCACGCGAACGCGAAGATCAGGTGGCTGCGCGGCTCGGGTTCCATCCGGTCGATCAGCAGCACGATCGAGATCAGCAGCGGCACCGGCAGCAGCGCCAGCAGCACCGCGGTGAGGAACGGCGCCACGCTGTGGTCCGAGCTGCCCACACTCTGCAGCAGGTCCACGCCGAGCGCGATCATGGCGCAGACCAGGGCGATCACGATGCCCACGATGAGCCCGGCCCGGCGGCGCCCGGGCGGGCGGCCCTCGATGATGGCGCGCGGATCCAGTCCGGCCGGGGGGGTCGGCATGGCATGTGAGCGTACCCGGCGGCGCACCCAGCACTCCCCCCGCCGGCTACCGGTCCTGGGGAGGGGAGGAATACCAGCCGGGGATAGGGTCAGGAAACGTGGAGTGCCCGGCCGTCTCCCGGCGCACAGCGCCCACCGGGGGAGACAGACAAGTCAGAGGAGCCCTGATTCCACGGTGACGAATCCAGCCCCGGCCACGATTCCCTGGTCAGCAGATGACGCACGGGCCGTCGACCTGATCCGCGTGCTCGCCATGGACGCAGTGGAGAAGGCCGGTTCCGGCCACCCTGGCACCGCCATGAGCCTGGCCCCCGCCGCCTACCTGCTCTACCAGCACATCCTGCGGCACGACCCGGCCGACCCGGACTGGCTGGGGCGCGACCGGTTCGTGCTGTCGGCGGGCCACTCCAGCCTCACCCTGTACATCCAGCTCTACCTGTCCGGCTACGGGCTGACGCTGGACGACCTCAAGGGCCTGCGCACCTGGGGCAGCCGCACCCCCGGCCACCCGGAGCACGCCCACACCCCCGGGGTGGAGACCACCACCGGCCCGCTCGGCCAGGGCATCGGCAATGCCGTCGGCATGGCCATGGACGCCCGCCGGGTGCGGGGGCTGCTGGACCCGGGCGCCGCGCCCGGCGCCAGCCCGTTCGACCACCATGTCTACGTCATCTGCTCGGACGGCGATATCGAGGAGGGCGTCAGCCACGAGGTGTCCTCGATCGCCGGCCATCAGCAGCTCGGCAATCTGATCGTGATCTACGACGACAACGCGATCTCCATCGAGGACGACACGGCCATCGCCAAGTCCGAGGACGTGTGCGAGCGGTACCGCGCCTACGGCTGGCACGTGCAGCGGGTGGACTGGCGCCGCCCCGGCGGCTACACCGAGGACCTGGACGGGCTGGCCGAAGCGCTGCGGCTGGCCAGGGAGAACACCAGCCAGCCGTCGTTCATCGCGCTGCGCACCATCATCGGCTGGCCAGCGCCCACCAAGCAGAACACCGGCAAGGCCCACGGCTCGGCGCTCGGCGCCGACGAGGTGGCCGCCACCAAGGAGATCCTCGGCTTCGACCCGGCGGTGAACTTCCCGGAGGAGGAAACGGCGGTCGCCCACGCCCGGCAGGTCGCTGGCCGCGGCAAGCAGGCCCACGCCGAGTGGGACGAGACGTTCCGGGCCTGGGCGGCGGCGAACCCGGACCGGGCGGCGCTGCTCGAGCGGCTGCGGGCCAAGCGGCTGCCCGAGGGCTGGGCCAGCGCCATCCCCTCCTTCAAGCCGGACAGCAAGGGCATGGCGACCCGGAAAGCGTCCGGGGAGATCCTGACCGCGCTCGCGCCCGTGCTGCCGGAACTGTGGGGCGGCTCGGCCGACCTGGCCGAAAGCAACCTCACCACGATGGAGGGCGAGCCGTCGTTCATCCCGGAGGAGCACGCCACCCGGCTGTTCCCCGGCAACCCCTACGGCCGCACCCTGCACTTCGGGATCCGCGAGCACGGGATGGGCGCGATCCTCAACGGCATCGCGCTGGACGGGCTCACCCGGCCCTACGGCGGCACGTTCCTGGTGTTCAGCGACTACATGCGGCCGTCGGTGCGGCTCGCGGCGATCATGGGCGCGCCGGTCACGTACGTGTGGACGCACGACTCCATCGGCCTGGGCGAGGACGGCCCCACCCATCAGCCGGTGGAGCACCTGTGGGCGCTGCGCGCCATCCCCGGGCTGGACGTGGTGCGCCCCGCCGACGCCAACGAGACCGCGGTGGCCTGGCGGGAGATCATCAAGCACGGCAACCGGCCGGCTGGCCTGGCGCTGTCCCGGCAGAACCTGCCGATCGTGGAGCGCACCGGCGACCCGGAGGAGGCCCGCAACGGCCTGGGGCTGGCCAGCGCGGAGGGCACCGCCCGGGGCGGCTACATCCTGGCGGAGGCGGCGGGCGGCGAGCCCGCGGTGATCCTCATCGCCACCGGCAGCGAGGTGCAGATCGCGCTGGCCGCGCGGGAACAACTGCAGCAGGAGGGCACGCCCACCCGGGTGGTGTCCATGCCATGCGTGGAATGGTTCACAGCGCAGGAGACTTCCTATCAAGAGGAAGTGCTGCCGCCGCGGATCCGGGCCCGCGTCAGCGTGGAGGCCGGGATCGCCCTGGGCTGGCACGCATTCACCGGGGATGCCGGGGAATGCGTCAGCTTGGAGCATTTCGGGGCGTCAGCGGGGTACCAGGTGCTTTACGAAAAATTCGGGTTCACGGCGGAGCGGGTGGCCGACGCTGCCCGTGCCAGCCTGGCTAGGCTGGGGGCCGCCACCGCGAGCTAACGCTAAGGAGCGCGCGTCATGACCGCCCAGCGAGAAGACCTTCTGGCTCAGCTTTCCGCCCTCGGCGTGGCGGTCTGGCTCGACGACATCAGCCGTGAGCGGCTGGTGACCGGCGGGCTGGCCGAACTGGCCGCCAATCGGCACGTTGTCGGGGTGACATCCAATCCGACCATTTTCGCCCACGCGGTGAGCCAGGGCTCGTACTACAACGACCAGATCGCTGACCTCGCCGCGCGGGGCATCGGCGCGGACGAGGCCGGCCGCATGGTCACCACCTACGACGTGCGGTGGGCGTGCGACGTGCTGCGCCCGGCCTGGGATGCCTCCGGCGGGGTGGACGGCCGGGTGTCGCTGGAGGTCGACCCCAGGCTCGCCCACGACACCACCGCCACCATCGCCGAGGCCCGCGCGCTGTGGTGGATGCTGGACCGGCCCAACGCGTACATCAAGATCCCCGCCACCCGTGAGGGCCTGCCCGCGATCACGCAGTGCCTGTCCGAGGGCATCAGCATCAACGTCACGCTGATCTTCTCGCTGCAGCGTTACCGGGAGGTCGTGGAGGCGTTCCTGGCCGGCCTGGAGCAGGCGGACGCGAACGGCCGGGACCTGTCGGCGATCACCTCGGTCGCCTCCTTCTTCGTCAGCCGGGTGGACACCGAGGTGGACAAGCGGCTGGACAAGATCGGCACCGACGAGGCCAAGGCCCTGCGCGGCAAGGCCGGCATCGCCAACGCCCGGCTCGCCTACGAGATCTTCGAGGAGCAGTTCGCCACCCCGCGGTGGCAGGCGCTGGCGGCCAAGGGTGCCCGCGTGCAGCGGCCGCTGTGGGCCTCGACCAGCACCAAGGACCCTGCCTACCCCGACACCATGTACGTGACCGAGCTGGCCGTCGCGGACACCGTGAACACGATGCCGGAGGCGACCATCGAGGCCACCGCCGACCACGCCCCGCTGCACGGGGACGCGGTGCGCGGGACCTACCAGGAGGCCCGCACGCTGTTCGCGGACCTGGAACAGCTCGGGATCGGCTACGACGACGTCGTCCAAGTGCTGGAAGACGAAGGCGTGTCCAAGTTCGCGGCCTCCTGGCAGCAGTTCGCCGACACCATCAGCAGCGAGCTGGCCAAGGCGGGCGGCAAGTGAGCACCCCGGATCCGGGCGGCTACCCGGGGCAGGTGGCCGGGCAGAACGTCGCCGTCAGCACCCGCGGCCCGGCGGTGCTGCAGGCACAGCAGGAAGCCCTGGCCGGGCTGACCGCCGACGGGGTGCCCGCGGCGCTGGCGGCCGGGGACCCGCGGCTGTGGGGCCCGGCCGCCGAGCACGAGGCGTCCATCCGGCTCGGCTGGCTGCGGGTCGCCGAGCGCTCCCGGGCGCTGCTGCCCGCCCTCGCCGAGCTGGCCCGGCAGGCCCGCGCCGAGGGCCTGGACCACATCGTGCTGGCGGGCATGGGCGGCTCGTCGCTGGCGCCCGAGGTGATCACCAGGACCGCGGGCGCCCCGCTCACCGTCCTGGACACCACTGACCCGCACCAGGTCGCGGCGGTGCTCGCCGACCGGCTGGACCGGACCCTGCTGGTGGTGTCCAGCAAGAGCGGCTCGACCATCGAGACCGACAGCCACCGGCGGATCTACGAAGCCGCCTTCGCCGGGCTCGGCCTGTCCGGCCCGGACCTGGCCCGGCGCATCGTGGTGGTCACCGACCCCGGATCGCCGCTGGCGCAGACCGCCGAGCAGGCCGGCTACCGGGTGTTCCTGGCCGACCCTGAGGTCGGCGGCCGCTACAGCGCGCTGACCGCGTTCGGCCTGGTGCCCAGCGGGCTCGCGGGGGTGGACGTGACCCGGCTGCTGGACGAGGCGGCCACCGCGCTCGGCGAGCTCGGCGCGGTCGAGGCCAACCCGGGCCTGGCGCTCGGGGCGGCGCTGGGCGGCTACGCGCTGGCCGGGCACGACAAGGCGGTGCTCGCCGACTGCGGTTCCGGGATCGCCGGGTTCGGCGACTGGGCGGAGCAGCTGATCGCCGAGTCCACCGGCAAGGAAGGCCGCGGGATCCTGCCGGTCGTGGTGGCCGGGGAGGACTCCCCTGGCTTCTCCCCCGGCCCCGGCATCCACCTGATCGGGCTCGGGGAGCCGAAGGGCAGCCCGGCCGACACCGTGGTGGCCGGCCGGCTCGGCGCCCAGTTCCTGGTCTGGGAGTACGCCGTGGCGGTCGCCGGGCGGCTGCTCGGCATCAACCCGTTCGACCAGCCGAACGTGGCCGAGTCCAAGGAGAACACCCAGAAGCTGCTCGCCGCGGCGGGCTCGGGGCCGCTGCCCGCTGGCGAGCCGGTGCTCACCGACGGCGCGGTGTCTGTGTACGGGGACAAGGGCCTGCTGGGCACCGCCACCGACCTGGCCGGGGTGCTCGACGCGCTGCTGCTGGCCCTGCCCGCCGACGGCTACCTCGCGATCATGGCGTACCTGGACCGGTTCGGGGACGCGCCCGCCGCCGCCCTCCGGGACGCGCTGGCGGCCCGGACCACCCGCCCGGTCACCTTCGGCTGGGGCCCCCGGTTCCTGCACTCCACCGGCCAGTACCACAAGGGCGGCCCGCAGAGCGGGGTGTTCCTGCAGGTCACCGGCGCGGTCCGGGGGGACGTCGAGGTTCCCGGCCAGCCGTTCACGCTGGGCAGGCTGCAGCTCGCCCAGGCGCTCGGCGACCTTGGCGCGCTGCAGGGCCGCGGCCGCCCGGCAGTCCGGCTGCACCTGCGTGACCGCGCGGCCGGCATCGATCAGCTGCTCGCCGCGGCGGGCACCAGCGCGACAGGAGAGCACGCGTGACCTACCCGGGCTCCCGGGATGGCGAATCCCGGACAGCACACAATCCGCTGCGCGATCCCCGGGACCGGCGGATCCCCCGGGTCGCGCAGCCCTGCGTCCTCGTCATGTTCGGCGTCACCGGGGACCTGGCCCGCAAGAAGCTGATGCCCGCCATCTACGACCTCGCCAACCGGGGCCTGCTGCCGCCCGGCTTCTCGCTGGTCGGGTTCGCCCGCCGGGACTGGGCGGACGAGGACTTCGCCCAGGTCACCTACGAGGCGGTGAAGGAGCACGCCCGGACCCCGTTCAACGAGACGGTCTGGCAGCAGCTGTCGGAGGGGGTGCGCTTCGTCCCCGGCGAGTTCACCGACGACGCGGCGTTCGACCAGCTCGCCGAGACGGTCACCCAGCTCGACGCCGAGCGCGGCACCGGCGGCAACTACGCCTTCTACCTGTCGGTCCCGCCGAAGTTCTTCCCCACCGTGGTGGAGCAGCTCAAGCGGTGCGGCCTGTCGTCGCCGGGCGGTGAGCCCGGGGCGCACCGGCCGTGGCGGCGGGTGGTCATCGAGAAGCCGTTCGGGCACGACCTGGCCAGCGCGCGGGAGCTGAACAACATCGTCAACTCGGTGTTCGGCCACCACTCCGTCTTCCGCATCGACCACTACCTGGGCAAGGAGACCGTCCAGAACATCCTGGCGCTGCGGTTCGCGAACGAGCTGTTCGAGCCGATCTGGAACCGCGGCTATGTGGACCACGTGCAGATCAGCATGGCCGAGGACATCGGCATCGGCGGCCGGGCCGGCTACTACGACGGGATCGGCGCGGCCCGCGACGTCATCCAGAACCACCTGATGCAGCTGCTCGCGCTGACCGCGATGGAGGAGCCGGTCTCCTTCGACGCCGACGCGCTGCGGCTGGAGAAGGAGAAGGTGCTGTCCGCGGTCCGGCTCCCGGCCGACCTGGCCACCGGTACCGCCCGCGGCCAGTACACGGCCGGCTGGCAGGGCGGCCTCCAGGTGCCCGGCTACCTGGAGGAGGAGGGCATCCCGCCGGACTCCCGGACCGAGACGTACGCGGCCATCAAGCTGGGCGTGGACACCAGGCGGTGGGCGGGCGTGCCGTTCTACCTGCGGGCGGGCAAGCGGCTGCCGCGCCGGATGACGGAGATCGCGGTCATCTTCCAGCGCGCCCCGCACCTGCCGTTCTCCGCCACCGAGACCCAGGAACTGGGGCAGAACGCACTGGTCATCCGGGTGCAGCCGGACGAGGGCGTGACGGTGCGGTTCGGCTCCAAGGTGCCCGGGGCGACGATGGAGGTGCGCGATGTGAACATGGACTTCGCCTACGGCGAGTCCTTCACCGTCAGCAGCCCGGAGGCCTACGAGCGCCTGCTGCTGGACGTCCTCATCGGCGACCCGCCACTGTTTCCCCGGCACGAGGAGGTCGAACTGTCCTGGCGGGTGCTCGACCCCATCGAGAAGTTCTGGGCGGAGCACACCAAGCCGGAGCCCTACCCGGCCGGGTCCCCGGGGCCGGCCTGCGCGGACGCACTGATCGCCGCCGACGGCCGCGCCTGGCGCCGGCTGTGACAGGGAGAACCTGACCGCGATGACGATTGACCTCACCCAGACCAGCATCGGGGCCATCCACGAGGCGCTCCGCCAGGCCCGGCAGCGCCTCGGCGGCCCGGCCAGCGGGATGGTGCTCACGCTGGTCATCGTGACCGACGAGGCCGCACAGTACGACGCCGTGCGGGCCGCCAGCGAGGCGGCCC
>JBLMWU010000306.1:0-53580 GCA_050257395.1 Gemmatimonadota bacterium | reverse complement strand
GGCCCCAATTGGGGGGGGGGCCCCCCCCGGCGGGCGGCGGGGGCGCGCCCGCGCCAGAGAGCTACTTGCCGCCCGCGGCCTTCTTGCCGAAGCGGCGCTCGAACCGGGCCACGCGGCCGCCGGTGTCGAGGATCTTCTGCTTGCCCGTGTAGAACGGGTGGCAGTTCGAGCAGACGTCGGCGTGGATGACGCCGTTCTTCTGCGTGCTGCGGGTGGTGAAGGTGTTCCCGCAGGAACAGGTCACCGTGGTCTCCACGTACTCGGGGTGGATGCCAGACTTCACGTTCTTCTCCTGCCTCCCGCGGCCGCCGGGTCCCGGCGGCTGACGCCGCCGGGTGAACCGGAACCGCACTAGGTGTCGGCTTGCAGACGCTGTATTGCAAAGTACAGGGTCTGCCAGACGGCTCAACGCCGCCGGGCTGCTGTGGATTCCCGCGCTAGGAGTTGCTGACCGTGGTCTTCTGGACCTGGAGCAGGAACTCGGCGTTGCTCTTGGTGCCCTTCATGCGCTCCATGAGCACCTCCAGCGCCTGCTGCGGCTCGAGCGCGTGCAGCACCCGCCGGAGCTGCCAGACGATCTTCAGCTCGTCCGGCGTCAGCAGGATCTCTTCCTTCCGGGTGCCCGACGCGTCGATGTCGATGGCCGGGAAGATCCGCTTGTCGGCCAGCTCGCGGCGCAGCCGCAGCTCCATGTTGCCGGTGCCCTTGAACTCCTCGAAGATGACCTCGTCCGCGCGGGAGCCGGTCTCGATCAGGGCGGTGGCCAGGATGGTCAGCGAGCCGCCGTGCTCGATGTTGCGGGCCGCGCCGAAGAACCGCTTGGGCGGGTAGAGCGCGGTGGAGTCCACACCACCGGACATGATCCGGCCGCTGGCGGGGGCCGCCAGGTTGTAGGCGCGGCCGAGCCGGGTGATGGAGTCCAGCAGCACGACCACGTCGTGGCCCATCTCCACCAGCCGCTTGGCCCGCTCGATCGCGAGCTCGGCCACCGTGGTGTGGTCCTCGGCCGGGCGGTCGAAGGTGGAGTGGATCACCTCGCCCTTGACCGAGCGCTGCATGTCGGTGACCTCTTCCGGCCGCTCGTCCACGAGCACGACCATGAGGTGGCATTCGGGGTTGTTCTTGGTGATCGCGTTGGCGATCGCCTGCAGGATCATCGTCTTGCCCGCCTTGGGCGGGGACACGATGAGCCCGCGCTGGCCCTTGCCGATCGGGCTGACCAGGTCGATGATCCGGGTGGTCATGACGGCGGGGTCGGTCTCCAGCCGGAGCCGGTTCTGCGGGTACAGCGGCACCAGCTTGCCGAAGTCCGGCCGGGCCCGGGAGGACTCGGGGTCGAGGCCGTTGACCTTGTCGAGGCGGACCAGGGCGTTGAACTTCTCCCGCCGCTCGCCCTCGCGGGGCTGGCGGACCGCGCCCTCGACCACGTCGCCCTTGCGCAGGCCGTGCTTGCGGACCTGGGACAGGGACACGTAGACGTCGTTGGGGCCGGGCAGGTAGCCGGTGGTCCGCACGAACGCGTAGTTGTCCAGCACGTCGAGGATGCCGGCGATCGGGATGAGGACGTCGTCCTCGCTGATCACGGGCTCCGGCTCAGCGCCCCGCTCGCCCCGGCGGCTGCGGTTGCGGTTGCGGAACCGGTCCCGGCTGCGGCGGCCGCCGCGGCCGTCGGAGTCGTCGTCATCCCGGCCGCCCTGGTCCCGGCCGCCGCCCTGGCTCCGGCCGCCCTGGTCGTGCCGCTGCTCGCCGGCGTCGCCGCCGCGCGGCTGGCCATCGCGGCCACCGCCACCGTTGCGCCGCCGCCGGTCGCCACGCTGGCCGTCCTCGCCCTGCTGGCCGTCACCGGACGGCCCGCCCTGGCCCCGCCCGTCCGCGGCCGCCGCGGCCCGGTCCCGCGCACCCGCCCGGCCGCCCGCCCTGGCCTGGTCCTGGCCGGCCACCGGCGCACCGGGCGCGGACTGGCCGTCCGTGCCGTGCCCGCGGGCGTCCCCGGCAGGCGTGCTCTGCGAAGGGCTCTCCCCCGCGCCAGTGCTTGCTGGTTTGTCTGCTTCCATGGCGTCCTGCTCACGGTGGCGAGGTGCATCGGCTCCCGCGGACACGCCCCGCTGGGCTGACTGGTCGGTTGCTGACTGTGAGGCGGCGCCACTGCCGCCCTGCTTTGCCTGGATCGCCGCGACGAGGTCCCCCTTGCGCATCCGGCCGGCGCCGCTGATGCCCATGGACTGCGCGAGCCGCTGCAGCTCGGGCAGCAGCATGCCGGACAGCCCGGAGCCGCGCCGGGCGGCGCGGGCTCGCGTCTCACCGGTCACCTCCGCGGGCCCGGCCCCGGGCGCGCCCGCCGGACCCGGCGGGGCAGCGGTCACGGGCGACGGGGAGCCGGCCGCAGCCGGGGCTAGCCCGTCAGACGGGGCGGGGGAAGCCGCGGGCACACCCGCGGAACCGAAGAGATCGGTGGTGTCGCTCACGAGGGGTCCTTCCCAGATCTCGGGCACCGGCCGCCGCAGCGGGCAGGCTGCCCGGGGTCGCGGCCCGGCGAATCGGCCGGGCCAGGTTGTGCACTAACTAGCCTCCTCGCGCCGCCCTGGCGAACGGCTGGCAGTCGCGGGGGTAACCCAGCGGCCGCGTCCAGGGCAAAGGAATCGGCACGAGCCCAGACGGCTGAGGCGGCCCGCTCGGAATCCCGGCGCGTTCCCGGTTCGCCGAACCAGCTCCGCGTTTGGCATACGCGGAGTTCAGGCATCTGTCCGGGGAGTTGACGGAAACTCACTAGCCGCGGCCGGCTTGCCAGCCGGCATTGCGACGAGCAGCGAGCGAGCACCCGCCCCCACGACGGGGCATCTGGTGCAGCACCCAGCTTAACACCGAACGCGCCCACGGCATTCCCTCAGAGTTGTCCGTGTCTCACGGGAGAAGTTGCGTTGTCCTGCGGGGACGCTCCCGCTGGACGCGCGCGCGGATCCTGCGCCTGGGGGTTCCAGGAACACACGCGCCGTGCGCCGTCTGGGACTTGCGCGCCCGGCCAGGCAGGCTGGACGGTTGCGCCGTACCGGTCGATGTCCAGGGGGTTTACATGCCATCCGATACCCGTTTCCTGGGCTATTGAATCCACCACGCCGGGCCCAACGGCGCCGCCGGCCACGGTGAGCGCGAGCACGGCGGGCCCGGCGCCGGACACGACCGCCGCCACCCCGGCCGCCCGCAGCCGTGTGACCAGGTCAGACGTATGGGGCATGACGGGCGCGCGGTAGCGCTGATGCAGGTAGTCCTCGGTGGCGTCGAACAGCAGATCCGGGTCCCGGGTGAGCGCGGCCACCAGCAGGGCGGCCCGGCCCGCGTCGGCGGCGGCGTCGGCGTGCGGCACCTCGGCCGGCAGTGCCCGGCGGGCCTTCTCGGTGGACACCGGGTCCGCGGGCACGCAGACCACCGGCTGGATCACCTCGGCGACCGGCAGCGCCAGCAGCCGCGGCCCGGCCGCGCCGCGGCCCGGCGGCGCGGTCCAGGCGATGGTGAAGCCGCCCGCGAGGCACGCGGCCACGTTGTCCGGGTGGCCTTCCAGCTCCACGGCGAGCCGGAACAGCTCGCTGTCGGGCAGCCGGCTGGCGCCGTCGCGGGCCAGCGCCCGCGCCGCCAGCAGCCCGGCCGCGATCCCGGCCGCCGACGACCCGAGCCCGCGCCCGTGCGGGATGGCGTTCTTGCAGGTCAGGGCCAGCCCGGGCGGCTGGGCGCCGAGGGCGCCGAACGCGGCCCGCATGGCCCGGACGACCAGGTGCCGCTCGCCCGCATCGGCGGTGGCGGAGCCTTCGCCAGCGACCTCGATGGCCAGGCCGCCGCCGGTGACCCGGGCCTCGACCACGTCGTGCAGGGCCAGCGCGAGGCCGAGCGCGTCGAAGCCAGGTCCCAGGTTCGCGCTGGTGGCGGGGACGCGCACACCAGCAGGCTGCTCCAGCCAGGTCAAGGCATCAGCCCCCTGCGGGGTCGGGAGAACGGCACAGGCGGGGGGACTCCGGCCGGCGTGGGGTCACGCCAGGCCCAGCGCGCTCGCGGCGGCGGCTGTCTCCGGGGGGATCGTCACCGGCGCGGGCGCCGCCGATACCGCCCAGTCGGGGTCTTTGAGCCCGTTCCCAGTGATCGTACAGACGACCCTCGCACCCGCTTCCACCAGGCCCTGCTCCCGCGCCTGCAGCAGGCCGGCCACGCTGGCAGCGGAGGCGAGCTCGCCGAACACGGCCTCCTTGCCGGCCAGCAGCCGGTAGGCGGACAGGATCTGCCGGTCGGTCACGGAGTCGATGAGGCCGCCGGAGGCGTCCCGGGCCTCCTCGGCCAGCGACCAGGACGCCGGGTTGCCGATCCGGATGGCGGTGGCGATGGTCTGCGGGGCGGCCACCGGCGCGCCGCGCACGATCGGCGCGGCGCCGCTGGCCTGGAAGCCGAACATCCGCGGTGCCCGGGTGGCGATCCCGGCCGCCAGGTACTCGGAGTAGCCCATCCAGTAGGCGGTGATGTTGCCGGCGTTGCCGACCGGCAGGCAGTGGACGTCCGGTGCGTCCCCGAGTGCCTCGACGATCTCGAACGCGGCCGTCTTCTGGCCCTCCAGCCGGTCCGGGTTGACCGAGTTGACCAGCGCCACCGGGTAGTCGGCGGCCAGCTTGCGGGCCAGTTCCAGGCAGTCGTCGAAGTTGCCGTCCACCTGCAGCAGCCGGGCGCCGTGCACCAGCGCCTGGGCCAGCTTGCCGAGCGCGATCTTGCCGCGCGGCACCAGGACCGCACAGGTCAGCCCGGCGCGGGCCGCGTAGGCGGCGGCGCTGGCGCTGGTGTTGCCGGTGGAGGCGCAGATCACCGCGCTGGCGCCGCGG
Organism: Gemmatimonadota bacterium; assembly: GCA_050257395.1. Lineage (GTDB taxonomy): Bacteria > Actinomycetota > Actinomycetes > Streptosporangiales > Streptosporangiaceae > JAIRTY01. The sequence goes on along the minus strand of JBLMWU010000306.1, from coordinate 48,727 downwards.
CTGGCGGCCATGCTCACCGCCACGGTCATGCCGCGGTCCTTGAACGACCCGGTCGGGTTGGCGCCCTCGACCTTGAGGTAGACGTCGCAGCCGGTCATGGCCGACAGCACCGGGGCGGGCAGCAGCGGCGTGGCGCCCTCCCCCAGGGTGATCACGGGGGCGTCCCGCGGCACCGGCAGCCGGTCGCCGTACTGGCGGATCAGGCCGGGCCACGACACCCGCTGGGCGGCCACGCCCGGCCCGGGCACCGGCCCGCCCTGCGCGGGCGCCCCGGCGGCCGCCGCCCGGGCGGACCCGGATCTCGTCTTCGCTGCGGGGCTCATCGCTCTGCCTCCCTCGCGGGCGCTTCGCTGGCTTCGGGAGGCGGGTCCTCGGCGCCGGGACACCGCTGACGCGGCGTTCGGCCCGGCGCCTGCGGCATTCGGTCTTGGTAGGCGGCGGTCGACAAAAGGTCTCTCATTCGTCCCCCTCCCCCTCGACGCGCATCACGCTGGCCACCGCGCGCACGGTGTCCATCGCGCCCAGGTCGGCCACGCAGGCCGCCAGGGCCGCGTCCGGCGCGGTGTGGGTGACGATGACCAGCTGGGCGTCCTCGCCGCGGCCCTCCTGCCGGACGGCCTTGATGGACACCTCGTGCCGGGCGAACGACTCGGCGATCCGGGCCAGCACGCCCGGCTTGTCGGCGACGTCCAGCGCCACGTGGTAGCGGGTGCGGGCCTCGCCCATCGGCAGCACCGGCAGCTCGGCGTAGGTAGTGAGCTCCGGGCCGTGGGTGCCGGCGAGCCGGTTGCGGGCCACCGCGACCACGTCGCCGAGCACGGCGCTGGCCGTAGGCACCCCGCCGGCCCCGGCGCCGTAGAACATCAGCCGCCCGGCCGACTCGGCCTCCACGAACACCGCGTTGTAGGCCTCGCGGACCCCGGCCAGCGGGTGCGCGCGGGGGATCATCGCCGGGTGCACCCGCACCGACACCCCGCCGTCGGACCGGTCGCAGATCGCCAGCAGCTTGACCACGTGCCCGAGCGCGCGGGCGCTGGCGATGTCGGCCTGGGTGACCCCGGTGATGCCCTCCCGGTGCACGTCGGCGGCGGTCACCCGGGTGTGGAAGGCCAGCCCGGCCAGGATGGCGGCCTTGGCGGCGGCGTCGAAGCCCTCGATGTCGGCGGTCGGGTCGGGCTCGGCGTAGCCGAGCGCCTGCGCCTCCTCCAGGGCGTCGGCGAAGCCCGCGCCGGAGGTGTCCATCCGGTCGAGGATGTAGTTGGTGGTGCCGTTGACGATGCCCAGCACCCGCCGGACCGCGTCCCCGGCCAGCGACTCGCGCAGCGGGCGCAGCAGCGGGATGGCGCCGGCCACGGCGGCCTCGTAGTACAGGTCAGCGCCGCCCGCCCGGGCGGCCTCGTGCAGCGTCGCCCCGTCCTCGGCCAGCAGCGCCTTGTTGGCGCTGACCACGGACTTGCCGTTCTTCAGCGCGGCCAGCAGCAGCGAACGGGCGGGCTCGATGCCGCCGATCACCTCCACCACGATGTCGACGTCGGGCCGGGTGACCAGGGCCATCGCGTCGCCGGTGAGCAGGCCCGGGGGCACCTCGACGGCCCGCGGCCGGCCGGGCCGCCGCACCGCCACCCCGGCCACCTCCAGCGGCGCGCCGATCCGCGCGGCCAGGTCGGCCGCGGTCTCCCCGAGCAGCCGGTAGACCTGCGAGCCCACGCCGCCGCAGCCCAGCAGGGCCACCTTCATCGCGCGCACCCCGGCCGCTCCCCTCGCCCCGCGCCGTCCGCCACGGTCATCCCTCGTCCAGCGCCAGCAGGTCCGCGGTGGTCTCCCGGCGCACCAGGACCCGGGCGGAGCCGCCGGCCACCGCCACCACCGGCGGCCGGGGCACATGGTTGTAGTTGCTGGCCATCGAACGGCAGTACGCGCCGGTGGCGGCCACCGCGACCAGGTCGCCCGGTGCCAGGTCAGCCGGCAGGTAGGTGTCCCGGACCACGATGTCCCCGCTCTCGCAATGCCTGCCGACCAGCCGCGACAGCATGGGCGGCGCGGACGATTCGCGCGACGCGAGCACGCAGGTGTACTCGGCGCCGTACAGCGCGGTGCGGATATTGTCGCTCATCCCGCCGTCCACGCTGACGTAGGTGCGCAGCCCGTCCACGTCCTTGACCGTTCCGACCTCATACAGCGTAACGGTGCCGGGCCCGGCGATGGCGCGGCCCGGCTCGACGGTGAGGCGGGGCATCGGCAGGCCCGCGGCGCGGCACTGGGAGCGCAGGATCTCCTGCAGGTTCTGCGCGATGACCTTGACGTCGGCCGGGTCGTCGCCGGCCACGTACGCGATGCCGAACCCGCCGCCGAGGTTCAGCTCGGCGATCTCCACCCCGTGCTCGTCGCGGACCCGCACGGCCAGGCCGATCACCCGGTGGGCGGCCACCTCGAAGCCCGCGGTGTCGTAGATCTGCGACCCGATGTGGGAGTGCAGCCCGGCCAGGTCCAGGCCGGGCGCGGCGAGCACCCGCCGGACCGCCTCGTCAGCCGCGCCGGAGGACAGCGAGAAGCCGAACTTCTGGTCGTCGTGGGCGGTGGCGACGAACTCGTGGGTGTGCGCCTCGACGCCGGTGGTGACCCGGACCAGCACGCGTGGCCGCCGGACCGGGCCGGATGCCGATTCGGCGGAACGAGGAGCCCTGGGGCGGCCCTTTTCGTCTTCGGTGAGGTAGGCGAGGCGGGCGATCTCCTCGAAGGAGTCCGCCACGATGTGCCCGACGCCCGCCTCGACGGCCCGGTCCAGCTCGGCCGGGAGCTTGTTGTTGCCGTGGAAGGTGATCATCTCCGGCGGGACCCCGGCGGCCAGCGCCACTTCCAGCTCGCCGCCGGTGCAGACGTCCACGCCCAGGCCCTCATCGGCGACCCAGCGCAGGACCCCCCGGCTGCAGAAGGCCTTGGCGGCGTAGAACACCCGGGCCTGCTCGCCGAACGCGTCCCGGAAGTCGCGGCAGCGGCTGCGGAAGTCGTCCTCGTCCACCACGAAGACCGGCGTGCCGTACTGCTCCGCCAGGTCGCGCACGTCCAGCCCGGCCAGGGTGAGCACGCCGCCGGCCCGCCGCGCGCCGCGCGGCCAGATCGCCGGGTCGAGCGCGCCCAGGTCGGCGGGGGGTGGCGGCGGCTGGGCCGGCGGCAGCACGTCGGCGTGGCGCGGCCCGGCCGGGTGGGCGAATCCGCTCATCGTGTTCTTCCCTGCTGATCGATCTGAGAGCTTAGAGCCGGTCCGGCGCGTTCACGCCCAGCAGGCCCAGGCCCGCTGCCAGCGTGGTCCGCGCGGCCGCCACCAGCCACAGCCGCGCTGCTGTGACCCCGCCCGCGGTGGGTCTGCCCGCCGCGCCCGGCGCCGTTGCCGGGCCGGCCTGCCCTGCCGCGCCTGGTTCTGCTGTCATGCCCGGCCGCACTGCCGGGCAGCGTTCCTGGCAGGTCAGGTAGGCCCCGGCCAGGTCGTCCAGGTAGCGGGCCAGGACGTCCGGCTGACCGCGCCGCGCCGCCCCGGCCACCCGTTCGGGGAGCCAGGCCATGGCACCGGCCAGCTCCTGCTCGCTGGGGTGGCCGAGCAGCCGCGGCTGGAACCCCGCCGCCTCCCCCCGGTGCAGGCCGAGGTCAGCGGCCTGCCGCAGGGTGGAAGCGGCGTGCGCATGCGCGTACCGAACAGCATAGGCGGGATTGCCCAGCTGATGGGTTGCGACGGCCCGCGGGTCCAGCCGGGGGCGGCCGCCCGGCGGGAGGCGGCACAGGGCGAACCGGACGGCGTCGGCACCCGCGTACCCGATCGCCTCCGCCACCGGGCCGGGCCCGCTGGCAGGGAGTGGCCGGGGTGTGGCGCTTCGTTCACGATCATCAAGCCAGGTCACGGCGGCGCCAGCGGTTTCCGCCAGGCGGCCGGTGAGGTGGCGGGCGAGCTCGTCCCTGGCCTGGGGCCAGCCGCGGGCGGCGGCCAGGTCCGGGGCGGGCGGGGCGGTGAGGCTGACGCCGCGGAGCGCGTCGCTGCGGGCGCAGGCGGGGCCGGCTTCGGTGATGCGGACGGCGAGGCGGGCCAGGGCGGCGGCGGTGACGGTCACGGTCAGGTAGCCGCCGCCGGTCACGGTGGCGGCATCGACCCAGTCCAGCGGGGTCAGCCGGGCGGCGAGGGCGGCGGCGATGCGGGCTGGCCCGCCGCCCTGGCTGCGGGCGAGCAGGAAGGCGGCGCTGCTGGCGAAGGTGGCGGGGCCGCTGCCGGGCGGCCCAGGGCGCCAGGTCCCCGCGGAGCTGACCTCCGTCGCGAGCACCCGGTCCAGGTCGCCGGTGATCACGCCCTAATCGGCGGACTCGCCGTTGTCCGGCGGGTGCCCGGCCAGCTCGCGCACAACCCGGATCATCTCCGCCGGGTCGAACGGCTTGGTCAGGTAGGCGTCCACGCCGATCTCCCGCCCCCGCGACTTGTCGTCCTCCTGGGCGCGGGCTGTGATCAACACCACTTTGATGTCGCTGGTGTCAGGATTGCGGCGCAGCTGGCTGGCGGTCACCCAGCCGTCCAGCCGCGGCATCATCACGTCCAGGGTGATCACGTCGGGGTCGATCGCGTTCACCTTGTCGAGGCAGTCCTGGCCGTCGACGGCCGTGGCCACGTCGAAGCCCTCGAGGGTGAGGTTGACCGCGATGAGCTGGCGGATCACCTCATCGTCGTCCACCACCAGCACGCGTCCGAGTCCCTGGGCCACGGGCGCGAGGGTAGCGTCTCGCGGGCGCTTTCCGTAACCACTTGGCGCACGCGGGTGTGGCGCCGGCCCGGTGGCGGGTTCCGGGCGGTCGCGGGTGGACTGGCGGGCCCCCGGAGGCTGGTAAGGTTTGCTCCGTCCTGAAGCCCCCGTAGCTCAGGGGATAGAGCAACGGCCTCCGGAGCCGTGTGCGCAGGTTCGAATCCTGCCGGGGGCACCGCGAAAGCACCAGCGAAATCGCCTGTGCGGACCAGGTTCAGCTCCAGATCAGCCGGGTTGCCGATCGCCATCAGAATGCGACCCGGGGCGGCTCCGCCAAACCGCGGAGCCGCCACTGCTTCCCGTAACCCTTTCAGGAGACGATCTCGATGACTGGGCCGTCGGTGAAGGCGTACATCTGCTGGTCAGCGCCACTGGCGGTGAAGTCAACGACGGCGCTCAGCCGGTACTCCCCAACCGCGAGCGTCTGAGCAGGGACGTGGAGCTTCGTTTCGGACCCGGCAGGTGACGCGTCGTCGTAGTGGAACTGCAGCTTCTGGGTGTTGCCTGTGACGGAGCCGAGCGTGCCACCGCCGGTACCGCCCAGGCCGTCGTAGTAGTACTTGATCGTGAACTGGAGGGGGATCTCCACGAGCCCCTCCGCCATCGTTCCGTCGAACGTGAAGCTCATGGCGACGTCGAAGTCCCTGTCGAACTCAATGATTCGGCTAGTCCTGGTTCCCGTCTCGAGGACCTTCAAATGGTCGCCTGACCTGATCGACGGGTCGTTTGGGTATTCAGGTTGTCCAGCATGCATGACATGCTCCTATCAGCGTTCCGGTCTCTTGACTCATAGTTACCTCGCCGCGCTTATCGAACGCTTAAATTACGCTTAGGAACCCGGCCGGCCCGGGCTAAGCGGAGATCTCAGAATGCTGGCGACTGGCGAGCGCCGGGTCTGATGCGCGGCTGCGCCAGCATTCGCCGCCGCCCGTCATCACGCCGCCGGCCCAACTGGCCCTTGCGGACGATCATGAACTGTTAAACGAGTTCGCCGGGGCCCTGGCCTTGGCCCGCAGCAGCTTAAAGCACGGCTCGCCCAGGCCGGCCCTTCCGGAGGTATGCCCGCTCGGGGTGGTTCTGCGGGTAGCCTGCGGAGAATATGCCAAGAGATCAGGTGGGTGACACGACGGTGCCAGAGAGACACCAGATGGTTCTGAGCAGCCGCACGGACACTGGCGCCGACATGTGGATCTGCCCAGGTTGTGGCCGGCGAATGCTATTGGGGGGGCCGCCTCACTACGAGAGGCTGGTGCTCGAGCACGGTGACGAGAGCGCCGTTCACGTCGGCGGAAAAGGCGGATTGCGGGTGGGCAACGCGGCGATCATCCCGCTGGCACCGGAGGACGTGCGCAGCGACGAGCGGGAGTGGCTTCGCGGGCACGGCATCGATTGGGATGGCACGCCTGCGTGATGTTGCTCAGCCGGCAATTCGCACCGTAGGACCTCTGGGCCGGTAGCCGCGGCTATAGCCTATATGCAGCGGCAATCTAACCTCACCTTTCACATCAGCGACGTTCTAACGCACGGGTCACGCTGGCCTTTCCGTCTTCCTACCCGCCGGCAACCCAGTGGACTTTCGGCCCCAGCTACTGCCCAATGGACCTTTGATGGGCTCTGGGCTCTGGGCGTTTAGTGGCCTTGTCCGTGCCATAGGATTGCACCTCCTGATAGGCCTGCGTGACTTGAGTGCTGCCTGAGTATGGTGTCACTTGGGGGAGAAATGCCGTTCGTGGCAAAGGTGCTTGCTCCCCGTGCAGGTGATCCCGCGGCGGACTGCAATGTATTTGCGGACATGGGACGCGGCCAGAGCACTGTATTCGAAGACCCGGAAGGGTGCCTGCCGACGGAGCAGCTTGCGGCCGTCCTCAGGAAAACGGGCCTGCGGCCCGTATGGCTGCGTCTGGGACCGGAGGATCGTGACCCAGGCAGCTTCCTGTTGTCTGTGATCACCGCTGCGCGACGGTTTCGCCCTGATACCGGAGAGGCGAGCCTCGGGCTGATGCAGGCCCAGCCCGGACCTGTGTATGGCTGGCCTGCGCTGTTTACGCGCCTCGGCCGGGAGCTGAGGGGGTGCCTGGCGGGTCGCGGGGCGCTGATCATGGAAGACCCGCACGACATCTGGTCGCGCAGCGCAACCTTTCCTCTGGCCAGCAGGTACCTCCTTCCCGTGCTTGCGCCGGTCGCGCCGTGCGTGCTGGTCGCGCGCCGCAGCCCGGCGGCCGGCGCGCCCGGCGGCTGGGTCCGGCTGCGCGAACCGGAACTGCGCGTGCCGGACGCTGTCACCGGCCAGGTTCTGGCTGAGTGCGCTCCGCACCTGGATATCAGGCTGTGTGACCGGGCGCTGACGGTCATAGGCGGAAGGCAAACGGTGATCACCGGTCTGCAGGCGGTGTGCGCGAGAACCGGCGAAGACGCTGTGGCGCCACTGCTGAAGCACGCCAGAAACTGGGAGCGGCTGCTCGCCCGCATCGCCGCGACACTGCTACGCCACACCGATGACGAAGGGCGGACCGGGCTCGGCCTGGCCCTGCGGACTGAATATGCTCACCCGGCCATCACCGCCGCCGTCGCCGGGGCTTCCCTCCCAGACGGGCCGTGGCTGCAGTTGCTTGAAGACGGGTGGGCCCGCATCCGGCCCTGCTGGCGCCGCCCGCTGCAACTGGCCCTCGGCAGGTACGCGGCTCCGGGCCGCGACATGCTGCACCGGGTGGCGGACCGGCTACTGACGGCCGGCGCGGATGAGCAGGCGGTTGCCTTGTATCTCCAGCTCGGAGACCACGAGTGCGCCGCACAGACAATCGAGGGGGCGGCGAGCAGGCTGATCGATCTTGGCCAGTGGGCCACCTTGGATGGCTGGCTGAACCAGCTGCCTGAAAAGGCGTTCAGCCGGTACCCCGATCTCATGTACCACCGCGCAGACATCGCTGCAGCTCTCGGGAAACCGAAGCTCGCCAAACGCGCGTTCAGCAGCGCGGCGTCGCGCTTCTCGGCACGAAATGACGTGGCAGGCGCATGCCGCAGCCTGCTGGCGTCCAGCACCGCTGCGGCCGAGTCCGGCGACCTGGCGACGGCCCTGGCACGTGCGAGCGCCGCCAGCTCGCTCGCGGACGGGGCGCACCTGACGGCGGCGCAGATGTGGGCGAGCTGGCAGCAGGGGCGCGTGGCCTTGCTCAGCGGCGACACAGAAACCGCGCTGGTGTCGTTTCGCCGGGCTGCCGCCCTCATGCCTGCAGACGCCGGGGCGGAGACATGGCCGGTAGGCAGAGCAGGGGAGCTCAGCCAGCAGCTGGAAGAGCTGCAAAGGGGCCAGGCATCGCATCGTGAGGCTGAGGCGGCGCTCAGGTCTGCGGAACACCAGACGCTCAATGAACTGCTGGCGAGCGTCAGCATGCGCGGGCAGCGTGACATCAGCCCTTCCGGGCTCGGCTGGTCGGAGACACCGGCGCCGCTGAAGCTCTACGGCCCTTCCCCATCCGCCGCTGCACCGCCAGCGTGGCCTGCCGCGCACTGCGCCCGCCTGCGCCGAGGGCTTTCCGCAGCTGGGCGTGCCGTCGACAGCTGCCCAACGGATAGGGCGCGTGCCGATCGCGTCGCTGCCGGCTTCGCCGCGCTCCGGCAGGTCATCAACACCACCCGCACGGACAGCGCGGACTGCCCGGAGACAGCGCCCGCTCCCGCGGATCTGCCTGCGGTCATGGCCCCGCCGCGCGCGGGACGGCCCGGGCCGGAACTGGCTGTTCATCTGCTCGGGTCCTTCTATGTCACGGTTGACGATGTTGCCGTCGGCGACTGGTCCGGGGCACGCGCGCGTTCGCTGTTCAGCTACCTGCTCACCCATCGACAGCCGTGGCCGCCGCGCGAGGTGCTGATGGAGGTCTTCTGGCCCGGGTCGGCACCGCGCGCATCCAGGAACAACCTGAACGTCGCGCTGCACGGGCTGCGGCAGATGCTGCGGACGGTCACGGATGCGCCAGTGATCGTGTACGCGCGGGGCGCCTACCAGATCCACCCCGCGGTGGGCCTCTGGCTGGATGTCGACGAGTTCGGCAAACACGTGCGCCGTGGCAGGCGGCTCGAGGAGGCCGGGGAGTCCGACCGGGCCGCGGAAGCATACGAATCCGCGGCAGGGCTCTACCGGGGCGAGTTCCTCGCGGACGCTCCGTATGAAGAGTGGGCCGCATCGATCCGCGATCGGCTGCGCCTCACGCATCTCGACACGCTCGGAAGGCTCAGCGAACTGCGTTTCCGCGCCGGCCAGTATGCTGCCTGCGCGAACCTGTGCCAGCGCATCATCGAGCAGGACTCCTGCCGTGAAGACGCGCACCGCCGGCTGATGCGCTGCTACAGCAGACAGGGCCAGCCGCACCTGGCGCGGATCCAGTACCGGGCCTGCGTTCGCGCACTCGCGGATGAACTGGGCGTGGAGCCGGAACCGGCCACATCCGGACTGGACGACCGGCTCCGCCGGCACGAACCGATATGAGCCGCCCGATCCATTGTCTCCACCTGGGCGAAATGCTCACCAAAGCCGCTTAGTTCTGATGGACGCCGACGTTAAGCGCTGGGTAAGCGCCGGTTAAGCGCGCCGTGGTAAACGGATATTGAAGGAAGGTGCATTGATATGTCCAAGCGCTTCGACCCTAACCTCCCAGGCCTCATCGTGGGCGACTGCGCCCTGGCTATTACCGAGCGGCCCGCTGTCGGCCTAGCCAATCTCGTCGTGAACGGCGCCAAGCCGTTCGACATTAAGATCAGCTGGGACCTTGCCGGCCCCCTGGTCCCGCTGTGGCTGACGGCACTGTCGGTGAAAACCGACCACTGGGTCGTGACGGCGTACGTCGAGTCGCAGGGCCCCGGCCCCGAGCTCACGCTCGCCCACAAGGACGTCCCCATCGGCGGGACGTTCACGGATCCCATGCATTACCAGACCACGATCACCGTGCCCGCCGGCACGCTGCCCGAGGAGAACCCCGGCAACCCGGCCGTGTCAGGTCTCTACAAGATCATCGTGACGGTGTTCCTCGACTCGGCCATCACGACGGCGAACTGCGGAGACATGATGGGCTACGCCGAGGGCCCGATCATCAAGGTCGAGAACCCGCGATAGACCATCGGACCAGGCCGGCCCGTCCGGGCATCCGGGCGGGCCGGCCTGATCCCGCCGCCTACGCCAGCCCCACCCCGTCCAGCGCCACGCCGCCCAGGGATCCGGCGTGCCGGGCCGAGAAGTCGCCACGATCGATCACCGTCAGACCAGGCCGTGACTTGCCGACCACGACCCGGCGGCCACACGCCTCGTCCATGCATACGAACAGCGCCTCGGAGGACGTCTCGGCTTCGCAGACCATCTGGTGAATTGCAGTCGGTGAAGGGGTCCAATCGGCTGCCATAGTCAACCTCTCTGTGGGCTGGACAGATGCTACGCGCTCAGCCGGGCAGCCTGATCCGGAGGCCGATCGCGAACGGGCCGTGGGGCTTTGGGGGCTGGAACGGGGTAGCAGGGCAGCATGTCTGCCGGGTCGATAGCTGTGGGCGTGATCGGTGGGGTTGTGCTGCTGGTGACGCTCGCAGATGTGTTCGTGACGGTGTTCAACTACGACGGGTTCACGTTTCTGTCCGGCCGGTTTCACCGGCTCTTCTGGCACGGGCTGCGCCGGGGCACCTCCTGGCTGCCCGCGGGCAGCCGGGCCGGCGTGCTGTCGCTGGGGTCAGCTGCAATGCTTCCGGCAACGCTCATCTTCTGGCTGGTACTGGAGGTGTCGGCGTTCGCGCTGATGTACCTTCCCGGGCTCACCGGCGGCGGGTTCCGGCTCAGCGATCACCTCCAGCCGCAGATCGGGACAGCCTCCACCCACCGTGGCCCGCTGAACCCGGCAGTTCCCGGCAGGGAACACTGGGCATCCGGCTGCTGCCCCCTTGTGCGGCATTGACGAGCGGGTTCATGCTGGATCAGCTAGCAGTCCACCGGGGGCTCGCACCAGGCTCTCATCTCCAATGGGGAGGAGCCGATGCGCACAGCCACGTTCGCTGCGGCCGGATCGATGCTATTAATGCTGGTGGCCATGCCGGGGACAGCCCTGGCTCAGCAGGAGCCGCCGCCCGTTCCCAGCGGCACGCTGGTCACAGTCGGCAGCCCGCCGACCCCGTTCTCGCAGAACAAGCAGAACGAGCCCGCGGTCGCTATCGACGCGAACAATCCATCGGTGGTCGTGGCCGGGTCCAACGACAACATCGACATGGAAGCATGCAACGCCGGTGATCCCACCACCTGCCCGTTCACCCAGGGCGTGGGCGTCTCCGGGGTGTACTTCTCACTCGACGGCGGCAAGACGTGGCAGCAGCCGACCTATACCGGCTGGACAGCCAGGGACTGCCTCGGCCCCGACCCCTGCCAGCCGCACGTCGGCGACATCGGCACGCTGCCCCACTATTACGAGAACGGCCTGGTCTCCGACGGTGACCCGGGTCTCGCCTTCGGCCCGCGGCTGGGATCGGACGGCAAGTTCTCGTGGGCAAACGGCTCGCGGCTGTACTACTCGAACCTGACCTCCAACTTCGGCACCACCAAGCGCGACGAGACGTTCAAGGGCTTCGAGGGGATCGCGATCTCGCGCACGGACAATCCGCAAGCGGCCGCCTCCGGTGACGCGTCCGCCTGGATGAATCCCGTCGTGATCTCCAAGCAGAGCTCGACCACGTTCTCCGACAAGGAGCAGATCTGGGCGGACAACGCCCAGACCAGCCGGTTCTTCGGCCACGTCTATGTCTGCTGGGCGAGTTTCCGCAGCAACAGCCGCGGCAACGCCTTCCCCACACCGCTGATCGTGGCACGGTCCACCGACGGCGGCAGCACCTGGGTGCAGAAGCAGGTGGGCCCCGCGACCGACAACGGCATCAACAGCCAGCCCGACGGCTGCACTGTCCGGACCGACAGCCACGGCAACGTCTACGTGTTCGGCGTGGGCGCCCGGCGCGGCGTGTCGTACGAGATGATGTACAAGTCCACCGACGGCGGGGCGCACTTCACCGGGCCGGCGCTGCTGTCCACCGCGGTCGACCCCGGCGTCATCGACCCGGTGATCGGCCGGCCGGTGATGGACGGGATCGCGGGCGCGCGCAACGATCTCGCCTTCGCGCCCAGCGTGGACATCGCCAACGGTGCGCCCTCCGGCGCCGGAGCGACCAACCGGATCGTGCTGACCTGGGCAGACGGCAGGCAAGGGCTCGACAAGGAGCAGTTGCTGCTGATGACATCCGCCAACGGCGGGGCGTCGTTCACCGGCCCCACCGCAGTGGCGCTGCCAGCGGGAGACCGGCCGTACTACACGGCACCCGCGATCTCGCCGGACGGAGCCGACGTCTATATCACCTACAACGCGTTCACCACCCCGTACCGCAACGATACGAGCACCACCCGGGGCCTGGTCGGCGCGATGCTTCATGCGAACGTGACCAGCGGCAGCATCGGAGCCTTCAGCACCGTGGCCCGGGGCGAGGTGGGTGACCCGCGCGGGTCGTCCCAGAACAACCTGCAGGCGGAGTTCCTCGGGGACTACGTCTACACCGCGGCAACCGACAGCGGCGCCGTCGGCGTCTGGAACGACGTCCGCAACGCAGCTGACTGCCCGGCTCTGGACGCGTGGCGGCTGTCCCTGCAAACCGGCACGACAGTCACTAAGCCTGCCCCGCAGACGGACTGTCCTGCCGCTTTCGGCAATTCGGATATCTACGGAGCCGCCGTCTCCGCCCCGACACCCTGATCAGCCATCCGGAGCCAGGGAGGGACCGGGCCAGCACCCGGCCCCTCCCTGGCTGATGATCAGCCGGGAAAGATGTCCGCGGACTGGTAAACGGGCAGCCCGCCAATGACGGTGGCCAGCACCTGGATGCCGCCGAGCTGCCCAGAATCGGCCGTGAGCGGGTTCCTGTCCAGCACAGTAAAGTCGGCGAGCTTGCCGGGCTCAAGCGAGCCGAGCTCCTCCTCGCGATGCATGGCGTAGGCGGCCCCGCGGGTGTAGAGCGCGAGCGCATCCCGGGGCGGGAGGCACTCGCCGGGGCCGAGCAGGCGGCCGCCGTCGGTGCGGCGCAAGACCGCGTCGCGGATGCCCAGCAGCGGGTCGGCGGTGATGACCGGAGCGTCAGATGATCCGGCGGTGACGATGCCAGCGCGCTGCCAGGACGCGAAGGGGTAGAGCTGGTCGCCGCTGTCCGGGAATGCTTCCGCGAACCCGTCGCCCAGGGCGGACAGGAAGCCGGGCTGGCTCACCACCACGATGCCCAGCTCCGCGGCCCGGGCGATCAGAGGCGGGTACATCGCCCCGCCGTGCTCGATGCGGTGCCGCCGGGGGTTGCCCGGCGTGCCGTCCAGCACCGTCGCATAGGCATCCAGCGCCGTCTGGATCCCGCGGTCGCCCTGGGCGTGGATGCAGACCTGGAACCCGCGGGCATCGAGATCGCGGACCAGCTCGGTCAGCTCGTCCTGGCCGAAGAACAAGATGCCTGAGCCGTACGGCGGGACTGGGTAGGTGCCGCTGATCGCTGCCGTCCGGCTGCTCATGCCCCCGTCGGCCCAGATCTTGACCGCGTCAGCGGCCAGCCGGCCGGAGCGGCGGCCGCGCAGCCCGGACGCCAGCAGCCAGTCCGCTTCGTCGTGCACGACCAGCCCGTAAATCCGCTGCTGCAGGACACCGTCCTCATCCGCGTCAGCGAACGCGGCCAGCGTGCTTCGGCGCGTGTCAGCATCGCAGGCGGCGGTCACGCCGAGCCGGGCGAGACTCTGCTGCGCCCTGCTGACCAGCCCGGCCCGGGCAGCGGTGTCCATGCGGGCGATGTCATCACGCAGGTTGCGCTCGAACAGCGCGAACATCGGGCCCTCGTACACCACGCCGTCGAGCCGGCCCTGGGCATCGCGGCCGAGCGCGCCGCCGGGCGGATCCGGCTGCCCGTCCGCGAAGCCGGACTCCCGCAGGGCGGCGCTGTTGAGGACACAGGCGTGCAGGGAGGTGTGGTACACCACCGCGGGCCGGTCCGGCACGGCTTCGTCCAGGTCGGCCCGGGTGGGGTGCCGGTTCTCCCGGAGCTTGTACTCCACGTACCCGCTGCCGGTGACCCAGGACCCGCCCGGTGTCCGGGCGGCGGCTTCCCGCAGCCGGGCCTTGATCGCCGGGATGCCGGGGGCGGACGGCTGGCTGCAGTCTGCGCCCGACGCCAGGTAGCCGATGTTGGCCAGGTGGCAGTGCGCGTCGATCAGCCCGGGGACGACAGTGGCGCCATCCAGCCGGGCCACGGCGGCGCCTGGCGATGCCAGTGCGCGAATCTCCCCGGACGGGCCGGTGGCGACGATCCGGCCGTCCCGGACCAGCATGGACCCGGCTGTTGTCGTGTCCTCAGCCATGGTGACGATGACGGCATCGTCAACGATCAGCTCCATCGGCGAGCCCTCCTATGGCGCGGGGCACCGGGAGACCGGGCGGTTCCCGCTGTCTATATATAGGAATTCGCAGCCGTCGCGATTGCCCTGTGATCACGCCGCCTTGAAGCGCTTCTGTTCCGCGGCCACGATCTGGCGCCGCAGTTCTGTCTCGGAGCCCGTGTCCACCGCGTCCGGCGTCACGTTCGCCATGTCGCTGCGGCGCGCATACTCGTCGAACGCCTCGCGCTTGCCCGCCAGCAACTCGAGGACCCGCTGGTCGACGCTGTCCTCGCACAGCAGCCGGTGCACGTCGACGCGGCGCACCTGGCCCATCCGGTGCGCGCGGGCGATCGCCTGCTCCTCCTTCGACGGCGTCAGCTGCGGCTCGGCGATGATGACCACCGACGCAGCCTGGATGTTCAGGCCCACGCCGCCCGCCTGGATCTGGGAGACCAGCACCGCAGGCCCCTTGGCGGCCGTGAACGCGTCCACCATCGCTTGGCGGTCCGCTGGCGTGACGTCCCCGGTCAGCGGGCCGATGATAGGCACACCCCGGACCCCGTCCCGCCCGGAGCACAGTGCCTGTGTCACCGTCTCCAGCACGTCGCGGAAGAACGAGAACACCACGACCTTGCGCCCGCCGTCCGCGGCCTCGCTGACGAGCTCGACCAGCCGCCGGAGCTTCGGCGATCCCCTGACCGTCCCCGGGTCGAACGCCGCCCGGCGCATCGCCATGAAGTTCCCCGCGAGGACCGCCTGCCGGTACGCCCGCAGCGTCGGCCCTTCCAGCGCCACCCACTCCTGCGTCTCCAGCCGCGGCGGAAGTTCGCTGAGCACGTCTTCCTGGTTGCGCCGCAGGTAGACCGGCGCCACCTTGCCCCGGAACTGGGTGCCGTCCAGCGTCCCGTCCGCGATGTCCAGATTCTCGGCGACCTCCGGGCGCAGGTGCCCGACCAGCACCCGGAACTCCCCCACCCTGTTCTCCATCGGCGTCCCCGTCAGGAACAGCACCCGGCTGCTCCGCGCCGCCCATTCGCCGACCGCCTGCGTGCGGAGCGCATTCGGGTTCTTCACGTAGTGCGCCTCGTCGACGACCATCATCGCCACCGGGACGTCCAGGTCCTCCGGCATGGCGCGCAGCGCCTCGAACGTCGTGATCGCCACGCCGCCCGCAGCCGCCCACTCCTGCTGGGCCGCCGCCCGCTTCCCGCCCGGCCCGTGCACGCGGCGGGCTTCCAGCAGCGTGTGCCGCTCAACCTCGCGGGTCCAGTTGACGACCACGCTCGCCGGGCAGACGACCAGGAAGTGCGTCGCGCCCTTGGCCGCCAGGTGGCCCATTGCGGCGAGCGACTGCATCGTCTTGCCAAGGCCCATCTCGTCGCCGAGGATCACCCGCTCCTGAACCAGCGCGAACTTCGCACCGAACGCCTGGTAGCCGCGCAGGGATGTCTTGAGGCGGGACTGATCAAGCGGGAACACGCGGACCCGCTCGGCGATGTCGGCAGGGAGGAAGCCCTGGCCGGCCTCCCTGACCGGGTCGAGTCCGGCCACCTCGGCCAGCAGGCCGTTGTAGGCGACCGGGCGGGCGAGGTAATCGCTCCATAGCCGGCCAGCCGTCGGTGTCTTCCCGGCCTTGTCCAGCCCGGACTCGGCCCGGGACAGGCGTTTGCGTGCAGCGGTGACTTGCTTCGAACTCAGGGTGGCGTCCAGCTGGGCGAGTGCGTCCCGGGCTTCCTGCCGCTTGCGCGCGGAGAACGTGAAGAGCAGTCTTCCGCGGCTCGCACCGCGGGCCGCCGGGCCGAGGTAACGCCCGAGCTCGCTCGCCAGCGGGCTCAGGTCCGGGCCCTTCATCAGCGACCTGGCGCGCTCGTAGCGGCGCAAGGCGGCGATGAGCGCGGTCTGCTCGGGGGTGCGGGCGTCTGGGTTGATGCGGACGCGGGTGCTCTCCTCGATGGACTTCCGCAGCTGCCATGCGGCGGCCATGATCCGCTTGGCCGTCTTCCGGCGTACTCCGGGGATTCGCCCGAGCGCTTCTGCGCCAGCCGTGAGGACCGCGCCGACTGTGCCGAAGCCGGCGTCCCTGACAGGGGCGAACGTGACCCGCCCCCGGATGAGCTCCCGGAGCCGGTCCACCGGCATCGTGTCCAGCTCGCCGGTGACAAGCTGATCGCGCACCACCAGGTACGCTCGCCGCGCGATCTCGCGGGACTCCCCCGGCGCGGCCAGGACGGCCTCGATGGCGTCGTGGACCGCGCGGCCGTCGGAAACGATGGCGCGGGCCGCCCTTCCCGCACGGAGGGGCTTACCTTCGAGGGGCTTGCCCTCGGCCTTCGCAGGCTGCGTGTCCCTCACCAGTTCTGCTGTGCGTGCCAAAGTGGTCGCGCCTCCGCATTGGAACTGGCGATCCGGCCAGGTGCAAAGTCAGAGGATATCGCCGATACGTCAGGAATCTCGCTCCAACACCCGGCTCCGGGCCGGCATCCTTGGCTGCCCGCAACCTGCAACCGGCTGGCCGGGCAAGACCAGGCGGCCGGCGGCATCCCGGCTGACGGCCACGACGCCGGTGACCGCGCTTGCCGGAAGCACACCATAGAGAGAGGACGCCCTCAGGATCGGCTGACGCCAGATTCCTGAGGGCGCCCGCAGCGCGTCTCCAGGCTTGCTACAGAGCAACCCCTGGAGGCGTCTGACGATGAGCGAACATCGCGAGCACCTCCTTTCTGATACAGAGGGCATTTCTTGCCGCGGCGCGCTCACTGTAAGACGGCGCGCCGCACGCGGCAACGCATTTACGGCCAGTCAAGATCGTTACGCGCTCGCCGGTGACATCAGGCTGGCGCCGGGCGCGCCCGCGGCAACGCCCCCCAGCTGGCCGGGCGGCTACCGGTCCACGCAGGAACCCAGGCGCCCGGCGCTGCCGGGTGCAGGCAGTTAGATAAGTGTTTCACTGCCTTGCACAGTGAGCCAGCGGATAACCGCGGGGGCATCCTGGCACCACATCTGCAATTGGCTGCGGATATTATCTGCCTGAGCGGGTGACGCTTCGAAATGCCAGGCACCTGGTGACTTCACCCGGACCGTTATGCCCTTGGATCGTTCGATCACTGCCGCCGCGTAGGCGAGCGTTATGTCGAAGCGCTCACCCGCAGGCACCATCACCACGAATTCACTCATGATGGACTCCTGAGTATTTCGGGGGCCACCACGTGCGCCTTCGCGGGACTGCCGCAGCTGGGGCAACCAGGCGGCCACAGGCACCATCGTGCCGCGTCCGGGCGGCCTTGCACAGCCGCAGACGTCACGTTTTGTGGGTCCGCTCGGCTCAGCCACTGCGTACTGTGATCTTTTCATCACCTACCGTGCGTCATGCCCGTCCGGCATTCGTGAGCAAGCAGGTGAACCGCTGGGTCACCTCCCGGTCCCCGGGAAGCGGTTGGCTAAATCCCTGCGGTGTACCGGGTGGCGCGGGGACTTTCGGCACCAGGCAGCATCCCCTTCGGCCCTGCGCCCCGTCATTCAAGGGGCGCAAATGTGAGAGTGATCGCGAAGCGAAAGAGGGAGCCGGGCCCGGTGATGCGGGCAGGCCGCTATTCGGCTCGCGGAGGTGCGCGATGTCAGCGTTGGCGGAGGCCAGTCCAGAGAACACCGGCACGGAAGTGCTCCCGGGCGCGGGACGCGACGGCTTCTTCGGCATCCGTTTCGAGTCGATCGGCGGGCTGGGGGCCCACCTCGCCGGGCAGATCCTCGCCGAGGCCGGGGTCCTGCGGCAGGGGCTCAACGGCTCGCATTTCTCGTCGTACGGCTCAGAGAAGAAGGGCACGCCGGTCAAGTCGTTCGTGCGCTTCTGCCCAGCGAACCGCGAGGTCCGCACGAGCAGCCCGATCGAGAACCCGCAGGTGGTCGCGGTTTTTCACGAGGCGCTGGCCCGCTCGTTCGACGTCGCCGCCGGCCTGAGCCCAACCGGCACGCTGATCGTGAACACGCGCTCGGCTCCTGACAAGATCCGGGAGGCGTTCGGCCTCCGCTCCGGCACGGTGGCGGTGATCGACGCGCTCGGCATCGCCCTCGAGGAGAAGACGCGTGTGAACACCGCGATGCTCGGCGCGGTCGTCCGCACCTGCCCGTTTATCGATCCCGGCGCGGTGAGGGAGACGATGCGCGAGAGACTCTCCCTTCGTTACGCGCACCTCGTCGAGGCAAACCTCCGCACATTCGAGCGCGGCTACCGCGAGTTGCGGCGCATGACCTGGCCCCCCGCGCCTGGCGACACCGGCAGGCCGGTGCAGCGGGCGGCGCCCGCTTTCGGGTACCTCGACGCGCCGGCCGGCGGCGTCATCCTCGACCCGGGCAACAGCATCCGCAAGAACATGAGCACGTCACGGGAGGGCTTCCTGCCTGCCTATAACCCGGACTCGTGCGTGCACTGCGGGATCTGCGACATCGTCTGCCCCGATCTCTGCTTCGTCTGGTCCGATGACGGTGACGGCGAGCCCGCAGTGCGGCTGCTCGGCATCGACTACCACTACTGCAAGGGCTGCATGAAGTGCACCGAAGCGTGCCCCACCGGCTCGCTCACGGAACTCCGCGAGGAGGAGGGCTGGGCTGAGGAGAACCGCGTGCCGCTCTTCCGGTGGCTCGAGCGCGAGGGGGGAGCCGCGCGATGACTGTCGCACCGTCAAGGCCGAGGGCCGGCCGCGCTACGCAGGTTGTCGGCTTCCGCACCGGCAACGAGATGGCCGCACTCTCCGCGAAACAAATCCAGTTCCACCTCATGGGCTACTACCCGATCACGCCGTCCACCGAGATTGCGGAGCTGCTCGATGAGATGAAGGCCGCCGGCGAGCACCAGATCGTGATGGTGCCAGCCGATGGCGAGCACGGCGCCGCTGGCATCTGCTACGGCGCCACGACCGGTGGCGGCCGGGTCTTCAACGCGACGAGCTCGCAGGGGCTGCTGTACTCGCTTGAGCAGCTGCCCGTGCAGGCGGGGACGCGCTACCCGATGCTGCTCGACCTCGCAACACGCGCCGTGAGCGGCCCGCTCGACATCCGCGGTGACCACTCCGACGTCTACTACGCGCTGAACACGGGCTGGCTGATCTTCATGGCGCGCGACCCGCAGGCCGTCTACGACCTGAACCTCATTGCGCTGCGCGTCGCCGAGCGCGCTGACGTGCGGCTGCCCGCGATCGTGGCCTTCGACGGCTTCTTCACCAGCCACCAGAAGCGCCGCGTCTCAAGCTTCGAGGACGGCGCCACCGTGCGGGACTGGCTTGGGCCCGTGCCGGAGAAGGTGACCGCCCTCGACCCCCGGCACCCGGTGACGATCGGGCCCTACATGAACGACCCCGATCTGATCAACAACAAGTACCAGCTCAAGCGGGCGATGGACGCCGCACTGGCCGCGCTCCCCGAGGTTGTCGCCGAGTACGAGGAGCTGAGCGGCCGGCGCTACGACCCCGTCGATCTGTACCGGATGGACGACGCCGAGGTTGCGGTCTTCCTGCTCAACTCGGCCGCGGAGACCGCGAAGGACGTTGCCGACCGGCTGCGCGCCGACGGCGTCCGTGCCGGCGTGATCAGCCCCAATGTGATCCGCCCGTTCCCCGCTGACGCGATCCGCGAGGCGATGCGCGGCGTACGGGCCGTCGTGCTCGCCGAGCGCTCCGGCTCCTTCGGCGACCACGGCGCCGCTCTTTCGCACGAGGTGAAGTCCGCGCTGAAGGATGACCCGGACAACCGCACCCTCTGCCTGAGCCGCGTCTACGGCCTCGGCGGGCGCGACTTCTACGCTGAGGATGCCGAGGCGTTCTTCCGGCTCGCGCTGGCGGCCGCCGAGCGCGGCACGGTAGAGGTGCCGTTCGACTACTACGGGGTGGAGCCGGGCGATCTGGCGAAGCCGCGGCCGCGCCGCGGTACGCCGCCGCTCACCCGGGAGGAGATGACGAGCGGGCTGCTCAAGGTGCAGCCGGGGCCGGACGGCCGGCTCACGGTGGAGGCGCCGCCCTACTGGCGGCTGGCTGTGAAGCCGAAGCGGGTCGTGCCCGGCCACGGCGCATGCCCTGGCTGCGGCGTTTTCCCGGCGATCGACCAGTTCCTGCGCGGCATCGAGGGCGATGTGGTGGTGCTCTACCAGACCGGCTGCGCGATGGTCGTCAGCACCGGCTACCCCTACACGTCACACCGCGTCACGTATGTGCACAACCTCTTCCAGAACGGCGCCGCCGCGCTGAGCGGGCTTGTCGAGATGTTCCACGAGCGCGTTCGCCGCGGCGAGCTGCCCGCCGGCGAGGACATCACGTTCGTGATGATCACCGGTGACGGAGGCATGGACATCGGGATGGGGGCCGCGATCGGGGCGGCGCTCCGCAACCACGGGATGATCATCATCGAGTACGACAACCAGGGCTACATGAACACGGGGAGCCAGCTCAGCTACTCGACGCCGCTCGGCCATCTGACCTCGACGAGCCACGTGGGGCCCGCTGAGCGCGGCAAGGCCTTCCACCACAAGGACACCCCGCAGATCATGGCGGCGACCAATATCCCCTACGTGTTCACGGGCGTCGAGGGCTACCCCGACGACCTGGTGGCGAAGGCCGCCAAGTCGCAGTGGTACGCCAGGCATCAGGGCATGTCCTACGGGAAGGTGCTGATCTCCTGCCCGCTGAACTGGAAGACCGAGGACCGCGCCGGCGTCGAGGTCGTCCAGGCCGCGGTCGACTGCTGCTTCTTCCCGCTTTACGAGGTCGAGCGCGGCATAACGCACATCACCTACGACCCGGAGCCGATCGGGCGGCGCGTGCCGGTCACCGACTGGCTGAAGCTGATGGGCAAGACGAAGCACCTCTGCCAGCCCGGCAACGAGGCGGTACTCGCGTCGATCGAGGCCGAGGTGGAGCGCCGCTGGCAGCGGCTCAAGGCAAGGGACGAGCACCCCCTGCTGTGAGTGGAGTGACGATGGACACCACCGCACGGATCATCGGGAAACGCGATCTGACGGACGTCACCAAGCTATTCGTCGTCCATGCCCCGCTGGTGGCGCGCAACGCGGCGCCCGGCCAGTTCGTGATCCTGCGCGTCAGCGAGACCGGCGAGCGGATCCCCATCAGCATCACCGACTTCAGCCGGGCGGCGGGCACGATCACCATCATCGTCCAGGAGGTGGGCCGCACGAGCGCGCTCGTCAGCGCGCTGCGGGTGGGGGAAGCGTTCCTCGACTTCGCGGGCCCACTCGGGCTCGAGGTGCCGCTCCCGCAGGAGGGCCACACGGTGCTGATCGGCGGCGGCTTCGGCGCAGGCGCGATCTTCCCCCTGGCCCGCGAGTTGCACTCGCGCGGCGTGCGCGTCTCGTCCATCATTGGCGCCCGGACCCGCACGCTGGTGATCCTCGCCGACCTGCTCGCGACGCACAGTGACGAGGTGCACGTGTGCACGGACGACGGCTCCCTCGGCTATCGGGGCTTTGTCACCGGCCGCCTGGAGGAACTGCTTGACGCAGGGGCCGGGTACACGCACTGCTTCGCCGTGGGCCCGATTTCGATGATGCGCGCCGTCGCGGAGACGACGCGTCGCCGCGGCCTCCCCGCCATGGTCTCTCTCGACCCGTTGATGGTGGATGGGACGGGCATGTGCGGCGGCTGCCGGGTGACAGTCGGCGGCAGGCCGTTCTTCGCCTGTGTGCACGGCCCGTTCTTCGACGCGCACCAGGTGGACTTCGACGAGGTGGGCGCCCGCTTGGCCACCTACAAAGAGCAGGAAGACCTGTCCTGCCAGCTCGCGGGGCTGGGGAGGTAAGCACTATGCCGATCGTGTATCCGCATAAAACCCCGATGCCGTGCCTGGACCCGCAGGAGCGCCGCCAGAGCTGGGACGAGGTGGCCGAGGGCTACACCGTGGAACGCGCCATCGCCGAGGCGCGCCGCTGCCTCAACTGCCAGGATCCCGTGTGCGAGCAGGGCTGTCCCGTCAACGTGCCGATCCGCGACTTCGTCCGCCGCGTCGCGCTGGGGGACTTCGAGGGTGCCGCAGCCACGATCCGCCGCCGCACTCTCCTCCCCGCCATCTGCGGCCGCGTCTGCCCGGTCGAGCACCAGTGCGAGTCGCGCTGCGTGCTCGCCCCCCGTCAGGACCCGGTCGGCATCGGCAGGCTTGAGCGCTTCGTCGCAGACTGGGAGCGCACGCACGGGACCGGCAAGACCGCCGCGCCCGGGGTGTGGCGCGACCAGAAGATCGCGATCGTGGGCTCGGGGCCGGCCGGCCTCACAGTGGCCAGCGACCTCGCCCAGCTCGGCTACCCGGTGACGATCTTCGAGGCGCTGCACGCGTTCGGCGGGGTTCTCCGATACGGAATCCCGCAGTACCGCTTGCCGAAGGAGATCGTCGACGGGGACATCGAGCATCTCCAGGCACTCGGGGTTGAATTCGTCCGCGATGTGGTCATCGGCAAGACACTGACCATCGAGCAGCTCATCGACGAGATCGGCTACTCGGCGGTCTTCGTCGGCACAGGCGCGGGTTCACCGGTCTTCCTGAACATCCCCGGGGAGAACCTGAAGGGCATCTACTCGGCGAACGAATTCCTCACGCGGGTGAACCTGATGCACGCGTACTCCTTCCCGGAGTATGACACCCCGATCCGGAGGCCGAGACATGCCGCAGTGGTCGGCGCCGGCGATACCGCGATGGACGCGGCGCGCTGCTCCGTCCGCCTCGGCGCCGAGGAGGCCCATATCGTCTACCGCCGCTCCGAGCAGGAGAAAGGCGCGCGGGCGGAGGACTACGAGCGGGCGTGCGACGAGGGCGTGATCTTCGACTGGCTCGCCCTCCCGCAGCGGTTCCTCGGCGACGAGAACGGGTGGGTCCGGGGCCTCGAATGCATCCGCACTGAACTGGGCGAGCCCGATGCAACGGGCCGCCGCCGCCCGGTTCCGGTGCCCGGCTCGGAATTCACCGTGGAGGCCGACCTCGTCGTCATCGCCATCGGCACGCACCCGAACCCGCTCGTCCCGCAGACGACCCACGACCTGGACGTCGACCGTCATGGCTGCATCGTCGCCGACCCGCACACCGGCGCCACGAGCCGCGAGGGCGTGTACGCCGGCGGCGACATCGTGACCGGTGCCGCGACGGTGATCCTGGCCATGGGCGCGGGGCGCAGGGCGGCGACCGCCATCCACGAATACTTGCAGGAGCAGGCCGCAAGGAAGCAAGAAGGGGGGCGCCGCAATGAGCACCACCACACACTTGAGTCCGCCGGTGCCCAAGGCGGCTGCGAGGCGGAACGCCCCGGTTGACGATCACGATGCCAAGGAGTACCGCAGGGGCCGCGGTGACGGGATCACCTGGGCATGCGACATCGCGACAGCTGATGAGCTGCGTCAGCTCGTGGAGCAGTCCGAACCGGGCCGTGACTACTCCGACGTTCCGTACTGGCGCGGCTTCGCAGCGGGGGCCGAGGAGGTACTCGACGCCATCGGGCCGCTGCTGACCGACGCCATGGCTGACGACCGGGACGGCGGGGAGTACCGCAGGGGGTTCCGGGAGGGGATCATATGGGCGTGCGACTACGCCACGGCTGATGAGCTGCGTCAGCTTGTGGTGCAGCCCGGGCCGGGCGGTGGCTACTCCGACGTTCCGTACTGGCGCGGTTTTGCCGCTGGCGCCGAGGAAGTCCTGGACGCCGTCAGGCCGCTGCTGAACGGCTGAGAAGCCCGCCCGCGCACGGAAGCGCTGCCTCGGCGCCTGACCAGGTGCAGCGTGACCTGCAGGGCGACGGTCACCGCGGTGGCGATGGTGAACGTCACGGCCACCCCCAGCCGGGGTCCGAGGATGGCGACGAGGAAGCAGAAGGCGGCGAAGCCCGCCAGCCCCTCGCACAGCCCGCGCAGCAGGCTCACCGCCCCGGCCGGGCCGTTCTGCGCCAGGGCGAAGCCGGTGACCACGCTGGAGGCGATCGGGAACGGCGCCAGCACACCACTCAGCCGAGGGCCGGCCGCTGCCGCGACCCCGGTGACCGTCACGACCAGCGCAGCCGTCGCGGCGGCGCGGGCGGGCAGATCCCACCACGGCAGAGCGACCGGGGCCCGGCCGGCCTCCGGGCCCAGCCGCCGCCCGGCGGCCGCCAGCCACCGCCCTCCGGCCGCCGCCGCCAGCACCGCGAGGCACAGGCCGGCCAGCGGCGGCGCAGCTATGACCGACGCCCCCGCATCAGCCGCCAGGCACACCACCCAGCCGAGCAGCAGCGACACCGCCCACCCGGCGCGCCGGCACACAGCGGCGACCGTGACGGCGAACAGCACCAGGGTCACCAGCCCCAGCAGCGACGATGCCGCCGCCTGCGCGCCGAAGACCGGCCCCTGCTGGACAGCGATGATCGCCAGGATCGGGCCCGCCACGATCGGCAGGGCCACCAGGACCCCCGACACCCGGGCACCCCACCGGCGGCCCGCCAGCGACGACACGACCACCAGCGCGGGTGCCAGCAGCACCCTCAGCAGCACGATCACGGGTCACCATCTCACGAATCCCGGTGCCCCGGCGTTTACCGGTGGGGCAGGCCGCCGGACAGGAGGATTCTGTGATGCCCAGGGCCTACTACAGCACCGTGTTCGAGCACTCTGCTGACCGCGTCTGGCACACCATCCGGGCTTTCGATTACTACGCGTGGGCGGGCACCGGCATCGACGCGGAAATGGAGAACGGCAAGAGCGGCGACGCCGTGGGCGGTGTCCGTCACGTCAGCACGCCAGGCCGGCCGATCCGCCAGCGCCTGCTCAGCCATTCCGACGCGGATCGGTGCTACAGCTATGAATTCTGTGATCCTGTCCCGTTCCCCGTCCGCGACTACCGGGCCACATTGCGCGTCACCCCGGTCACCGACGGAGATCGGGCATTCGTCGAGTGGTGGGCCACGTTCGACTGTGCGGAGGATGAACGCAGGCACTGGGTCGATCACTTCGAACGTGATGGGTTCGCCGTCTGGCTCGCCTCCCTGCGCGCGAATCTCGCCCGCGCGGAGCCGTGAGCTGGGCGCCTGCGTCCGGAAACCGCAGCCCAGTTCGTGCGGAGCGGCGCCCGGCGGCGTCGGTGCCAGCCGGTATAACCGCTCACATGGCACTGCACTGGAAGCTGGTCATCGACAGCAGGGACGCGCCAGCGCTCGCGGACTTCTGGGCCGCCGCGCTCGGGTACGAGGTGGAGGACCAGAGCGCGTTCATCGGCCGCCTGCTGGCGGCCGGCCACCTCAGCGAGGACGCGGTCGCCGAGCACCGCGGCCGGCGGACCTTCCGCGGCTACGCGGCGATCCGCCACCCTGACGACCCGTATGACGAGGCAACCGGCGTCGGACTGGGCAGGAGGCTGCTCTTCCAGGATGTCCCGGAGGGCAAGACCGTCA
This sequence comes from Gemmatimonadota bacterium, assembly GCA_050257395.1. Lineage (GTDB taxonomy): Bacteria > Actinomycetota > Actinomycetes > Streptosporangiales > Streptosporangiaceae > JAIRTY01. The sequence goes on along the minus strand of JBLMWU010000306.1, from coordinate 23,139 downwards.
AGAACCGCCTGCACATCGACGTCCACAGCGAGCCGGGCGGGCTCGACGCGCTGGTGGACCGGCTGGAAAGCCTGGGGGCCACCCGGGTCAGGGAAGTGGACCAGGGGCCGGCCGGGCGCTGGTGGACCATGCGGGACCCGGAGGGCAACGAATTCGACGCCGCCTGATCGGTTCTGCCGGGCCGGCCTGAAGGCGGGCCGATTGGCCAGGGGTTTCCGCAGGTGGCGGATTCCTGGCAGGTTTGGCACCAGAGCGGCCGGGAAGTGCAGGCCTGTGCCTGAACTGATCGCTGGCGTGCTATGCCCGAGGTGAGCGGGCCGCTGGCTGACCAGCGGGAAAGGCGCCGTAAGGTCCCGGCTGCCCGCCTGGCCGTCGGCTGGCTGGTGTGGTGGGTTCTGCTGATGTCGTTCTGGATCGTCGTGGACGACTCGATCGCCCGTGACGAGCTGCTGGCCGGCGCGGGGGTCGCGGCGCTGGGGGCCTTTCTCGCCGAGCTGGTCACCTATCAGGCCGCTACCCGCTTCCGTATGCGGGCGGAATGGCTCACCCCCGCTCTGCGGCTGCCCGTGCAGGTCCTGCTGGACACGGGGATCGTCTTCGCCGCGCTATGGCGGCGCCTGGCCCACGGCGAGGAACCACCCAGCGGGTTCCGCGAGCTGCCCGCCCGGTACGGCGACGAGAGCGATGAAGGTGTCACCAGGCGGGCACTTTATGTGGGGGGACGCTCCGTCGCGCCCAACACATTTGTCCTGGGGATCGACAAGGACCGCGACGTCATGGTCGTCCATCAGCTCGTGGTGAGCGAGGGAAAGGCGGCGGAGTGAACGCATTTGTCATCGCGGCCATTGCCATGCTTATCGGGACGATTCCCTGTTTCGTGGTGATCTGGCGGGGCCCGGTGATGCAGGCGGTTGTCGCCTACGAGGCCATCAGCTCGATCGCCATCATGGTGCTCGTCCTGCTGGCGGTGGGCTTCGGCCGGTTCGGGGAGATGGAACTGCCCGTCCTGCTCGCGGTGCTGCTGTTTGGCAGCGGGCTGGTATTTGCCCGGGTGCTGGAGCGCTGGCTGTGATCTTCAGGGAGATCACCGCGGACGTGTTCCTGGGCCTGGCCGCCGCGATCGTCGTCCTCTCCTCGGTAGGCGTGCTGGTCATGCGGGACACCTATCAGAAGCTGCACTTCGTCGGCCCCGCCGCGCTGGTGTCGCCGGTCCTGGTGACGCTTGCGGTGTGGCTGCACGTGGGTAACACGGCGACCACGCTGGAGGCGATGCTGACGCTGCTGTTCGTCGTCATGACCGGGCCGTTCCTGACGCACGCGACCATCCGCGCTGCCCGGATCAGGGAGACGGGTGACTGGCGTGCCGGGCCGCCGCCTGATCACGCACACTCCCGCCCCGGCAAAGGGAGCCAGTAGTCATGCACGTCGTCGCCGTGGTGACCCCGTACACGGTTCCGCTGGGCCTCATGGACGTCCTGCAGGTGACCGCGCTGGTCCTGGTGGGCGCCGGCGCCACGGCCGTCGCGCTGATCCGCTCCCCCGTGCGCCAGGTCGTCGCGCTGAGCGCTTACGGGCTGCTGCTGTCCATCCTGTTCCTGGTCTTCCAGGCCCCCGACGTCACGTTGTCGGAGTTGTGTGTCGGCGCGGTGGCGCTGCCCATCCTGCTGCTGCTGACCCTGGCGAAAGTGCGGAGGCGGGAGGAATGACGCCGGCGCTGCGCCGGTGGCTCTTCCTGGCCGGGATAGCGGGCTTTGCCGCGTTCTACCTGTGGGGCCTGTCCGGCCTGCCCGGCTTCGGCAACTACCCCGGGCCCTACGGGGACATCATCAACCACATCGCGGTGGGCCAGACAAACGCCACCGGCGTGGTATCGGCCGTCAATTTCGAATACCGCGGATTCGACACGGTAGGCGAGGAATTCATCCTGTTCATCGCCGTCATCGGCGTCAGCACCGTGCTGCGCCACCTGCGCGGCGAGCGGGAACGGCAGGCCCGCGACGAGGCCATGGGCCGCGACGTGGCCCCGACCAGCGACGCCGTCCGGATGCTGTCGCTGATCCTGATCGGGCCCACCCTGGTGATGGGGTGGTTCCTGGCCTCCCACGCCCAGACCAGCCCCTCGGGCGGCTTCCAGGGCGGCATCGTGCTGGCGACCAGCTTCATCCTGCTCTACCTGGCCGGCGAGTTCCTCGTCTTCAAGCGCATCAGCCCGGTTGACATCACCGACGCCGTGGAGGCCGTCGGGGCGGGCGGGTTCGCCGCCATCGGTGTCACCGCGGTAGGGCTGGGACTGGCCTACCTCACCAACTTCCTGCCCCTGGGCAGCACCCCGGGCGCGGTGAGCTCGTCCGGCACGATCGCGCTCATCAGTTTCTTCGTCGGGCTGGAAGTCGGGGCGGCCTTTGTGCTCGTGGTCAGCGAAATGCTGGAGCAGACGCTCCTGGTGCGGCAGGGGAGCTGACAGTGCAGATCTTCCCGTTCATCGTCGTCGCGTGGGTCCTGGCGGTCGGCCTGTACGGCATCGTCACCAGCCGCCACCTGGTGCACCAGATCATCTGCCTGATCGTGGTCCAGTCCTCGACCTACGTGCTGCTGCTGGGGGTCGGCTACAAACGCGGGGCGGTCGCCCCCTACTTCTCCGACATCCCCGTGCACACGCCCGCCGTGGACCCGGTGGTCCAGGCACTGGCGCTGACCGACGTGGTCGTGGAGGCGGCCGTGACCGCCCTGCTGCTGTCCTTCGCCATCCAGGCACACAAGCGGTTCGGCACCCTCGACCCGCACGAACTCGTCCAGCTCAAGGGCTGAGGCCACCGTGGACCACCTGCTGGCCCTGGCCACCGTCGTCCCGCTGCTCGTGGCGGCCGGCATATCAGCCCTGAACCGGTTCCTGCGCCCGAAGCGGCGCCTGCTGGACGCGATCGGCATCATCACCGCTGTGACGGTGACCGTCATGCTGATCGTGATCATGACCCGGACGGCACACGGTGATGCCGTCTACTGGTTCGCCGGGTTCCGGCCCTCCCACGGCATCGCCATCGGCATCGACTTCGCGGTCGGCCCGCTCAACGCCGGCCTGGCATGCCTGGCCGCCGTCCTGGTGACGGCGGCCATGATCTTTTCCTGGCGGTACTTCGAGGAAGTCGCCACGTACTACCAGGCCCTGATGCTGACCTTCCTGGCGGGCATGGTCGGCTACTGCCTCACCGGCGACATCTTCGACCTGTTCGTGTGGTTCGAGCTCATGGGCGTGTCGGCCTACGCCCTGACCGCCTACCGGCCGGAGGAACGCGGGCCGCTGCAGGGAGCCCTGAACTTCGCCATCACCAACAGCGTGGGCGCCTACTTCATGCTGTCGGGCATTGGTCTCATCTACGGGCGCACCGGGGCTCTCAACATGGCCCAGATCGGCCGGTACATCGCCGCGCACCCACCGGACCGCCTGGTGGTGGTGGCCTTCGTCCTCCTCATCTCCGGGCTGCTGATCAAAGGCGCCATCGTGCCCTTCCACTTCTGGCTGGCCGACGCCCACGCGGTCGCCCCGACACCCGTCTGCGTGCTCTTCTCCGGCGTCATGGTCGAACTCGGGCTGTATGGCATCGCCCGGGTGTACTGGTCGGTGTTCGGCTCCGGGCTGGGCCACCGGGCCACGGTGACCAGCGCCTTCCTGGCCCTCGGGCTGCTGACCGCCGTTGTCGGCGCCCTGTTCTGCTTCCGCGAACGCCACCTCAAGCGCCTGCTCGCGTTCTCCACCATCAGCCACGCCGGCATGTTCCTGGCCGGCATCGCCCTGCTCAGCCCCCTCGGGCTGACGGGCGTGTCCGTCTACGTGGCGGGCCACGCCATGCTCAAGGCCGCCCTGTTCCTGGCAGTGGGGATCGTCCTGCACCGCCTGGGCTCGGTCAGCGAGACCTGGCTGCACGGCCGGGGCCGCCACCTGCGGGTCACCGGCGTGCTGTTCACCCTGGCCGCTCTGGGGCTCGCCGACCTGCCACCCTTCGCGACCTACCTGGGGAAAGGCTGGATCGAGGCAGCCGGGGCCAGCCGCGGTTTTTCCTGGATCACCGCCATCTTCCTCTTCAGCTCCATCCTGGTCGGAGGCGCTGTGCTCCGGGTGGCCGGCGGCGTGTTCTACGGCCTCGGCGACCCGCCCAGCGAGACCCCGCAGCTGGCAGCGGAAGCCTCCGAGGAAACCAGCGAAACCGGGGAGGCCAGGCAGCGGACGCCGCTCTCCATGATCGCCCCGGCCGCCGCGCTGGTCGCCGGCGCCATCGTGATCGCCCTGCTCCCCCACCTCGGGCCTGTCATCCAGTCAGGCGCCGTCCGGTTCCAGGACCAGGCCGCCTACAACGCCACCGTCCTGTCCGGCGCGCACATCAGCCATCCCGCGGCCCTCTTCCCGCCCGAGGACACCGGGGTCAAAGCGGCCGACCTGGCCAGCGGGTTCGGCTCCGCCGCCGGCGCTGTCCTGCTGGCCTTCCTCGCCCTGTACTGGCGGCGCCTGCCGGTGCTGCGCCGCGGCTTCGAGCCGGGCACCGGCCTGGTGCAGCCCATCCGGCGCTTCCAGAGCGGCATCGTCAGCGACTATGTGACCTGGATCGTGGTCGGCCTCGCCTGCCTCGGCGGCGCTCTCGCCTTCACCATCAGGTGACACGGCTGAGCCGGTAAGCCCGGTTATCTGGCGGACCTGACCGGGATCATCCCAGAGTCACCACAATGTCACTGCCCGCAGCAGTAGGCTCGCACCCGTGTCTGCTCCCTGCCCGCCCGGTGACACCAGCCTCGGCTGCCTCCTGGGGATCCCGCTGCCCGGCACACCGCCCACCGTGCTGAAAGCGGAGGTGGCGATCCCAGCGGCCGCCGCCGGGCAGCACGGTGCCTCCCTGACCGCCACCGTTACCATCCCGGCGGCGCTCGGCCTTCCCGGGACCCGCGTCACGGTGGGCGCCACGACGGCCAGTTCCGCCCCGGCCTCGCCCTCGCCGCGGGCGGCGGCCGCGTCCGCCACCGGCGCACCGGCAGCTGCCCGGGGCGCCGCGCCGCAGGCCGGTGCGGCCTGGCCGGCCGGTCCCGGGACACCCGCCAGCGCCATCTCGGCCGTGGGCGCCCCGCTGCCAGCGCTGGGCTCGCTCTCCCCGGCCGCCGCCGCGCCCCGGCTCACGTTCCCCACGGTCGCGCCCGGGCAAGGCCAGGCACCGTCATCAGCGGTTCCGCGGTCGCTGGACGGCAGCATGTCCGCCGTCTCGGACCGGCTCCCGCTGAGCAGCGGCCAGCTCCAGCTGCAGGCAGACGGGCTGGGCCTGCTGGCCATCGCCCTGGTCATCACCATGGCCCGGGTCTGGGTACCCAGGCGCATCCCGCAGCCGCTGCGCACGCCGGGCCGCCTGGTGCGGCGGCTGCCCGGGCACCGCGGGGACCAGAACGCCGGCCGGGACGCGGCCCCGGAAGCTGCGCCGCCCGCCTCCGCCGGCCCGGCCGCGCCATGACGGCCAGCGGGACACCGCGCCCGGCGGCGTTTGCCGCTGAGCTAGCCGCCATCGCGCCTGGCGGCGAACGCGCGTGTTGGTTTCTGTTTGATCGTCACTGATTGACCGGCTTACGGTGACTGATCCTGATCCGGTGTGTTGACATCGCGGGACCCCGAACGGACGATTACCTCGTCGATCAGCACCGGCCTGCGGCCGCAAGAGGTGGGGTCCTCATGGCGCAGCTTCCTGCACTCATGTCCGCTGGCCAGTCCTTACGCGGCAGGGTGACCGCGGCCGCGTCCGCGCTGACCCTGCTGGCAGCCGCGCTGGCAGCGGTCACCGCCAGCGGCACCGCGTCCGCCGCGCCCGCCCCGGCGGCGCAGGCGCCCGCCCCCGCAGCCCGGGCGGACGCCGCGCACACCATCACCTATGACCAGTACTCGCTGATGATCGACGGCAAGCGCACCTTCATCTGGTCCGGGGAGTTCGAGTACTGGCGGCTGCCGAGCCCCAGCCTGTGGCGGGACATCCTGCAGAAGATGAAGGCCGAGGGCTACAACGCGGTCACCATCTACTTCGACTGGGCCTACCACTCCCCCAAACCGGGCGTGTATGACTTCTCCGGCGTGCGCAACGTCGGCCTGCTGCTGTCCATGGCCAGCCAGGCCGGCCTGTACGTGATCGCCCGGCCGGGGCCGTACATCAACGCCGAGACGAGCGCCGGCGGCCTGCCCGGCTGGCTGACCACCCAGGCGGGCCGGGCCCGCACCAGCGCCCCCGACTACCTGGCCGCGGCCGACGAGTGGCTCACCCACATCGATGCGATCATCAAGCGTCACCAGCTGACCAACGGCACCGGCAGCGTGATCCTCTACCAGATCGAGAACGAGCTCGCGAACACCGCCAGCGGCGAGTACGCCTACCTGCAGAACCTCTACAACCAGGCGCGCAGCGACGGCATCACCGTGCCGATCTTCCACAACGACAAGGGCCGCAACGGCATCTGGGTGCCCGCCGGCGCGAACGTGCCCGGCACGGTCACCGGCCCCAACGACCTGTACGCGTTCGACGGCTACCCGGGCGGCACCTGCCACTCCGACGGCACCCCCGGCTCGCCGTCCGCCGCCCCCGACTGGGGAATCTGGGGCCCGGGCGGCGCGAAAGGCGGCTCGTCCGCCTCCCCGGGCACCCCCGGCTTCGCCGCCGAGTTCGGCGGCGGCTGGTTCGACTACTGGGGCAGCGTGGGCACCTACAACTGCATGGCCCAGCGGGAGGGCCCCGGCTACGAGCGCGTCTTCTACGAGACGAACATCGCCAACCGGCTCACCATCCAGAACTTCTACATGACCTTCGGCGGCACCTCGTGGGGCTGGCTGCCCGCGCCGGTCGTCTACACCTCCTACGACTACGGCGCCGCCATCAGCGAGGCGCGGCAGCTGCGCCCGAAGGTGACCACCATGAAGGAGATCGGGCTCTTCCTGCAGAGCGTCGCCCCGATCACCAAGGTGGTGCAGGGCGCCCCGGTGACCCCGTCGTCAGCGGCCGTCAAGGTCTACCACGACGTGAACCCGGACACCGGCACGCACTTCTACATCGCGATGCACAACCCGTCCAGCGCCACCACGAACGACAGCTTCACCTTCCCGATCACCACCGCGGACGGCAGCTACACCGTCCCGCAGGCCGGGACGCTGGCCATCAACGGCCAGGACGCCAAGATGCTGGTCGCCGGCTATCAGATGAACGAACAGCACCTGGTCTACTCGACGTCGGAGATCATGACCCACTTCGCCCAGGGCGGCCGCGACGTCGCGCTGCTGTACGGCCGCAACGGCGAGGACGGCGAGACGGTGCTGCGCTATGCCAGCGCGCCGTCGGTGGACGTGGCGGCCGGCAGCGTGACCAGCCACTACGACGCCGCAAGCGGCGACCTGCGGCTCGACTACAGGCACAGCGGGCTGGCGGAGGTGCGGATCAGCGGCGGCGGGCGGCCGCCGCTGGACCTGCTGCTCGCGGACGAGGCGACCGCCGGCACGTTCTGGCGCCAGGACACCCCGGCCGGCCCGGTGCTCGAGCAGGGCCCCGAGCTGGTGCGCACGGCCCGCGTCACCGGCCCGGTGCTGTGGCTGACCGGCGACACCAGCCAGCCGGCCGGCCTGCGGGTGTGGGCACCCCCGCAGGTGCGCGCCGTGGCCTGGGACGGCGCGCCCGCCGCGACCGCGGCGAGCGCGGCGGGTGACGGCAGCCTGGTGTCCCGGTCCCCGCTGCCCGGCCCGGACCCGGTGACGCTGCCGGACCTGTCGAAGGCGAGCTGGAAGTCCGCGCCGGAGTCACCCGAGGCGCAGCCGTCGTTCGACGACTCCAGCTGGCAGGCCGCGGACAAGACCGCCACCAGCAGCACCACCCCGCCGCCGGCCGGCCAGCCGGTGCTGACCGCCGACGACTACGGCTTCCACCAGGGTGACGTCTGGTACCGCGGCCGGTACTCGGGCGCCGGCGCCGCGGCCACGCTGACGATGCGCTACGGCGGCGGCGGCGCGGGGATGCTGCAGGCCTGGCTGGACGGCGTGTACCTCGGCCAGAATGTGCTGGCCAGCGGGCTTTCCTCGCCGCCCACGACCGGCACCGCCACGTTCACCATCCCGGCCGGGCTGCGCACCGGCGGCCAGCACGTGCTGGCGGTCATGGTGCGCAACGACGGCCACAACGAGGACGGCGGGGTCAACGACGCGCAGAAGGAAGGCCGCGGCCTCATCTCGGTGGCGATGGCGGACGCGGCGTCCGCCCCGGTCAGCCCGCAGATCGCCTGGAAGATCCAGGGCAGCCTCGGCGGTGAGGACATCGCCGACCCGGCCCGCGGGGTGGAGAACAACGGCGGCCTCTTCGGCGAGCGGCACGGCTGGTACCTGCCCGGCTATCCCGACGGCAGCTGGCCGGCGGCCACCGTGCCGGCGGCCTCGGCGATGACCGGGACCTCGTGGTACCGCACCTCGTTCCGGCTCAATGTCCCCCCGGCGGACGACGCGTCACTCGGCATCACCATCGGGAACCCGGCGACCCCGCAATCGCCCGCGCACTACCGCGCGCTCATCTTCGTGAACGGATGGAACGCCGGGCAGTACATCGCCGACGCCGGACCGCAGCACACCTTCCCGGTGCCGGACGGCGTGCTGAACACCCACGGCCCCAACACGCTGGCGATCGCGGTCACCAGCACCGGCGGCGCCGGCAACGGGCTGGAGAGGGTGTCGCTCACCAACCTCGGAACCGTCCGCGGCGGCGTCCCGGTCGCAGGTGACCAGGCCCCGGGCTGGAACGCGGCGACCTGGGGCAGCCCCGCCGTGCCGCCCGCGGTCGCGCTGGCAGGCTTCACCGGCAACGCCGCCTCCCCCGCCCGGGCCGGGGACACCTTCGACGTCACCGGCACGGTCGCCAACCTGGCCGGGCCCGCCGCCACCAATGTCAGCACCCAGCTCGACCTGCCGCCCGGCTGGACAGCGGCGCCGTCGGCCTCCCCCGCGGACGGCACCCTGGCCCCCGGCGCGTCGCAGACCCGGAGCTGGCACGTCACCATCCCGCCGGACGCGGCGCAGGGCAGCTACGCCGTCGCCGAGATCGTGCACTACCAGCAGGGCAAGGCCAGTGGCAGCACCGGCGGCGTCTACGGCCTCCGGGTCATCCCCAAGGGCCTGGTGTACGTCAGCGACCTGCCGTTCGTGTCGGCCACCAACGGCTTCGGCCCGGTCGAGCGGGACATGAACGTCGGCGGTTCCGGCGCGAACGACGGCGGGCCGATCACGATCGGCGGGGTCAGCTACGCCAAGGGCCTCGGCACCAACGCCGTCAGCAGCGTGGTCATCGACGTGCCCGCCGGGTGCACGACGTTCGCCAGCGACGTGGGCGTCGACGACTCGGCGGGCGGCCGCGGCAGCGTGACCTTCACCGTGCTGGCCGACGGGAACCAGGTCGCCGCCACCGGGGTCATGACCGGCGGGCAGCCCGCCCAGCACCTGTCCGCCAGCATCAGCGGGGCCAGCACGCTCACCCTCAACGTCGGTGATGCGGGAGACGGGATCGGCCACGACAACGCCGACTGGGCGGACGCCCAGCTCAGCTGCGCCAGCTGACCGCCGGGCAGCCCTGCCGCCAGAATCCCGCGGCCTGCGGGTCTCACGTTCCCCGGTTCCCCGCCGTCTGCAGTGGGTCCGCGTCCCGAGGGAGAGGGAGCCTGATGAGCGAGACCCTGCAAACCGGCCTGCCCGCCCGGCGGGCCGGCCGCGCGGAGGCCCGGCGCCGCCCCGCGGCGCATCCCGGCTGGGCGCTGACCGCGCTGCTGGGCGCGATGTTCCTGGGCAACGTGGACGTGGCAGTGGCCAACATCGCGGCCCCGGCGATCCGCACCGGCCTGCACGCCAGCGGCGGCGAGCTGGAACTGGTGGTCTCCGGCTATACGCTGGCCTACGCCGTGCTGCTGGTGACCAGCGCCCGGCTGGGTGAGGCCCGCGGCTACCGGCGGATGTTCCTGACCGGCCTGGCCGGCTTCACCGCCGCGTCGCTCGCCTGCGGGCTCGCCCCCAGCGCGCTGACGCTGGTCATCGCCAGGATCGCGGCGGGCGCCACCGCGGCGCTGATGACGGCCCAGGTGCTGACCGGGATCCAGCTGGGCTTCACCGGGCGGGCGCGGGCACGGGCCCTGGGCCTGTACTCAGTGGTGCTGTCGGCCGGCGCGGTGGCCGGGCAGAGCCTGGGCGGCCTGCTGATCTCCGCTGACCTGCTGGGCAGCACGTGGCGGCCGGCGTTCCTGGTGAACGTCCCCGCCGGCGTCGTGCTGATGTGGCTGGCCTGGCGCTGCCTGCCGGCTGGCCAGCGCCGGGCGGGCCGGCTCGACCTGCCCGGGGTGGCGGTGCTGTCGGCCGCGATGCTGCTGCTGGTCGTGCCGCTGGTGCTCGGCCAGGATGCGGGCTGGCCGGCCTGGACCTGGCTGTGCCTGGGGGCGAGCATGCCCGCCTTCGCGGCGCTGCGGGTCATCGAGCGGAAGATGCCCGCCCGCGGCGGCCGGCCGCTGGTCGACCCGGCGCTGCTGGCCAGGCCCGCGATCGGGTGGGGGCTGGCCTCCCAGGCCCTCACCACGGCGACCTACTTCGCGGTGCTGTTCACGCTGGCGTTGTACCTGCAGCAGGGGCTGGGCAGGAGCGCCGCCTACTCGGGGCTGGCGCTGGTGTCGTGGGTGGCGGCGTTCGGCGTCCCGGGCCCGCTCCTCAGCCGGCTCCCGGCCCGGCTGCGGGCACTCGCGGGACCGGCCGGGGCGGTCATCCTCGCGGCCGGCTTCCTCGGCATCGCGGCCAGCCTGTACGGGGGCGACACCAGCGGGCCGCTGCTGATGACCCTGCTCGGCGTGGCCGGGCTGGGCCTGGGCACCACCTTCACCGGCATGCTCAGCCACCTGACCAGCTCGGTCACTGGCGAGCACGCCGCCAGCATCAGCGGCCTGTTCAACACCACGACCAGGGCCGGCGGGGTCATCGGCACCGCCGCGTTCGGCACCCTGTACCTCGCCCTCGCCGCGGGGCCGGGCCAGGCGGTCCGCGGATTCGCCACCGTCACCCTCGCCCTCGCGGTCACCGCGCTCGCCGGCGGCGGCCTGGCCGGCCTGTCGATCCGCTCCCGGGAATGCGGCGGCACGCTGCGCCCGGGCCCCGCTGGCGCCGGGCGTCACGAACAGCACGACAGTCACGCCGGGCGGCTGGTTTCCCGCGCGGGCCGCGGATAGGCTCACGCCAAGCCGCACTGGCCGGGAAGGCCAGGCAGGCAAATGCCGTCCCGGAGGCAGGCATGCGAGCATTCCGGTCGCCGTGCCCGGGGCCGAAGGGACGGGGGAACCCCGGCCGCCTGGTCATGGCCGGGTTTATCCCACCAGCTCGGCCGCCCGATGACGATCACCTACGCCGCGATCGCGCTCATCCCGCCCCAGACGCCGCCGATGTCCTACGGGCTGGCGATCAGCCTGCGCAGGGGCGACCGGGCGCGGCTGCAGGCCATCACCACCCAGGCGGCGGACCACCAGGTGGCGTTCATCGTCGCCGGCCGGGCGTGGGCCATCCCTTACGTCCCCGCTGGCCCGCTCACCCACGGCCAGTTCGAAATCCTGGTCCCAACCCGGCGGCAGGCCAGCGACCTGCTCCGCATCCTGGGCCAGCCCGGCTAACGGCCCAGCGGGATCACTGGTGTGCCAGCTCACGCCGGCCGCGCGGGCAGGCAGCGTCAGCGCCGTCAGCTGCCGCCGGGCCCGTGCTCCGGTGACGGCAGGCTATCGTGCACGCCGGCCGCGGTGAGCAGCCGCCGGAACCGGTAGACCGCCTGGCTGCGGGTCACGCCCAGCCTGCGGGCGATCTCGGCCCACGAGTACTGCGAGTGCAGGATCACCTCGGTGCCGACCTCCTCCCACTCCGGGGGGCAGTCCGCACCCAGCCGCATCAGGGCGGCCGCCGCCAGCTTCCGGTTCCGCCCTGACGCCTCCAGGACGCGCCGTTCATTTGCCGCCTGCAGTCCGTTCTGGGACTGGCCGGCCGGTTCCTGCTCGGTCATCGCCTTCTCCATTTCGCGGACCCGGCCCCCCGCAGCTGCCCGCCAACTGCGGGATGCGGGCATCCGGCTGCCGCCGCGGTTCGGCCCGGTGATCGACCAGGCGCAGCGGCATCCATGGGTTCCCCAGGAAGCGTGCGGCTAAACCGTTTATGACAATCTGTCCGCTTTCGCGGCATGAGCCAGGAATGCTGCGGCCGGGATCACCTCCTGGAGCCCTGCGGTCGTGGAGCAGCCGGCGATGACGCCAGAACCTGCCGAAAGGCCCTTATCGGACGGCAGCTCGCGGCGGGAGGCTGGCGATGTCAGGAGGGGCCGCCTACGGAGGAAGGACAGCCATGGATCAGATCTGCCTCGTGCTGCCGATCGTGCCGGGCAAGACAGAGGATGCCAGGGACTTCATGCGCGAACTGGAACAGGAGCGCAAGTCCGACTACGACCAGTCCGAACGACGGATCGGCATCAGCAAGGAAGCCTGGTACCTCGCCCACACGCCTGGCGGGGATCAGTTCGTCGCTTACATGGAAAGCCCCGACTTTGCCAGCGCACTGTCGCTGTTCTCCGCGTCACACGACGAGTTCGACATGTGGTTCAAGCAGCGTCTGGCCGACTCGACCGGCCTTGACCTGAACTCACCGCCTGCCGCGCCGCTGCCGGAGCTGCTGTCCAGCTACGCGGCATAGCCCGGCCCCCGGCCGGCCAACGGGACCTGGGCATATACGCCCTCTGATGCCGTCGCACCCGGACAGCCTCCGGCGCACAACCCACCACCCAGGACGCTGAACCATCGCGTTCCCGCACGCGTGCTGGAAACGAGTGGACATTACTTTGCGTGAGGGGCAGCAACGGGGGGTAGCGATGATCAGGCTGGCGTATCCGGTTGGGCAGCGCGACAAGGGCAGGCAGCGGGCTGGCGCGGCGGACATCACGGTGCGGCTCGCCGGAGCCCTGCTCGCGCTGGCGATAGCGGCCGTTCACGTGGCCGACCAGGGCGGCGTGACGGCACTCGGCTCGCCCTCGTGGATGGGCTGGGGATTCCGGCTCGTCGAGGTGGGCGGGGTGCTCACCGCCGCGATCCTGCTGCTCCCCCGCCCGGCCCGGTTCGGGCAGGGCTTCCCGGCGCTGGCGGGCTGGGCGGCCGGCCTGCTGCTCGGCGCCGGGCCGTTCGCCGCCTACATCACCTCGCGCACCGTGGGCCTGCCCGGTGATCCTCATGACGTCGGCAACTGGAGCTACTGGACCGGCACGGTCTCGCTGTTCGTGGAGGCTGCGCTGGTGGTGCTGAGCATCAGCATGCTGATGTCGCTGCGCAGGCACCCGGCACAGGCCACCCGTGCCCAGGCAGGGCCCGTGCTGACGCCGGTCCGGCTGCCGCACCTGGGCAGCGAGCGGGTGGCGGTCCGGCAATAGCGTCCGGGATCAATGCGCCGTCCCTGATGACCGGAATGGCTCGACATTCAGCCTGGACCCATCGTTGAGGGCGGCCCGGCCGCGCACGCCGCCGCCTGGTGTGCGCGGTCAGCCGGCCGTCTTCCTGGCCACGCCGCCGAAGTTCTCCAGCTCCGGCGGCGGGCCGGCCGGGTCAGGGTCAGGGCGCCACCTCGCGAGCGGAACCAGCCCTGGCTCCACCGGCTCCAGGCCGTCGAAGAAGGCGGCGACCTGCCCGGGCGTGCGCAGCCGGTAGGGGATGGCGCCGGTGTCGTCGTAGCCCTGCTGGGCCTCGTTGAAGGTGTCGCTCATGCTGATCCCGTCCTGCAGGACCAGGTAGCTCCCAGCTGACAGGCCGCCGACCAGGTCGCGGACGATCGGGTACGCCTCGCTGTCGCCGATGTGGCCCATGACGCCCATCAGCAGCAGGGCGACCGGCTGGGAGAAGTCCAGCGTGCGGGCCGCGGCGGCCAGGATCCCCGCTGGCTGGTACAGGTCTGCCTCGATGAAGTCGGCCGCGCCCGCAGGCGTGCTGGCGAGCCGGCTGCGCCCGCGGCTCACCACGAACGGGTCGTGATCGGCATAGACGATGCGCGCCTCCGGGGCGATGCCCTGGGCGACCTCGTGGGTGTTGCCCGCGGCGGGCAGCCCCGCGCCGACGTCAAGGAACTGCCGGATGCCGGCCCCGCCCGCTAAGAACCGCACCACCCGGCCCTGAAAGGCGCGGGAATCGCGGGCGATATCCACGATCTGCGGGTACACGCGCGGTACTGATCGCCCGCTTCGCGGTCCACGGGGTAGTTGTCCGTGCCGCCCAGCCAGTAATTCCAGATCCGCGCGGAATGCGGCACGCTGGTGCCGTTATCCGCCGGCGGGACTGGGGATTCTCCGGTCATGACATATCCCTGGGGGTAGGCCGCTTCCCCGTTCGGATATGACGATATCAATGGGCGGTAAACGGGCAAGTCCCCGGCCGCGGCGGCCGCTGCCCGGCCAGCCGGGCTGGTCAGGGCACGGGCTGGCGGCCGCGGCGCTCGTCCTCGCGGAGGCCGGGTCCCGGCCACGGCCGGGCGGCCAGGATCGCGAGATGGAGGGCGACGAGCGTGTCTTCCAGAGCGGCGACGCCGCCGGCCGCGGGCTGGCGGACCTCGGCGCGCACCAGCTCGGCGGTGGCCCCGGCCAGCGCGTAGTAGGCCTCGTACGGCACGGCCGGCCAGGAGGGGTTGTCGCGGCGGGCCTTCTCGTGCCAGGCCCGGTCCATGCGCGCGAACGCGTGCTGGGCGGCTTCGAGCCGCCGCACCGCCCGCGGCCCGGCGGCGGGCATGTCGATGTAGAAGGCGCGGGCGAAGGCCGGCTCCCTGGCCAGGAACCGCAGGAACGCGGCGATGCTCGCCCGCAGCGCGTCTTCGGCCCTGGTGCCCGCGGGCACCTGCCGGGCCGCGGCGGCGACCTGATCGCTCATCAGCTTGCCGCCCTCGCGGGTGGCGGCGAGGAAACAGTCCTCTTTGTCGGTGAAATGGGCGTAGAACGCGGCCTTTGACACCCGGGCGCCGCGGACGATGTCCGCCACCGTGACGTCGTTGAATCCGGTCTCGGCCACCGCGGCGATGACCGCCCTGAGCAGGCGCTCACGCTGGGCCGCGCGCACCTCTTCGGTGGGCAGGCCGCTGCGGCCACGCGGCAGCCCGGGCTCACCTGCGTGGGTTCGGGAGAGCACACCCTCTTGTCGGACAGCGGCCACGAATCTAAAGTATCCAACGTACTAAAGTACGTCACCGTACTTCTGGGGGAGTCAGCACAGTCAGCGATCATTGCGAGGACGGAATGAGTGTGACTGCCACCGATTTGATTCCTGACCGCCCAGGCAGAGTCTCCTGGCTCTGGAATCGCCAGCTCGACACCTATCCGGACACCGGGCGGCGCATCTTCTACCTGGCCATCACCGTGCTGGCCACCGTCATGCTCTACTACGAGCTGTACGTGGGCGGCTCGGTGTCCACCCTGCTGCTGGCCAACCTGGGGATGAGCTTCACGTTCTACGTGGTCATCCTCGCCTTCGGGAACCTGATCGGCGCGTTCGGCTCGCTGTTCGCCGGGCTCGCCGACCGGTGGGGCCGCGCCAACCTGGTGGTCGGCGGGCTGCTGCTGACCGCCGTGTTCACCGGCTTCATCCTTCCCGCCGCCACCGACAAGTGGACGTTCGGCATCGAGACCTTCGCGATCGCCGTGATCGAGGGCATCTGCCTGGTGGCCACGCCCGCGCTGATCCGGGACTTCTCGCCGCAGGTGGGGCGGGCCACGGCGATGGGCTTCTGGACCAGCGGCCCGGTGCTCGGCAGCCTGATCGTGGCGGTGGTGGGCAGCGCGACCATCCCCGCGGTGGTGCATGACCTCAGGTTCTGGACGCACGAGTTCCTCATCTGCGGCATCGCCGGGCTGGTGGTGTTCGTCATCGCCCTGGCCGGGCTGCGGGAGCTGAGCCCGCAGCTGCGCGACCAGCTGATGGTGACGATGCGCGACCGCGCGCTGATCGAGGCCCGCGCCAAGGGCATCGACGTCGAGGCGGCCCTGAAGCACCCGTTCCGCCAGCTGCTCAAGGCGGACGTGGTGGTCTCCGCCGTCGCCGTGTCGGTGATGCTGCTCATCTACTACACGGCCGTCGGCTTCAGCGTCATCTACCTGACCACGGTCTTCGGCTTCTCCGTGAAGGACGCCAACGGCCTGGGCAACTGGAACTGGGGATTCAACGTCATCGCCGTCATCCTGATCGGCGTCATCTCCGACCGCTTCCGGGTGCGCAAGCCGTTCATGGTGATCGGCGGGGTCGTCGCCGCCGTGACCACCGTGCTGTACCTGCTGCAGGCGGGTCGCCACCCCAGCTATTACACGCTCGCCATCCTGCTGGCGGTGGGGTCGTTCTTCCTGGGCGTGGCCTACGCGCCCTGGATGGCCAGCTACACCGAGACCGTCGAGGCCCGCAACCCGGCGCTGACCGCCACCGGCCTGGCGATCTGGGGCTGGATCATCCGGGTGACGGTGTTCATCTCGTTCCTGATCATCCCCGTCGTGATCACGTCGGTGACCCCGCTGGTCACCTACGGCGGCACCGTGTCGGCGTACGTGGCCCAGTACAAGAGCCAGATCGCGTTCGCGCAGTCCCACCCGCAGATCATCGCCACCGCGCAGCGCTACCAGACCCAGCTCGCCGACGCGCGGAAGTTCGCGCCCGAGCTGGCCGTGATGCAGGCCCACCCCGCGCTGTTCACCCAGCTGGCCAAGTACCCGAACGCGGCCGCGACCCCGCCGAAGCTGCTGGCCCAGGCCGTCGCCGCGGCGGGCGGCGGCGCCAAGGGGACCGGCATCCTCAGCACCATCGGCGCCAACAGCGCTGCCATCGACAGCGTCATCGCCGCGGGCCCCAAGCTGGCGACGCTGACGCCCTACGCCGCCCAGCTGACCGCGCTGTCCAAGGTGCCGCCGCAGGTGTTCCCGTACCTGAAGGCACACGGCGGCGCGGTGGGGCAGGCTGCCGCCCAGGCACCCGGCCAGTGGAAGGCCTGGTACTGGGTGTGCTTCGGCGGGATCGTGTTCTTCCTGCTCAGCATCCCGCTGCTGCGGGGCCGCTGGCGGCCTTCCGACGCCCGCAGGGACGAAGAGGAGCACGAGAAGATGGTGGAGGCGGAGCTGGCCAAGCTCACCGCCTGATCCCGGGCAGCGGCCCGGCCCCCGCCCCCGGCGGGGCCCGGGCCGGGCTCAGCTCCCGGCCACCTGCAGCGAGATCTCCGTGCCGGCCAGCGCCTTGCTGACCGGGCAGGTGTTCTTGGCATCCTGCGCGATCCTCGCGAACTCCTCAGCGGTCACGCCCTGGGCGGATCCCCGGACGGCCAGCGTGATGCCGCTGATCCGGAAGCCGCCAGCCGGGTCGGGGCCGAGGGTGACGTCCGCGCTGACGTCGATGGACTGGCCGCTGCCGCCGGCCTCGCCCAGCAGGGCGGAGAACTGCATGGCGAAACACGACGTGTGCGCGGCGGCGATGAGCTCCTCCGGGCTGGTCGTCCCGTCGGCGTCGTCCGCCGCCCGCTTGGGGAAGCTGACCTCGTAACTGCCGGCGCCGGAACTGACCAGCACCACCCTGCCGGTTCCGTCCTGCAGACCGCCGGTCCACGTTGTGCGGGCAGTGCGGGTAGGCATCGTCTGTCCTCCTCAGCTCAGGGCAAGCCGGGGCTGCGCCGGCCCGGCGCAGCGCTCCCCCCAAGCCTGCCACCGTGCCGGGCCCTGCTCCACCGGCCGGGCCCGGGCAGCCGGGCCCGGCCGGGTGATCGCTCACCCGCACGTCCCGGGTCCGGGCCGGGCGACCAGCGCCGAGATCCAGTGCGGCACCAGGAGCGGCTCCTGGGGGAACCGCTCGCGGAGCAGCCGGGCCAGGTCGGCGTCGAAGGCCGCAACCCCGGCCTCCGGCAGGCTCGCACCGACCCCGTTGCAGGTCCGCATGCGCCCCCGCCAGGCTTCATGGGTGAACGGGACGGTCATGCCGAAGCCGAACATCTCCATGCCGGTGAACCCCGCCTCGCCGAGTTCCGCGGCGTACCCGGCCGGTATGCCGGTCCACCCGGCCATCGCCCAGCCGGGGTTGTGGGCGAGGACCACTTCCTCGCTGGCCGCGCACACGTTGCCTGGCGCCACCACGTAGTCGCGGTAGCAGATGGCGATGGCGCCGCCGGCCGCCAGCAGCCGGTGCGCCTCGGCCGCGGCGCGCCGCCGGTCGAACCAGTGCCAGCACTGCCCTGCGCTCACCACGTCCCAGGCACCGGCCGCCAGCCCGGTGTCCTCCGCCGGGCCGACCCGGTAGGCGATCTCCAGGCCGGCGGCGGCATCCGCCCGCCGGGCCTGGCTGAGCATCTCCGGGGCGACGTCGACCCCGGTCACCGCGCACCCGCCGGCGGCAAAGCCCCTGGCCAGTGCGCCCGTCCCGGTCCCGAAATCGGCGACCCGCTGCCCTGGCAGCCCTATCCCGAGCGCGGCGAGGCGGGTGAACAGCCCGGCGGGGAACCCGGTCCGGTAGGCGGCGTAGTCGCGCGCCGTATTGCCGAAGTCCGCAGCCACCGGGGCATCGTGACACGCCCGGGTGGCGGACGGAGAACCGCCCCCCGGCCCGGAGCCGCCACCGGTGCCGGCCCGCTCCCCCGCCGTCGCCCCTGGCTAAGCTGGCGGGATGGCCCAGACTGCCCCGTCAGGGACCGACCTGGCCCGCCGGGCCCGCCGGATCAACCGTGACCTGGCCCGGCTCTACCCCGACGCGCACAACGAGCTGAACTTCACCTCCCCGCTCGAACTGCTGATGGCGGCGATCCTGGCCGCGCAGGCCACCGACCGGCGGGTGAACGAGGTGACCCGGGAGCTGTTCACCCGGTATCCCACCGCGGCCGCCTACGCCGCCGCGGACCGGGCCGCGCTGGAAGACCTGATCCGGCCGACCGGCTACTTCCGGGCCAAGGCGAACACCCTCATCACCATCGGCCAGGCCCTGTGCGACCACTTCGGCGGCGAGGTGCCCGGCACCATGGAACAGCTCGTGACCCTGCCGGGAGTCGGCCGCAAGACCGCCAGCATGGTGCTGGGCGACACCTTCGGCACGCCGGGTCTCATCGTGGACACCCATGTCGCCCGGCTGGCGCGGCGGCTCGGCTGGACCGCCCGCACCGACGCCGCCAAGATCGAGCATGATGTCGCCGCCCTCCTGCCGCGCCGGGAGTGGACCGCCGCCTCCCACCGCCTGACCTGGCACGGCCGCCGGGTCTGCCATGCGCGCACCCCCGCGTGCGGCGCGTGCGGCATCGCCCGGCTGTGCCCCTCGTTCGGCGAGGGGCCGACTGACGAGGAGACCGCGCGCAAGCTCGTGAAGCCGGGGCCGTTCTCCTGACCGGGCCGCGCTAACGGCGCCTTCCGCCCGCGCCGCGCCCCGGGCAGGGCCAGCATCCCCAGGGGAAGCCTGGCCTGCTCGGTGTCTTCCGCGCGGTAACCGGCGAACAGGTCCTGTTCCTGCTGCCTGCGCGGGTAGGCGAAGAAGACCAGGACGGCGCCCAGCGCCACCGCGATCAGCCCGGCCGCGTGCGCCCAGTGGCTTCCGGCCTCGAACGCGATCCTGGCCCCGCGGATGATCTTGTCCGCGTAGGCGGGATACCGGCGTGCGATCTGTTCCGCGCTGGCGAACGACCGCTGCAGCTCGGTCAGGATGCTGCTGGTGATCCGGGACCGGTCGGGAGAAGCGGCCACCGCATCGCCGATGTTCTTGGCGTACCCGGCGGCCAGCAGCGCGCCGAGCACCGATTGCATGATCGCCCCGCCGAGGTCGCCCTGCAGGTCAGCGGTGGCCGATGCCATTCCTGCCCGCTGGACCGGCACCGACAGCGCCAGGGCGGTCGGGTAGGACATCCCGGCCGAGAGCCCGCCCGCCACGCGCGCCGCCGTCAGCACGGTCACCGACGGGGCGTAGGCGGCCAGCAGCGCGGCCGGCACCGACAGCGCGACGCCGAGCCCGAGCATCAGCTTGCGCCCGTACCGGTCCCCCAGTGCGCTCAGGTAGAGCACCGAGGCGGCCAGCCCCAGCGTGTAGCCGACGGCGATCAGGTCGAGGCCGGTCTGGGACGCGTCCAGCCCCCGGCCGATCGAGGGCAGGGCGATGCTGGCCACGGCCAGGTTCACGTTGGCGACCCCGGACGCCCCCAGCAGCGTGGCCAGCACCAGCCCCCGCCCTGGCCGGCCGCTCCCCGTCCAGCGCCGCGCCCCCCGTTCCCACGGCTGGTGACCTACCCGCTGCCGGTGCCTCCGGCTACCTGCGCACGATCATGGTTGCCGCGGCCGCCCCGGCGACCAGCAGCAGGGCGAACCCGTCGACGGTACGCCAGCGGATCGCCGCCATGACGGACAGCAGGTAGTCGGCATCCGCGGCGTGGCGGGCGTCCCGAAGCAGCGCGGCCGCCCGGCCCGCGCCGTGCAGGAACCCCAGCAGCGCCGCCAGCGCCACCCCCAGCCGCGGGTTCCCGGCCGCCGCGACCACCAGCGGCAGCAGCCCGAACCCGGCGTACGGGTTACGGGTGGCGAACCCGGGGCCCAGGACCGAGCCCCAGATGAGGATCCGCCGCCACCCCGGGGCCCGGTCCACCCACCGGGACGGCACCTGCCAGGAGCGGCCCGGCGGCGGCAGGCCTGGCCGCCCGGTGGCCTCGATCAGCCCGTAGTACGCGGCGTAGCCGGCGATGAGCGCCAGGACGGCCCGACCGGCCGGCACCAGGCCGGCCAGCAGGCCGGCCGGCGTCCACGCGGCGGCGGCGGGCACGGCGTAGGCGGCCAGCACCGACAGCGGGGCGGTGATCCTCCCGACCGGGAGGCCGGTGGCCAGCGAGGCCGCCGAGTTGGCGCCTCAGGGCGAGTACGCCTTGGAATAGCCGTTCATGACGGCCACCGCGGCGGCCGGCATCGTGAGGACGGCCAGCCCGCCATCGGCGCACCAGCCAGCCACGGCTCCCACGGCAACGGCGGCCGCCGCGAGCGGCAGCCCGGCCGCGGTCCCGGCACGACCTGGCACGCCGGGCACTAGGAGGCGGCGATGATGCGCTGGATCCGCCCGGCCTCGGCCTCCACGTCGCTGCGGTGGCAGCAGTCGCGGCAGAGGATTCCGCTGACGCAGATGCAGACATGGCAGCTGTGGTGACGCCTGCAGTCCTGGCACAGCGTGTATCCCCGGCCGCACTTGCCGTACCCGGTGCAGTGGACCCACGTCCCGCTGGCGTACACGCACCACCCGCCGCAGCTGACCGGCGGGGACTTGCAGAGCGAGTGCCGGGGCGGGCAGCCCACGTGCGGGCACCCGTGCCGGCACCGCGGGCTCGGGCCGCACCTCTCCGGGCAGCGGACGCGCGCCAGGGCAGGCCGCTGGCCCAGGGCCACGGCACCGGCGGCCGTGACCCCGGTGAGGATCGCGGTCCGCAGCGCGGCCCGGCGGCTCACGATCCGCCCGGCCTTCTCTATGCCCCTGCCGATCCGGGTGTCGATCCGCCTGCCCAGCTCCTGCCAGCGGGTCACCGGCTGCCTCCCCCTTCCTCGCCAGCGGCGGCGGTCAGCACGCCGGGCCCCGCGGGCCCGGCGCCGGCGGCTGCCGCGGGCAGCGTGCCCGTGGCAGCGGGCGGCAGGAGGCATGCCTGCACGAAGGCCCGGACATCCGCGTGCCGGGCTGCCGGGCCAGCGGCCCGGACGACCCCCGCCCCGTCGATCGCCACCAGCAGCGGCGTCGCCGAGACGCCGTACGCCTGCCGCGCCGCATCAGCGGTGATGCGCCCCAGCGGCAGCCGCGTCGCCCGGAACGGGGCGGAGATCTGCAGGTAACTCAGTGGCTCCGAGGTGACCAGCAGCGGCCGCACCCGCGCGAGCCCACCCTCGGCGTGCGCCGTGTTCAGCGCGGCCACCAGTTCCTCGCAGGCCGGGCAGGTGGGCTCGGCGAAAGCCACCAGGGCGGCTCGCCCGCCGCCGGGCCGGAAGACCTCCTCCCCGCCGTCCGGCCGGGTGTACCCGATGGCGGCGGCCCGGCTGCCCGGCTCCGGGCCCGGGGCGGCGGCCGGCTGGCTGGCGGCCAGCTGCCGTCCCAGCTGCCGGAACATCAGGACCACCAGGATGCCGAGGGTCAGCAGCAGTACCCACTGGGCCACGGCCACGTAGACCGGGATCGTCATGACACCTCCAGACCTCTTCTGCGCGCCTGGGCCAGGGCCCGGGCGGCGGTGAACGCACTGAGCGCGACCACGGCGCCGGCCAGGCCGAGCAGGGCCTGCTGGCCGGCCCCGAGCCGGGCGGTGCCCGGCGGCGGCCCGGCCGTGGCGATCGCGGCGGCCACCGCCACGGCGGCGCTGCGCAGCAGGCCCCGGGCATCGAACCGGCCGCCGGACAGGGCGCCGAAGCAGTGGCAGGCCCGGCCCCGGTGGCGGGCGTAGCCGAATCCCGACACCCCTGCGAACCCGCAGGCGAGCGCCAGCACGGCCGCGTTCAGCCAGCCGGCGGCGGGCAGCGGCAGGCTTGCCTCGCCGAGTGCCAGCTCCACCCCGGCGGCGCTCACCGCCAGCGCCCGCACCACCGGACCGGGCACCCGCGGGGGCACCAGCAGCCGCATGGCCGCGGCGAAACCGGCCAGGTCGGCGGCCTTGGCGCCGCCGCCCACCAGCAGCACCGCCGCCACCGCGGCCTGCGCGGCCAGGGACAGGACACTCATCGGTCAGCGCGCCATTCCGGCTGGCCGCCGCCCGGCCCGCACCGCCGGCCTGCCGCCTGCCTCAGGCGGCACCTGCGCCAGCCGCCAGAGCCTTTCCACCTGCCATGCGTGGTTCACCAGGCTGGAGGCCCGCACCCGCCCGGCCGGATCGGTGAAGATCATGAACGGCATGACCCGCACGTTGTACTTCCCGTACAGGGCGCCCGAGCCGGTCACCACGGGCACGTCCGCCAGCCCGAGCGCGTCCAGGACCGGCCGGGTGAGGCTGTCCTGCTGGCGGGTCAGCACGACGATCTGCGGGCCGGAGCCGGCCGCGGCCAGTGCGCGCAGGCCGTGGGCCACCGATGGAAACGACTTCAGCGAGTGATCCGCGAAGACGATCAGCTGGAACCCCGCCCGCGG
>JBLMWU010000305.1:0-13865 GCA_050257395.1 Gemmatimonadota bacterium | reverse complement strand
CGTCACATCCGGGGCTCCGGGTGGTTCATGGCTATGAGCCCGGCAGACAGGAGGATGTGACACATGAACGACGCCCGCTGGCTGGCGGTGCGGTTCGAGGAGAGCCGGCCGCACCTGCGGCATGTCGCTTACCGGATGCTCGGCTCGCTGACCGAGGCGGACGACGCCGTGCAGAACTCCTGGCTGCGGCTGAGCGGTGCCAACGCGAGCGAGCTGGAGAACCTGACCGGGTGGCTGACCACGGTGGTGGCCCGGGAGTGCCTCAAGATGCTGCGTGCCCGGCGCCGTCGCCACGAGGAGCCCATCGACGACGCTCTCGTCACGACGGCCGCTGGCACGGATGACCCGGAGGCGGAGGCGCTGCTCGCCGATTCGGTGGGCCCGGCGCTCATGGTCGTGCTCGACACCCTCGCCCCCGCAGAACGCCTCGCCTTCGTCCTGCACGACATTTTCGCGCTGCCCTTCGACGAGATCGCTCCCATCGCCGGGCGCTCGCCGGCTGCCACCCGCCAGCTGGCGAGCCGCGCCCGCCGCCGGGTGCGCGGGGTGCCGCCCGCCCAGGACACCGACCTCGCCCGCCAGCGGCAGGTCGCCGACGCGTTCCTCGCCGCGCTCCGCAAGGGCGATCTCGGCGCGCTCATCGCGGTCCTGGACCCGGACATCGTGCTTCGCGACGCGCGTGCCGCGCCGGGTGCCGAACCGGTGCGCCGCGGCTCGCGCGCGGTGGCCAGCTATGCGCTCAGGTACTCACGCCAGGCCCGTTTCGTCCGGCCCGCGCTGGTGGACGGCACACCTGGGCTCGCCATTGTCTTGCTCGGACGGGTCATCGGTGCGCTCGGCTTCACGTTCCGCGACGAGGCGATCATCGAGATCGAGGGAATCGACATCCCTGAGCGGCTCCGCCGCGACGTCGTCGTCCCACGCGACGGGCGCCTGTCCTGAAATGCCAAGCTCCCCGCACGCATCACGCCAGCTCAGACGGCAATTGGCGGCTGTCCTGTTAGCTGGCCGGTGCGGCTTCCGCGCTTCCGGCGTCGGCTGCCGCGTTTCCTGCGATGAGTTCGGCGATGCAGACGCTGGGCTCCGCGAAGGGCAGCAGGCGGCCGGCGGTGACCGGTGCCCGCAGTTCGGTCAGCACGCCCTGCATGAGACCGAGATGGAGGGCGCAGACCACGTCCTGATGGCGCTCGGCGACCTCGCGGAAGGGACACTGGTGCAGCCTGAGCCGCGGGTGGCCGTCCCCGGTCACGGCCTCGGGGGCGAACCCGATCTCCCGCAGCGCCCCGATCAGCCGCTCGATGGCCTGCCCGGCGTCGACGCGCTGGTAGGGCGGCGGCCGCTCGGTGAGATAGCGGCCCCATTCCCGGCCGGCCTCGGTGGCGGCCTCGCCGGGGTGTGCCATCACGCCGGCGATCAGGCTGGTGAGCATCTCGGCGAGCAGCCGGTAGCGCCGCTGCCCGGCCGGGCCGTCACTGGCGGTTGCCTGGTAGGCCATGCTCGGCCGGCCGGGAGTCGGCCGGGGCTGCGGCGCCCGCTCCGCCAGTCCCGCCTCGGCCAGTGCGTCGAGGTGGAAGCGGGCGGTGTTCGGGTGCAGACCGGTCTGGTCGGCGACCTCCTGCACCCCGAGCGGTCCGCCCGAGCGCAGCAGGTCGAGCACTCGCGCACGGCTCTCGCCGAGCGGCGCGCTCGTGTCTGGCCTGAGCAGATCCTGCACGTCCACGCTGTGATTTTACCTCAGTACTGCTAGTAGAAACTATGGTTCGAGGCCTGGCGGTGGCCGGGGCCGGCCGGGCGGGTCAGGAGACGGCCTCGCGCTTGGGGTGGGACGCGACCAGTTCGGTGTCCACCCCCAGGACGCCGGTCTTGCCGGCCCCGCCGGGCGAGCCGAGTGGCTGGTCACGGCCGGGGAGTGGCTCGGCGAAGAACCGTTCGTTGTCGTCCTTGTACGGCGCCAGGCCGGCGGGCAAGTCGTCTTCGTAGTAGATGGCCTCCACCGGGCAGACCGGCTCGCAGGCGCCGCAGTCCACGCACTCGTCCGGGTGGATGTAGAGCGAGCGCTCTCCCTCATAGATGCAGTCGACCGGGCATTCCTCGACGCAGGCGCGGTCCATGACGTCGATGCACGGCTCTCCGATGACGTAGGTCACGGTCCCTCCTCAGCTGACTTACCTGACCCGGAAGCCGAGCGCCGTGGCGGCCGTCTCGTCCATCATGTCCGGGCTCCACGGCGGCTCCCAGACGACGCGGACATCGACCGCGTAGCCGTCCCCGGCGGCCTGCCGGACCGCGGTCTTCGCCTCTTCCGGCAGCGTCTCCGACACCGGGCAGCCCGGAGTGGTCATGGTCATCTCGACGACGATCGTCCCGTCCTGCTCCCGGACGTCGTAGACGAGGCCGAGCGAGACCACGTCCAGGTACAGCTCGGGGTCATAGACGCCGGCCAGGGCGTTCCAGGCGGCGGCGACCGGGCCGGCCAGGCCCGCCCGCGCGGTGCCCGGGCCCTCAGCCGGCGGCCCGGGGGCGGTCACGGCTCGCGGCGGAATGTGACCCGCCAGTCGCCGTTACCCAGGTCGGTCGCGTCATAGCTGAAGCCCTGCGAGCCCAGCACGCCTTCCAGCGGCACCGGCTCGAACGGTGCCAGCACGACGAGTTCCTCCCCGTCGGCCAGTCCCGCCACCGCGGACATGATCGTGCCGAAGGGCTCGCCGCCCTCAGCGATGATCGGCCGCGCATCCACAGTCGCCACGCCGCACCCCTCTCCCGGCGGGTCCGCCGGCTAGTAAACCCCATCTATTTCGTAATTTTAGCTCTTGCTAGATTTATAGCACAGAGCGAGGTGACGGGCTGGCGCCGTCGTGCCGGCCGGGCCTCTCGTGGCGGGAGAGACGATGACTCCACCAGTACCGCAGCCGCCGGTGGCACCGGCGGCACCGGCCCGGCCGGTGCCCGGTTCCTGGGCGGGCCGCCCGCCGGGCATTCCGGCGGTCGTGCCGCCGCCCTCGGTGCCGCTCAGCTTCCTCGCGGCGGCCGCCGCCGGGCTGGTGGCCTGGGGCGCCGCGCTCGCCTGGGCGCGGGCGGCCGCGGTCGCCGATCCAACGGCTGACCAGGTGGTGGCCGCGGCCCATTTCGGCGTGCTGGCGACCCTGTCGATGGGGGTGGCGGGTGCGCTGCACCAGTTCACCCCGGTGGTGACCCAGCGGCCGCTGCGCTCGGTCCGGCTCGCCCGCGCCACCTTCGCCTCCTGGCTGGCGGCAGCGTGGCTGCTCCCGCTTGGCATCGCTGCCGGGCAGGAGGGCGTCGTAGAGGCCGGCGGCGGGCTGGCCGCGGTCGCAGTCACCCTGCTGGTGGTCAACCTGTCCGCGCCGCTGGCCGCCCGGGGCAAGGGCGCGACCGCCGTCGGGCTGAGGTTCGCGCTGGCGGGCTTCGTGGCGACGGCCTGCTTCGGGGTGACCTACGTGGCCGACCGCCGGGGGAACTGGTTCGCCCTGGCCGGCCACACGGTGCTGGCCCACGCGGTGATCGGCCTGTTCGCCTGGCTCGGCCTCACCTACATCTCGGTGGCGGAGAAGCTGTGGCCGATGTTCTTCCTCGCCCACGTCCCGGGGCGGCGCCGGGCGGGCCAGGTGGCGGTGTGGGCGGTCCCGGCCGGGGTGGCGCTGCTGTCGCCCGGGCTGCTGACCGGCGTGAGCTGGCTCGCCTGGGCCGGGGCCGCGGTGCTCGCGGCCGGGCTGGCCGCGCACCTGATTTCGCTCGCCGCGCACATCCGCCACCGGCGCCGCAAGGCCGACCTGCACCTGGCCTTCGTGGCCACCGCTGCGGCCTGGCTGCTGGCCGGGGCCGGCCTGGCACTCGCCGCGGTGCTGGTATTCCCCCACGATCACCACGAGGGGGTGGCGCTGGTCGCGGCCGCCGTGACCGCCTTTGCGGGGTGGCTGCTGGAGGCCCTGGTAGGCCATTCGCACAAGGTCGTCCCGTTCATCGTGTGGTCGGTGCTGCGCGCCCGCGGCATCAGCACCGGCCCGTCGGGCAAGCCGCTGGGCTTCGCCGACCTGTACGGCCATCGGCTGGCTGCCGCCACCTACACCCTGGTGACAGCCGGGCTGGCCGCGGTCTGCACCGGTTTCGCGGCTTCCCGGCCCGCTGTCATCGCGGCGGGCGGCTGGCTGCTCGCCGCCGCTGGCGCGGCCGCCGCAGCCAACCTGTCGGTGACACCGGCCCGGATGCTGCGCCGGGCCGGCGGGCCCGGCGGCCGGGCCCGGCCTGCGCCGGAGCAGCCTGCGCCGGGGCAGCCTGTGCCGGGGCAGCCTGGCCCAGCTGGCGCCGCCGCCACGGCGGTTCCGCCCGGCCAGGGCCGTCTGCTGCCGGGCACGGCCATCGCGGTCGCGTCGGTGGCCGTGCTCATGGCGGCAGCCGCCCTGTGGCCGGGGCGGGCCAGCCAGGGCACGGCAGCCAGCCGGCCGGTGGCATGGAACGGCGAGACCAGGACGTTCGGGATCGAGCTGGCTGACATGGCGGTGCGGCCGTCGTCGGTCTCGGTGCCCGCCGGCACCAGGGTCGTCCTGCGTGTCATCAACCGCGACGCGATGGGCCACGACCTGCAGCTCGACGGCGGGAGCGTGGGGACCGGCATGCTCGCTCCCGGCCAGGGCAAGGCGGTCAGCTACGGGGTTTTCGGCCGGACGGCACAGGCATGGTGCACCGTCCCCGGCCACAAGGCCGCCGGGATGATCCTCACCATCAAGGTCACCGGGGCCGCCCACGGCGCGGCGGCGGCCCGGCCGCCAGGCCGCGACGCGGTCATCGGCTTCGCGGCGGCGCCCCCGCCGGGGTGGCGGCCGGTCAGCCCGGCGCTCGCCCCCGCACCGCCGGGAAGGGTCCACCGGGTCACGCTGGTCGCCGAGGACAGGCGGATGCAGGTCGCGCCCGGCGTCACCCAGGACAGGTGGACCTTCAGCGGGCAGGTCCCCGGTCCCACCCTGCGCGGGCATGTCGGGGATGAGTTCATCGTGACCCTGGTCAACCACTCCGCCATGGGTCACTCGCTGGATTTTCACGCCGCCGCGCAGCCCATGGCGGCGATGCGGACGATCGGCCCGGGGCAGTCGCTGACCGAGCGGTTCCGGGCCAGGTACGCCGGCATCTTCCTGTACCACTGCGGGACCGCGCCGGTGCTGGAGCACGTCGCGAACGGCATGTTCGGGGCGCTCATCATCGACCCGCCCCAGCTGCCCGCGGCGCACGAATTCCTGGTGGTTCAGTCCGAGCTGTATCCCGGGCCGCAGGGACAGGCGGGTGACTACGCGAAGATGCTGCGCGGCCAGGCCGCCGCGGTGACCTTCAACGGGTACGTGAACCAGTATCTGCACGCACCGCTGCGGGTCCGCGCCGGGGAGCGGGTCCGCATCTGGGTGCTCGACGCCGGGCCCTCAGATGACACCGCGTTCCACGTGGTCGGCGCCCAGTTCGACACGGTCTTCAGCGACGGCGCCTACCTGCTGCGGCCTGGCAACCCGGCCGGCGGTGCCGCGCAGACCCTGGACCTCATGCCCGGCGAGGGCGGCTTCGCCGAGTTCGCCGTCCCGGCCGCCGGCGAGTACGAACTGCTGGACCATCACCTCAGCCACGCCGCCACCGGGGCGGTCGGCTACCTGCTGGCCAGCAGGCCCTGACAGGACGGCCCGGGCTCGGCGCGGGCCGCACCGGCGCACCGCACCGGCCGCCGCCGTGAGTGGCAGCACTGCCCGCCCCCGGGGCTGGGACGGGCAGCGCTGCCGGCTGGATATGGCGTGCGGGACCGCCGGCGGAGGGCTAGCCAGTGGCGCGGCCGATCCGCACCCGCCAGAGCTCCGGCCCCGCCTCCAGGTAGTCCCAGGTGAACTCGCCAGCGTGCTGCGCGTCGAACTGGTACCGCAGCGGCAGCGGGTCATGGTCGTTGATGAGCACGAGCCCACGGCCGGGCCGCAGCGCCCGGTAGGCGGTGAAGATCGTGTCATGACGCTGCCAGTGCGGCAGCTGCCGCACATCCAGGCCCGGCTCCTGCCCCCCGTGGTCCGCGCTGACCGCAGCATCGCCGGCCCGGTCATCGCGGGAGGGCGTGGCTGCTGGCCGCCCGATCCGCACTCGCCAGGTCCGCGGGCCCTGTTCCAGGTAGTCCCAGGTGAACTCGCCGGCGTGCTCGGCCTCGAACTGGTAGCGCAGCGGCTTGGGGTCATGGTCGTTGATCAGCAGGAAACCCGAGCCCGGGGCGAGGGCCCGGTAGGCGGCGAAGATCGACTCGTGCCGCTGCGCCGGGGGCAGGCTGCGGACGTCCAGGTCCGGCCCGGCTGCGGCTGCGCCGGGCGTCGTCCCTTCCCCCGGACCGGAGTGGGCATGGCCCGCCGTGGCGGGTGCGCCGCCGGCCCGGCGGGCGAGCCCGTGCAGCGTGGCCGTCAGCCTGACCGCGAGATCGGGCCTGGACTCGCGCAGCGCTGCCCAGGCGGCAGCGGTGAGCCGGCAGGCCCGGTCGGCCTGCCCGGCCCTGGCCAGCTCTGTCGTGGCCTGCAGCAGCAGGGACAGCACCGTGGCCTGCGGGTCGGCAGCAGGTTCCGCGTCCGCGTCCGCGGCAGCGGCCTGCGCCGCCTGCTCGGTGCGGGCGTGCATGCCGGCCAGCAGCCCGGCCAGGTCCGCGCTCTCGCTGGCGAGCAGCGCCGGGAGCAGGATGTCGTTCTCTTTCGCCACGTGCCCGGCGAACAGCCTGGCTATCCCCTCGCCGCGCTCAGCCGCCTCGGCGGCGCCTGCCGCCCCGGCGAGCCGCCCGGCCGCTTCCGACAAGATCCGGTGCTCGGCGATCATCTCCTTGACCGTGCCCGCCAGGCCGTCCAGCGCGCCAGCTGCCGGGTAGATGGTCTCTTCCTCGGCGGCTGCGTGCGGGAGGACCTCCCGGGCCAGGTAGGCGACGAGCCCGGCCACCGCCATCTCATGCGGCTGGCCTGCCGCCGCCGCTGCGGCTATCGCACTCACCCGTTCGTTCAGCTGCTCACCCAGGATCCGGTGGTGGGCCAGCATCGCCTCGTACGCTTCGGTTCCCGTGCCCGGCACGTCATCTCCCTGACTCAGCTCCTGCCGCCCGTTGCGACAGGGAGTTTATTTTTTACTATATACACTAGATAAATGATGAGCCAGGGGAGTGGGGGGCTGCACGCGCCCGGCGGGCAGGCACCTGCTCAGCCCCGCGCCCTGAGGCACACCCAGCCGGCGGGCAGCTCGCCGGCAGCCAGAAACTCCCGCAGTTTCGCGGCGGCCGCTTCCGGCAGCGCCTGGTCGGCCTGCGGGTAGAGGATCTTCTCTTCTTTCTGGTTGTGATGCAGGAGCTGGACGGTCAGCTGCCGGCAGACCCGGAGCCCGTCACCGGTGCCCTCGTCCAGCTCGCGTTCCAGCGAGTCGAGCGTCCCCCATAGCTGGGCATGCTCGCGCAGCATGACGAATATCGGCGCCATCAGTCCCGGCTCCGCCTCGCGCAGGAGCGGGAACAGGAACTCTTCCTCCAGGTAGATGTGACGGCGCAGCGCGTGCACCGCCCGGGCCAGCCGCGCCCTGTCCCGGCCGCCGGCCGGGGGGCCGGCCGTGAACGCCCCGATCCCCGCGTCGATCTCCTGGTGCTCACGTTCGAGAGCTCCCGCGAGTGACTCAATCTCCATGGCCGCCTCGTGTGCCTTGCCCAGCCTGCTGTCCGCGGGCTTACCGTCACTAGTATCGATGTTTATACTACTAGTGCAGTGTAAAAGGGCGGAGGTGGCTCTGCGCGCCAGCCGTGCGCGAACTCGTCCTGCGCTACCGGGCCGGGGAGACCGGCGACGGGTGTGCCGGCGGGGAAGGAATCTTCACCATCTGCGCCTGCTGGCTGGTCTCGGCCCTCACCGGGATCGGCGAGACAGACCGCGCCCGGGCACGGTGCGAGAAGCTGCTGTCCTACGCCAGCCCGCTGCCGCTGTACGCGGAGGCAACCGGCCCTGCCCGGCCCGGCGTCCGCGCCGGCACCCAGCCGGGGTCAGCCGGGCGTGCCTCAGCGCACCTGCTCTTTCTGCTCTTCCGCGGTCGCGCCACTGGTGTCAGCCTCATCCGGGGACGTGCCGCCGGTCCCGGGTTTCCTGCGCATGCGGGCAAGAACCGCCACTGCGCCGGCGGCAGCCGTGAGCACGGAGACGGCGGCCACCTTGAGCCGGCGCGCGCGCCGTGACTGGCCGGGGTCGAGGCGCTCCGCGGCCGAGCTCAGCAGGGACGATGCCTTGGGAGCTACGCGGTTCTGCAGGACCTGCCCCGTACGCTCGA
The DNA here is from genome assembly GCA_050257395.1 of Gemmatimonadota bacterium. Classification (GTDB taxonomy): domain Bacteria; phylum Actinomycetota; class Actinomycetes; order Streptosporangiales; family Streptosporangiaceae; genus JAIRTY01. The sequence continues at coordinate 5,558 of JBLMWU010000305.1, read as the reverse complement.
GCTGCGGCGCCGCCCAGGCGCGCGACTTGTGCACGCCGCGCCTGGCAGCCGCTCCCGTGCTCCTGGCCGCCGGCTTCGCCTGAGCCGCACCCTGGCGCAGCCAGTCCCACGATTTGCTGACTACCTGGCCGGACTGGCGGCTTTGCTTCTTGCGGGACATTGGACACCTCCCCAGGTGTATGTATGGCCTTCACTTCCCGTGGCGGGCGATGTCAACCGTGAGAGATGGTGACAAATGCCTGGCCTGCGCAATCCCCTGATTGGCTTCCAGGCACGGCTCGGGCATGCCAGTGAATTCGTCCTGACCTCCGTATAACGCCTCCCAGACGACTTCAGCGACCGCCAGTCCACGGTCAGATCGGCAGAGATTGGCACGCACTGGTCAGCACGCTGCCGGAATGGCCGGGGCCCGGCAGCACGCACCGGCTGCAGCCGGTCGTTTGCGACGGCAGCCGGTGGGCAAACGAGAGGCAAGCCGCTGGAGGTCCGCCTGGGCCGGAAGAACCTGATCAGCGGACGCGGCGCCCTCTGCGGGACGGAGTTGGGGAGGACAGGGTGGCGAGCGGTCCTGAGGCAAAGCCCGAGCGTGATCCTGGTATCGGCGCCAGACTGCGGGAGGCGGCTGAGCGGTTGCTCAGGTTCGTGCGGGGCGAGCCAGCCGGCCTGCGCGAGCCGGCCGATCTGCGCGAGGTGGCTGCTGAAGCCGGGGTGTCAGGCGACGAGGTCGTGGTGATCGAGGAATGGGTGGAGCCGGCCGAGGGCGAGGCTGCGGGCCCCGGCTGGCACGGGGGCCCGGTGCTGGGCTGGTACCGCACCGAGGCCGCGGAGGGCAGGGACCCGAACGTGGGCCCTTCTCCCCGGCCCGGGGGACCCCGGCCGGGCAGCCCCCGGCCCGGCGGGCCCCGGCCGGGGGTGCGGCCAAGCGGGCCGCCCGCCGAGTGACGCGGCTGCGCGCTGGCGCAGATCGGTCACCGGCCCTCGTGCCCTGCGTCCCACAGTTCGGGGCTGTGCGCATTCACCTGTCTGGTGATTCCCGCGATCGCTGACGCCACGGGCAGGGCTGGCAGCCGCCGCCCGCCGCGCAGGCGGAGTGCCACCCGGCCGGCTGCGGCCTCCCGCCCGCCGATGACCGCCAGATAGGGCACGAGCCTGGCGTCGCGGATGCGGCTGGCCAGGCTGCCGCGTTCGGTGCCTGCGACCTGCACGCGCAGCCGTTGATCTTCGGCGAGGCTGGCGAAGACGGCTGCCGGGGCCGACTCGCCGTCGGTCACCGGGAGCACAGCCACCTGCACCGGGGCGAGCCAGCCGGGGAAGGCGCCGCCGTGCACCTCGATCAGATGGCCAACGGCCCGTTCCATGCTGCCGACGATGCTGCGGTGCACGATGACCGGGCGGTGCCTGCCGCCGTCGGCGCCGGCGTAGTGCAGGCCGAACTGTTCGGGCCCGTAGAAGTCGACCTGGACGGTCGACAGGGTGGCCTCGCGGTCAGCGCTGTCCGCGACCTGCACGTCGATCTTGGGGCCGTAGAACGCGGCCTCTCCCGCGCCGGCCTCGTACGGCAGCCCGGCGCTGGCCAGCACCCCGGTGAGCATGTCCGCCGAGCGCCGCCACAGCTCCGGGTCATCGACGTACTTCCCGCCCGGACCGGGCAGCGAGAGCCGGTACCGGACGGGCTTGATGCCCAGGGCCAGGTATGCCTGGCTGATCATGCGGAGCGCTGCCACCGCCTCGCCCGCCACCTGATCCAGGGTGCAGAAGATGTGCGCGTCGTTCAGCTGCATCGCCCGCACCCGGGTCAGGCCGCCGAGCACCCCGGACAGCTCGGCCCGGTACTGGCCCCCGATCTCGGCCAGCCGCAACGGCAGTTCCCGGTAGCTGCGGCCGCGGGAGCGGTAGATCAGCGCGTGATGCGGGCACAGGCTGGGCCGCAGCACGACCTGCTCCGCGCCCATGTCCATTGGCGGGTACATGTCCGCGTGGTAATGCGCCCAGTGCCCGGAGATCTCATACAGCTCCCGCTTGCCCAGCACGGGCGAGTAGACATGCTGGTAGCCAGCCCGGCGTTCCAGCTCGCGGACGTACTCCTCCAGGGCATGCCGCACGGCCGCGCCGGCCGGCAGCCAGTACGGCAGCCCGGCGCCCACCAGCGGGTCGGTGCCGAACAGGTCGAGCTCGCGGCCGAGCTTGCGATGATCTTGCATCGCGGTCTCCTCGCAGATGGCGGCGGCGAGCGACCACGGACGCCGAAGCCCCGGGGTGCTCGCCCCGGGGCTTCGGACTAAGACAGCGGTCAGCGCGCCGGGACACTCTCCGGCGTCGTCGTCACAACAGCGCGCTGCATACCCACCACGCTAGCAGACGGGCGGATACGCGCCGCCGGGATTTCCCCCGCCCTGGCGCGGCGCGGGCTGGCGGCGTCACTTGCGGTAATGCGGTTCCCGGCCGGGCATCGGCCTGGCGATGAGAGCGACGGGGATGAAGAAGCAGATCTGGCCGATCGCCAGGGTGAGCGTCCAGAGCGCCTTGTCGTCGTAGTGGGCGGATGCCCTGGCGTACAGCTCGTCGGGGACGCGCTCCCCGGACGGATTCGGGGTGAGGACGGCCTCCACGAGTTCGAGTGCGACCCGCTCGGCAGCGGTGAAGTATGGCGCGTCCCGCCACGACGCCACGGCGGTGATGCGCTCCTCTGTCTCCCCGGCCTTGCGGAGGTCGCCGGTCTGCCGGACGGTGTGGTACGTGCTGCCGGCGATCTGCCCGGCGCGGAGCTGCACCAGGCTGATGGTGGCCTGCGGGATCGAGCCGTTCCCGGTGGCCTTGAACATGGCGCCGGCCATCACTCCCAGCTCGGGGAAGAACTGGCTGGGGTCGGGCAGACGCGACCGGAGGCCGTCGTGCCCGGCTGCTGCGGGACCGGCTGCTGCAGGCGTGGACATTGCGGGTCTTCCCTTCTGATGCCAGCGGTGTTGCTGGCGTCTCACAAGTCCGACGGCACAGCCACCCGGAACGTCAGGCCGGCCGGCCCGCCCGGCTGGAGCAAGGAAACTTTCCTTGCTTACGCATATGTCGTAGCAAAGCGGGAAAGCTCGCCGCGTGCAGATCATGGTTACCCGCATCGCCGGAGACGGCAGGCTGCTGCACCGCCTGGTCGATACCGCCACCCGCAGCGACTCCAGCCGCTGGGAGTCGCTGCTCAGCCACGCCGCACTCGCCCATCCGCCGCCCTACCGGCCCGCGCCCGGCGTCCCGGTCTACGTGATCAGCACCGGTGAGCAGCCCGTCCTGGTGACCCAGCACGGTCTCACCGGGCCGATGGAGGCACTGGTCTCGGCCGTCCTGTCCGAGGGTGATCCCGTACAGCGGCAGGCGCCGTCCCCGTCCCCGGATGGCGGGCCGCAGCCCGGTAGCGGCGGGCAGGGCCAGCCGGCGCCCCAGGCCGCCGCGCCCGCGCCGGGCTCAGATCAGTCCCCGTTAGGGGTGGCTGCGCCGCAGCTCTAGCGCGGGCGGCGTCAGGTGCTCGTGAGGATCACGAGCTGCCGGGTCGCCCGGGTCATCGCGACGTAGCGGTCGACCGCTCCCTCGATGCCGGTGCCGAACTCCACCGGGTCGATGAGGACGACCAGGTCGAACTCGAGCCCTTTCGCCAGTTCCGGGGTCAGCGACCGGATGCGGGGCGTCGCCCGGAACGTGGGATCGCCGATGACACAGCCGGTTCCTTCGGCATGCGCGGCGAGCCAGGTGTCCAGGATCGGGCCCAGCTCCCGGACCGATCCGTGGATGACGGGGGCGTCGCCGGTGCGGATGGACGTGGGCACGTTGGCGTCCGGGAGCACCGCCCGGATGACCGGCTCGGCCTCCGCCATGACCTCCTGCGGCGTCCGGTAGTTGATGCTGAGCGTGGCCAGGCTTATCTGGCCGAGCCCGGCGCGCCCGAGCCGTTCCTGCCACGACTCCGTGAACCCGTGCCTGGCCTGGGCGCGGTCCCCGACGATGGTGAAGCTCCGGGACGGGCAGCGCAGCAGCAGCATCTGCCACTCGGCGTCGGTGAGTTCCTGGGCCTCGTCCACCACGATGTGCGCGAACGGGCCGGCGAGCAGGTCCGGGTCGGCGCTGGGCAGCGCGGCCTGGTCGACCAGGGCGTCCTGGAAGTCCTCGCCGCGCAGCATCGTCACCAGGCCGACGCCGTACTCGTCGTCGGCCGCGCCGGCCGCCTGGATGAGGTCAGCCACTACCCGGCCCATCTGCTCCCGCTCGGCGGCGGCGGCGGCGTCACGCCGGCGCTTGCGCCGTGCCGCCTGCGGGTCGCCGAGCCGCTGCCGCGCCGCGTCCAGGAGCGGCAGGTCCGGCACGGTCCAGGCGTGGGCGTCCCGGCGCTGCAGCTGCTGAACCTCATCAGCGCTGAGCCAGGGAGCGCACAGGCGCAGGTAGGCGGGTACCGACCATAGGTCCCCGACGAGGTCGGCCGGCTCGATCAGCGGCCACGCCCGGTTGAGTGCCGTGCGCAGGTCCCGGTTCCGCTCGAGCGACCTGCGCAGCAGGTCAGCCGGGACGTCATCGTCGCCGTGCTTGTCGGTCAGGATGGTGAGCAGCTCCGCCCAGATCTGGTCGCGCGCCTCGTTGTGCGGGGTGCCGGGTTCCGCAGCCCCGAAGGCCTCGGCCCAGTCGTCAGCGCTGAGCCAGACGTCGGACCAGCCGGTCTCGACCGTCATCCCCTTGGCGGGCGGCTTCTCGTAGAACCTGACAGCGGGCTCGATCGCCTTCACCAGGTCCGCGGACGACTTCAGCCGGGCCACGTCCGGGTCGGTCTCCATCGCCGCCGCGGCACCCTCCGGGAGGAGGTCCCGCAGGGTGCAGGTCTGCACGCCCTCCTCGCCGAGGCTGGGGAGCACGTCGCCGACGTAGGCGAGGTAGGGCTGGTGCGGGCCGACGAACAGCACGCCGCCCCGGTGGTGCCCCAGCCGCGGGTCGGAGTACAGGAGGTAGGCGGAGCGGTGCAGCGCGACGACGGTCTTCCCCGTGCCCGGGCCGCCGTCGACGACGAGAGCGCCGCGGGATCCCGCGCGGATGATGGCGTCCTGGTCGGCCTGGATGGTGGCGAGCACGTCTCGCATCCGGGCCGACCGGTTGCTGCCCAGGCTGGCGATGAAGGCAGACTGGTCGTCGAGCGCGGCGTGCCCTTCAAGCCCGTCAGCGGTGAACACCTCGTCCCAGTAGTCGCTGATCCGGCCGCGGGTCCAGCGATACCTGCGGCGGCTTGCCAGACCCATCGGGTTGGCGTGGGTCGCTGCGAAGAACGGCTCAGCCGCGGGGGAGCGCCAGTCGACGAGCAGCCGGCGACCCGCGCTGTCCCTGAGGCCGAGCCGCCCGATGTACACGGGCTCGGGGTTGTCCGCGCTGACCATGTGCCCGAGGCACAGGTCCAAGCCGAAGCGGCGCAGGGTGCGCAGGCGAGCGGTCAGCCGGTGGATCTCCATGTCCCGGTCCATCGCCTCCTGGCCTATGCTGCCAGGCGCCTTACGCTCGGCATCGAGGCGGTCGGACAGCTCGGCGATCGACTGCTC